>NZ_JBQQBY010000010.1:0-201439 GCF_052246385.1 Streptomyces sp. 8N616 | reverse complement strand
TTCGGTGGTCATTGCGTTAGGGAAACGCCCGGTTACATTCCGAACCCGGAAGCTAAGCCTTTCAGCGCCGATGGTACTGCAGGGGGGACCCTGTGGGAGAGTAGGACGCCGCCGAACAAACATTGAGAGAGAGCCCTGTCGGGAGCTTCGGTTCCCGATAGGGCTCTCTTACGTTGTGTTGCCCGCCACTTGGAGTTCACGTTGCGGGGGCACGATCCGTGCCATGGGACTGGGACATCCTGCAGTTGGGCTTCAGCGCGCTCTGACCAGCGCGGGCGTACGCGCAGGCGACGAGGTGATCGTGCCCTCGTACGGCACCGCCGATGTGGTGGAGGCCGTACGGCAGGCCGGCGGGATGCCGGTGTACGTGGACATAGACGCGGACAGCTTCTGCCTCGACCCGGCCGCTGTCGAGGCGGCGGTGACGCCGCGCACGGCGGCCGTCGTGCCGGTGCACCAGTTCGGCCACCACGCGGACATGACGCGGCTCGGTGAACTCGCCGGACGCCGCGGCCTGTTCCTCATACCGCAAGAGACAGAACAGAGCTCCTCCGTGGAAACCGCGATGCGTCAGGCCAATGCCGCCTTCCTCAGCCAGCGGCTGAGCGACGTCATCACTCCCCGCGTCCGTCCCGGCGTCGAGCACACCTTCCACCAGTACGTCGTACGCGTGCCCGGCAATGGGCGGCCGGACCGGGACGCTTTCGCGCGGACCCTCCGGGCCAAGGGAGTCCGTTGCCGCGTGCCCGTACAGACTCCGGTGCACCGCATGCCGCCCTTCCGGCGCGACGTGTGGCTGCCCGAGACCGAGCGGGCCGCCGACGAATGTCTGTCTCTGCCCGTCGAAGCGGGCATGACGCGGCGGGAATTGCAGCGGGTGGCGTCGGCCTGCAATGCGCTCGGCGGGCTGCTGCAGCCTGCCTGATAGGCGAGATCTGCGGCCACTGTTGGCGGACGGGAGTGCACACGAGTTCGGGTATGATCTGACCCGTTGCCGCGCCCCAATAGCTCAGTCGGCAGAGCGTCTCCATGGTAAGGAGAAGGTCTACGGTTCGATTCCGTATTGGGGCTCCACATACGAAGGCCCCCGCCAATTGCGGGGGCCTTCGCCATGTCTCGCCGCGTGTACGCCAGTTGTGCGTGTTCACGCCTCCTGGGCCGCGTGCGGCTCCGGGACGCGCATCGCGAGGATCGCCATGTCGTCCGACGCGGGCTCGGCGGCGAAGCGTTCCACCGCCCGCAGAATGCGCGCCGCGACCGCCCCGGCCGTGAGGCCCGTACACGTCGTCAGAACGTCGACGAGGCCGTCGTCGCCGAGCATGCGGCTGCCCTCCCGGCGCTCGGTCACGCCGTCCGTGACGCACAGCAGGACATCGCCGGGATCGAGGCTGACCGTCTGCTCGTACAGCTCCAGGTCCTCCATCACGCCGAGCAGCGGCTGTGGTTCGGCCGCAGGCTCGACGCTGCCGTCCTGGCGCAGGCGCAGCGGCAGTGGATGTCCCGCGCAGACCACCTTGAGGATCGCGCCGCCGTCCTGCTGCGGCCACAACTCGCCGTAGAGGAGGGTCAGGAAGCGGCTGCGGGCGCCCTCGTCGAGGATGGCCGCATTCAGCCGCTCGAGGACCGCGGGGCCGCCGAAGCCCTCGCGCGCGAGCAGCCGCAGTGCGTGCCGGGCGAGGCCGGTGACGGCGGCGGCTTCCGGACCGGTGCCGCAGACGTCGCCGATGGCGAAGCCGTACGCCCCGTCGCGGATCGGGAAGACGTCGTAGAAGTCGCCGCCGACCTCGTTGCCCTCGCCCGCCGCGCGGTAGATGACCTCGACCTCCACGCCCGGCACTTCGGGCAGTTCGGGCGGCAGGAGGCTGCGCTGCAGAGACTGGCTGATGGCGGTGCGCTCGGAGTACAGCCGCGCGTTGTCGAGGGCGAGGGCGGCCCGGCGCGACAGGTCCTCGGCGAGCTCCAGGATCTCCTGGCGGAAGTGCTCCTCGGTGGGCTTGCCGAGCGTCAGCATGCCGATGACGCGGTTACGGGCGACCAGCGGCAGCACCACGGTCTCGCCGCCCACCGCGGAGGCGGTCGCGAGCGAAGGACCGGGGCCTGCCGTGCTCTGCGAGGGGTCGCCCATGTCGACGGCGCGCAGCGAGGACCTGAGCGCCGCGGAGTGCGCGGCGTCGCTGGGGGCGGTCCACACGCGGGCGCCGGGGGTCGGGACCGGGTCCGGCGGTGCGACCTTGCCGAGCAGCGTCTTGATGCCGTCGATGCGGTCCTCGTCCTCGTGCAGGACGTAGGAGAGCTCCGGCTCGGAGGCCTGGTCGGCGACCGTGTAGACCGCGCACCAGGTGGCGAGGGTGGGGACCGTCATCTGGGCCATGAGGGCCAGGGTCTGGTCGCGGTCGAGGGTGCCTGCCAGCAGGTCGGAGGCCTCGACGAGGAAGGAGAGCGAGCCGCGGCGCAGGCGCTCGAGCTCGGTGAGGCGGGCGCGCTCGACGGCGAGGGCGATGCGGTCCGCCGCGAACTGCAGCCGCAGCGCCTCCTCGTTGGTGTAACGGCCCGGCCCCTCCGCGGCGACGCCGAGCGAGCCCGTCAGCCGTCCCTCGACCTTCAGCGGCACGGTGACCACGGAGCGCATGCCCGTGCCGCCGAGGAGCGGGACTGCGCCGGGTACGGCCGTGAGGTCCTCGTGGACGGAGGGCATACGGGCCGAGCCGTAGCGGCCCGTACCGGCTTCCACGGGCACGCGCGCGAAGCGCTGGCGGGCGGAGGGCAGCCCTGTGGAGGCGCGGACCTCCAGCTCGGTCTCGTCGTCCGTGGCCAGGAGGAGGTACGCGGCGTCGCCGTCGAGCATGTCGCGGGCGCGCTCGACGGTGCGCTGGAGGAGGCCGTCGAGGTCGTCCGGGGCCGGGGAGCCGATGAAGACCTCGAACGGGTCGGCGGCGGGCCCGCGGCCGTCGCCCGACGTCGTGGCCCTGTCGCCGGCGGCCGGGCGCAGTGTCGTCTGGAGCACGGCGCGCTCGTGGTCCCGTACCAGCAGCAGCACGGTCGAGGGCTCGCCCTGAGCGTCGCGCACGCGGAGGTGCGAGGCGTAGACGGGCACGACGCGGCCGTCGGTGTCGCGGAGGCCGTACGAGCCCTCCCAGCGGGAGAGCTGGAGCGCCTCGGCGATGCCGGTGCCCGTGCCGGGGGTGTGCGGCCAGGCGGCCAGGTCGGTGAGCGGCTTGCCGATGACCTGCTCCGGGGCGTAGCCGAAGAGTTCCTGCGCGTCGTCGTTCCAGGAGCTGACGGCACCGCCGCGGTCGATCTGGACGACGGCGACCCGGACCCGGGAGTCGGCGACGGGGAGCGCGTCGGTCGGGAGGGCGGGGCCCGCGGAGCGCGTGCCCGCCGGGCGCTCGGCGAGGTCGAGCTGGAACCAGACCTGCTTGTGCGTCGCGGTGTACTCCACGCCCCAGCGGCTGGCGAGCGCGCCGCACAGCAGCAGGCCGCGGCCGCCCTCACGGTCCGGGTGCGCGAGGTGACGGCCGGTGCTCTGGAGCGGGAGTTCTCGCTCCGGGTAGCGGTCGGCGACCTCGACCCGTACGCCGCGTTCGTTGCGGAGGCAGAACACCTCGGCGGCCGTGCCCGCGTGCACCACGGCGTTGGTGACCAGTTCGCTGGTGAGGACGACGGCGTCGTCCACGATGTCGGAGAAGCCCCAGCCCTGGAGGGTGTCGCGGACGAAGGCGCGGGCGGAGGCGACGGAGCGCCCGACCGGCTCGAAGGTGGCCGTAGCCCGCGCGGTGATCACTGCTCTCCTCACAGATGTCTCGGAGTCCGCCCCCGGGACCGGCCGTCTTTCGACGGAACCGGGCGCCGAGGAGTCGCCGGGTCCTTCAGATACGTGGCCGAAATCACCGTCCACGATGTCCTGCCGGACCAGGCTCTCGCCCCGCTCCTTCATCCCCGCTCCCTATGGCCGGACGGCTCCCGTCCCGGCCGCCCCTCCGATGCCTCGTCGTCGCACTACCGCCCTCCTGAGGGCGGGCGGATGGACAGCCGGGTGCCAGGTTACTTACCTTCGCCGTCCGTGCGGATGCCGGTCGCGCGTGTTTCCGCCCCGAGAGTGCGGTAGACGGTACTGCGATGGCGGGTGTGCGATGCTGCCGAACTGTTATGGCCTGGTTGGGCCATGGTGAAACACTGGGAAGGCTTCGACAGAAGACCTTGCAAGGACGGTCGACCCCGCAGGAGGGACACGGTGGAGTCTGGCGCAGCGGCGCGGGGCGCGAGCACGCGCGCGAAAGGCGGACGGTCCCGTAGCAACGGGACGACCGAAGTGGATACGGCGTCGCTGAACCGGTTGCTCACCGCACTGGTTGCGATGCGGGACGGGAACTTCCGGAAACGGCTGACGGTGTCGGGCGAAGGTGTCATGTCCGAGATCGCCGCCGTCTTCAACGAGGTGGCTGACCGCAATCTGCACCTGACGGGCGAGCTTGCGCGAGTACGGAGGGTGGTCGGCCGGGAGGGAAAGCTCACGGAACGGCTCGAGACGGGCGCCTGTGAGGGCTCGTGGGCGGCGGCGATCGACGCGTCGAACGCGCTCGTCGACGATCTCGCCCGGCCGGTATCCGAGGTGGGCCGGGTGCTGTCTGCGGTCTCCGAGGGAGATCTGTCGCAGCGCATGGATCTGCGGTCGATGGGCGCGAGTGGGACGGCGCACCCGCTGCGCGGCGAGTTCCTGAAGGTGGGCCGTACGGTCAACGGGCTTGTCGACCAGCTGTCGGCGTTCACTGATGAAGTGACCCGTGTGGCCAGTGAGGTGGGCACCGAGGGCAAGCTCGGCGGCCAGGCCAAGGTGCGCGGAATGTCGGGTTCATGGAAGGACCTGACGGACTCGGTCAACACCATGGCGTACCGGCTCACCGCTCAGGTGCGGGACATCGCACTCGTCACCACGGCGGTCGCCAAGGGCGATCTGTCGCGCAAGGTCACCGTCCATGTGGCCGGCGAGATGCTGGAGCTGAAGAACACCGTCAACACGATGGTGGACCAGCTGTCCTCGTTCTCCTCCGAGGTGACCCGGGTCGCCCGCGAGGTGGGCACCGAGGGCGAACTCGGCGGCCAGGCGCAGGTGCCGGGCGTCGCGGGCGTCTGGAAGGACCTCACCGACTCGGTGAACCTTATGGCGGGCAATCTGACGGCGCAGGTGCGCGGGATCGCCCAGGTCACGACCGCGGTCGCAAGCGGCGACCTGTCGCAGAAGGTCACGGTGAGCGCACGCGGCGAAGTCGCCCAGCTCGCCGAAACGATCAACACGATGACCGAGACGCTGCGCACCTTCGCCGACGAGGTGACGCGGGTCGCGAGCGAGGTCGGCGCCGAGGGGCAGCTGGGCGGCCAGGCGCAGGTGCCGGGCGCGGCCGGTACGTGGAAGGACCTCACGGACTCGGTGAACACCGCGTTCCGCAACCTCACGGCGCAGGTGCGGGACATCGCTCAGGTGACGACGGCGGTGGCGAACGGCGATCTGTCGCAGAAGGTCACGGTCGATGTGGCCGGTGAGATGCTGGAGCTGAAGAACACCGTCAACACCATGGTGGACCAGCTGTCGTCCTTCGGCGCCGAAGTGACCCGTGTGGCGCGGGAGATCGGTGTGGAAGGTGAACTCGGCGGCCAGGCGCAGGTGCCGGGCGCGGCGGGCACGTGGAAGGACCTCACCGACTCGGTGAACACCGCCTTCCGCAACCTCACAGGGCAGGTCCGCAACATCGCTCAGGTGACGACGGCGGTGGCGAACGGCGATCTGTCGCAAAAGGTCACGGTCGACGTCTCCGGCGAGATGCTCCAGCTGAAGAACACCGTGAACACGATGGTGGACCAGCTGTCGTCCTTCGCCGACCAGGTGACCCGTATGGCGCGGGACGTGGGTACGGAGGGTCGGCTCGGCGGCCAGGCCAGGGTGGACGGCGTGTCCGGCACCTGGAAGGACCTCACCGACTCCGTCAACTTCATGGCCGGCAACCTGACTTCTCAGGTGCGGCAGATCGCCCAGGTGACCACGGCCGTGGCGCGGGGCGACCTCTCGCAGAAGATCGAGGTCGACGCCCGCGGCGAGATCCTGGAGCTCAAGAACACCATCAACACGATGGTCGACCAGCTCTCCGCATTCGCGGAGCAGGTGACGCGGGTGGCCCGCGAAGTGGGTACGGACGGCCGCCTCGGCGGTCAGGCGCAGGTGCCCGGAGTCGCGGGCGTGTGGCGCGATCTGACCGACTCCGTGAACGGCATGGCGGGCAACCTCACCGCCCAGGTCCGCAACATCGCCCAGGTGGCCACGGCTGTCGCCCGCGGTGACCTGTCCCAGAAGATCGACGTGGACGCGCGCGGCGAGATCCTGGAGCTGAAAAACACCCTCAACACGATGGTGGACCAGCTGTCCTCGTTCGCCGACCAGGTGACCCGGGTGGCGCGCGAGGTGGGCACCGAGGGCATCCTCGGCGGGCAGGCCGAGGTGCAGGGCGTATCGGGCACCTGGAAGGACCTCACCAAGTCCGTCAACTTCATGGCGAACAACCTGACTTCGCAGGTGCGCAACATCGCCGAGGTGACGACCGCGGTCGCGCGCGGCGACCTGTCCAAGAAGATCACCGTCGACGCGAAGGGCGAGATCCTCGAACTCGTCACGACCGTCAACACGATGGTCGACCAGCTCTCCTCCTTCGCCGAGCAGGTGACGCGGGTGGCCCGCGAGGTGGGTACGGAGGGCCAGCTGGGCGGTCAGGCCAGAGTCCCGGGCGTCACCGGCATCTGGAAGGACCTCAGCGACAACGTCAACCTGATGGCCAACAACCTGACCATCCAGGTGCGCAACATCTCGCAGGTCGCGGGCGCGGTCGCCAACGGTGACCTGACCAAGAAGGTGACGGTCGAGGCGCGCGGCGAGGTCGCGCAGCTCGCCGACACCGTCAACACCATGGTGACGACGCTGTCGTCGTTCGCCGACGAGGTCACGCGCGTGGCCCGCGAGGTGGGCACCGACGGCAGCCTGGGCGGCCAGGCGCGCGTGCCCGGCGTCTCCGGCACGTGGAAGGACCTCACCGAGTCCGTGAACTCGATGGCGTCCAACCTGACCGGCCAGGTGCGCAACATCGCCATGGTCACCACCGCGATCGCCAAGGGCGACCTCACCAAGAAGATCGACATCGATGCGCGGGGCGAGATCCTCGAGCTCAAGACGACCATCAACACGATGGTCGACCAGCTGTCGTCCTTCGCCGAGCAGGTGACGCGGGTGGCCCGCGAGGTGGGTACGGAAGGCCAGCTCGGCGGCCAGGCCCGGGTGCGCGACGTCGACGGCACGTGGCGCGACCTGACCGAGTCCGTGAACGAGATGGCGGGCAACCTGACCCGCCAGGTGCGCGCGATCGCCGCAGTCGCCGCGGCCGTGACCCGCGGCGACCTCAACCTGAAGATCGACGTGGATGCGGCGGGCGAGATCCTGGAGCTCCAGGACAACATCAACACGATGATCGCGACGCTGCGCGAGACCACGCTCGCCAACAAGGAGCAGGACTGGCTCAAGGGCAACCTCGCCCGCATCTCCGGTCTGATGCAGGGCCGCCGCGACCTCAAGGACGTGGCCGGGCTCATCATGAGCGAGCTGACCCCCGTCGTCTCCGCTCAGCACGGCGCGTTCTTCCTGTCGATGCCGACCGGTGACAGCGCGGAGATCGGCGGCCCCGGCGAGGACGGCTCGTACGAGCTGCGCCTGATCGGGTCGTACGGCTACTCGATGGGCGCGATGCCGACGTCCTTCCGGCCGGGCGAGACGCTCATCGGCACGGCCGCCGAGGAGAAGCGCACGATCCTGGTCGAGAACGTGCCGCCGGGCTACCTGAAGATCGCCTCGGGGCTCGGTGAGGCGCCGCCGGCCCATGTGATCGTGCTGCCGGTGCTGTTCGAGGGCAAGGTCCTCGGCGTGATCGAGCTGGCCTCCTTCCAGCCCTTCGCGCAGATCCAGAAGGACTTCCTCAGCCAGATCGCCGAGATGATCGCGACGAGTGTCAACACCATCAGCGTCAACACCAAGACCGAGGTGCTGCTCAAGCAGTCGCAGGAGCTGACCGATCAACTGCGCATCCGCTCGGCCGAGTTGGAGAACCGGCAGAAGGCGCTCCAGGCGTCCAACGCCGAACTGGAGGAGAAGGCCGAGCTGCTGGCCCGGCAGAATCGCGACATCGAGGTCAAGAACACCGAGATCGAGGAGGCGCGGCAGGTCCTGGAGGAGCGCGCCGAGCAGCTCGCGGTCTCGATGCGCTACAAGTCCGAGTTCCTGGCCAACATGTCGCACGAGCTGCGCACTCCGCTCAACTCGCTGCTGATCCTGGCCAAGTTGCTCGCCGACAACGCCGACGGCAACCTCTCCCCGAAGCAGGTGGAGTTCGCCGAGACGATCCACGGAGCGGGATCCGACCTGCTCCAGCTGATCAACGACATCCTCGACCTGTCGAAGGTCGAGGCGGGCAAGATGGACGTCAGCCCGACCCGTATCGCCCTGGTGCAGCTGGTGGATTACGTCGAGGCGACCTTCCGGCCGCTGACCGCCGAGAAGGGCCTGGACTTCTCCGTACGGGTCTCGCCCGAGCTGCCCGCCACCCTGCACACCGACGAGCAGCGGCTGCTGCAGGTGCTGCGCAACCTGCTGTCGAACGCGGTGAAGTTCACCGACAGCGGCGCCGTGGAGCTGGTCATCCGGCCGGCCGGGAAGGAGGTGCCGGCCACGATCCGCGAGCAGCTGCTGGAGCACGGCTCGCTGCGCGACCCGGACGCCGACATGATCGCGTTCTCGGTGACCGACACCGGCATCGGGATCGCGGCCAGCAAGATGCGGGTGATCTTCGAGGCGTTCAAGCAGGCGGACGGCACCACCAGCAGGAAGTACGGCGGTACCGGCCTCGGCCTGTCCATCAGCCGCGAGATCGCGCGGCTGCTGGGCGGCGAGATCCACGCGGCCAGCGAGCCGGGCCGCGGCTCCACGTTCACGCTCTACCTGCCGCTCAACCCGACCGAGCTGCCGCCCCAGGGCTATCCGCAGCTCGCGCCCGCAGGGCCCATCGGCGCCGCGGCGATCGCTGCCCCCGCCGGCGACCCGCTGCTCGGTTCTCGGGGCGGCGAGGAGGCCAAGGAGGAGCCCGAGGGCGCCGAGGAGGCCCCTGCGGCGGCGTACACGCCCGCGCGGCGGGGCGTCGGCAGTCTGGCGCGGCTGCGCCGCAGGACCGCGGCTGCGGAGCAGCTGTCCCAGAACGGCGTCCCGGGGCAGCAGACGCCGCCGGAGGCCTGGCTGGACAAGGGCCGGGACCTGGTGGAACGCGGCTTCGAGGGCGGCTTCCACGGCGAGAAGGTGCTGATCGTCGACGACGACATCCGCAATGTGTTCGCGCTGACGAGCGTGCTGGAGCAGCACGGACTGTCGGTGCTGTACGCGGAGAACGGCCGCGAGGGCATCGAAGTGCTGGAGCAGCACGACGATGTGGCGGTCGTTCTGATGGACATCATGATGCCGGAGATGGATGGGTACGCGACGACTGCCGCGATCCGGCGGATGCCGCAGTTCGCCGGTCTGCCGATCATCGCGCTCACCGCGAAGGCGATGAAGGGAGACCGGGAGAAGAGCATCGAGTCCGGCGCGTCCGACTATGTCACCAAGCCGGTCGACACGGACCATCTGCTCGAGGTCATGGAGCAGTGGATGCGGCCCGGCGCTGACTGATGCTGGTGGAACGCGTGTGGAAACGCGGGTTTCGGGGAACCTTCTGGTCTCCCACCGCGTTTCTTGCTACGTGCACAGTGACATCGCGGTGACAGGGTGTGGCGACAGGCGGGGTGCGGCTACCATGACCGGCACAAGGACGGGCGGCGCAAGGGAGTCGTCCCCTGGGGCGGCGCCCGGCGCTTCCCCGAGCTCTTCGAGCAGGGGAGGCCCCACGCCGGGGCGAGGAGGGCGGGCCATGGTGCAGAAGGCCAAGATCCTCCTGGTCGATGACCGGCCGGAGAATCTGCTGGCGCTGGAGGCCATTCTCTCCGCGCTCGATCAGACCCTGGTGCGGGCATCGTCAGGGGAGGAAGCGCTCAAAGCGCTGCTGACGGATGACTTCGCGGTGATCCTGCTGGACGTCCAGATGCCGGGCATGGACGGCTTCGAGACCGCGGCGCACATCAAGCGGCGGGAGCGGACGCGGGACATCCCGATCATCTTCCTGACGGCCATCAACCACGGTCCGCACCACACCTTCCGCGGTTACGCGGCGGGTGCGGTGGACTACATCTCCAAGCCCTTCGACCCCTGGGTGCTGCGCGCGAAGGTCTCGGTCTTCGTCGAGCTCTACATGAAGAACTGCCAGCTGCGGGAGCAGGCCTCCCTGCTGCGGCTGCAGTTGGAGGGCACCGGCCGCCCGGATCCCGAGACCAAGGAGCCCGCCGGGCTGCTGGCGGAGCTCTCCGCGCGGCTCGCGGCGGTCGAGGAGCAGGCCGAGGCGCTGTCCAAGCAGCTCGACGACTCCGCGGACGCGGCCGCCGTCGCCACCGCCGCGCATCTGGAGCGCAAACTCACCGGGTTGCGGCGGGCGCTGGACGCGCTCGAGCCGGGTGCCGGGAACGGTGCGTCCCCGCTCCCCTCCCAGACTTGAGCGTTACGCCACTTCCGGACATGTCACTCCCCGGCGTCCCCTTCCCGGATACGTCACTTCCGGCTTGACGCGGCGTCACCGCCACGTCAATCCGACGGCGACACGAACGGGTTAACGTCTGGGCACAGGTGTCCCAGCCGTCCCGCACCGGTAACCTCGGCGGCATGGCCTCACGTACGTCCGGCAAGGGTTCCCAGAGCAGCACGGGCAGCTCCAAGCCGCGCGCGGGCCGTACCGGGGGTGCCGCGAAGAAGACGGCGGCGAAGAAGGCACCGGCCAAGAAGGCACCGGCCAAGAAGGCACCGGCCAAGAAGGCACCGGCCAAGAAGGCGGCGTCGGGCCGGAAGGCACCGGCGAAGAAGGCCGCGGCCAAGAAGACGGCACCGAAGCCGGCGCCGTCGCCCACCGCCGGTGTGTATCTGCTCGTACGTGCGCTGTGGCTCGGCCTCGCGCACGCGGTCGGCGCGCTGTTCCGCGGCATAGGGCGAGGTGCCAAGGGCCTCGACCCTGCGCACCGCAAGGACGGCCTCGCGCTGCTCCTGCTGGGCATCGCGCTGATCGTCGCGGCCGGCACCTGGTCCAATCTGCAAGGCCCGGTCGGCGACCTCGTCGAGATGCTGGTGACCGGCGCCTTCGGGCGGCTCGACCTCGTGGTGCCGCTCCTGCTCGGCGCCATCGCCGTACGGCTCATCCGGCACCCGGAGCAGCCGGAGGCCAACGGACGCATTGTCATCGGGCTCTCCGCGCTGGTCATCGGGGTCCTCGGCCAGGTCCATGTGGCGTGCGGCGCACCCGGGCGCGGCGAGGGCACCGAGGCGATCCGGGACGCGGGCGGGCTGATCGGCTGGGCCGTCTCCAGGCCGCTGATCTTCACGGTCGGCCAGGCCCTGGCCGTGGCCCTGCTGGTGCTGCTCACCGTCTTCGGGCTGCTCGTTGTGACCGCGACTCCGGTGAACGCGATCCCGCAGCGGCTGCGGCTGCTCGGCACCAAGCTCGGCCTCGTGGGCGGTGGCCCGGGCGACGAGGACGCGGCGAGCGCGGACCCGTACGAGGAGGGGTACGGCGGCGAGTACGACGACGAGTGGCGCCGGCCGTCCGCGCGGCGGACGCGCCGGGGCGCCTCACGGGCCGCCTCCGCCGCCGCGGAGGCCGACCCGGACCGGGCCGAGGAGGAGGCGCTGTCGAAGCGCAGGCGGGGCCGCAGGACGTCCCCGCAGCCCGCCTCCGCGCAGTCGGCCGACGACCGCGAGATGGGTGCCGTGGACGTGGCCGCCGCGGCGGCCGCTTCGCTGGACGGGGCCGTGCTGCACGGCGTTCACCCCTCGCCGCTGGTCGCCGGGCTCAGCCACGGCATCGCGGCGGAGCGGGAGGCGACGTCCGGGACGACCGGGGTGCCGACCGCGCGCGAGGCCGAGCCGGAGACACCGGCGGCCCCGGCCCCGGCCACCCGCTCCGGCGACGGCGTGCCCGACCTGACCAAGTCCACCCCCGAGCGCGCCGAGCCCCTGCCGCCGCGCGCCGAGCAGCTTCAGCTCTCCGGGGACATCACCTACTCCCTGCCCTCCCTCGACCTGCTGGAGCGCGGCGGCCCCGGCAAGGCGCGCAGCGCCGCGAACGACGCCGTCGTGGCCTCGCTTTCCAGGGTGTTCGAGGAGTTCAAGGTCGACGCCGCCGTCACCGGCTTCACCCGCGGCCCGACCGTCACCCGCTACGAGGTCGAGCTGGGCCCGGCCGTGAAGGTCGAGCGGATCACCGCCCTCACCAAGAACATCGCGTACGCCGTCGCCAGCCCCGACGTCCGGATCATCAGCCCCATCCCGGGCAAGTCCGCGGTCGGTATCGAGATCCCCAACACCGACCGCGAGATGGTCAACCTCGGCGACGTGCTGCGGCTCGCCGACGCCGCCGGTGACGAGCACCCGATGCTCGTCGCGCTCGGCAAGGACGTCGAGGGCGGCTATGTCATGGCCGACGTCGCGAAGATGCCGCATGTCCTGGTCGCCGGTGCGACCGGCTCCGGAAAGTCCTCCTGCATCAACTGTCTGATCACCTCGATCCTGGTCCGCGCGACGCCGGAGGACGTGCGGATGGTGCTGGTGGACCCCAAGCGCGTCGAACTGACCGTCTACGAGGGCATCCCGCACCTCATCACGCCGATCATCACCAATCCGAAGCGCGCGGCCGAGGCCCTGCAGTGGGTCGTTCGCGAGATGGACCTGCGCTACGACGACCTGGCCGCGTACGGGTTCCGGCACATCGACGACTTCAACCAGGCCGTGCGCAACGGCAAGGTCACGGCGCCGGCCGGCAGCGAGCGCGAGCTGGCCCCGTACCCGTACCTGCTGGTGATCGTGGACGAGCTCGCCGACCTGATGATGGTGGCGCCGCGCGACGTCGAAGACGCGATCGTCCGGATCACGCAGCTGGCGCGGGCCGCGGGCATCCACCTGGTGCTCGCCACCCAGCGGCCGAGCGTCGACGTCGTCACCGGCCTGATCAAAGCGAACGTGCCGTCCCGGCTGGCCTTCGCCACCTCCTCGCTCGCCGACAGCCGGGTCATCCTCGACCAGCCGGGCGCCGAGAAGCTGATCGGCAAGGGCGATGGTCTCTTCCTGCCCATGGGCGCCAACAAGCCGGTCCGCATGCAGGGCGCCTTCGTGACCGAGACCGAGATCGCCGCGGTCGTCGAGCACTGCAAGGCCCAGATGACGCCGGTCTTCCGCGACGACGTCACGGTGGGGACGGCGAAGAAGAAGGAGATCGACGAGGAGATCGGCGACGACCTGGACCTGCTCTGCCAGGCGGCCGAGCTGGTGGTGTCGACGCAGTTCGGCTCGACCTCGATGCTGCAGCGGAAGCTGCGGGTGGGGTTCGCGAAGGCCGGCCGGCTGATGGACCTCATGGAGTCGCGGGGAGTCGTCGGGCCGAGTGAGGGGTCCAAAGCGCGCGATGTGCTGGTCAAACCGGAGGAATTGGACGGAGTGCTGGCCCTGATCCGTGGGGAGACTCACCCGTAAGAGGGTCGGCGAGCAACCGTTTCCTCTGCCGATACGTCAAGTTGTAGGGAAGGACGAGCGGGTAGGGGATCCTAGAACGGTGCGGCCGTTCTGATGGCGTACAAACTCCGTCTCCCCGGTTGCCCCACCCTTTCGTACCACCCCTAGACTGAACATCCAGCAGGTGGCTCACGCTCGAAAGGCGCCCCCGTGTCCATCGGCAACTCCCCCGAAGACGACCGTCCTTCCGTCGAAGAAGACGACCGCCCCTCGGTCGGTCGTGCGCTGCAGCAGGCCCGTATCGACGCCGGACTGACCGTCGAGGAGGTCAGTTCCACCACGCGGGTGCGCATCCCCATCGTGCATGCGCTCGAGCAGGATGACTTCACCCGGTGCGGCGGCGATGTCTATGCCCGTGGGCATATCCGGACGCTGGCGCGTGCGGTCGGCATCGATCCGGCCGTGCTGATCGAGCAGTACGACGCCGAGCACGGCGGGCGGCCGTCGCCGACCCCGGCCGCGCCGCTGTTCGAGGCGGAGCGGTTCCGGCCCGAGCCGCGGCGTCCCAACTGGACCGCCGCGATGGTCGCGGCCATCGTCGCCGTCGTCGCGTTCGTCGGCTTCACGCTCTTCAGCGGCGACGACAAGGGCAGCAGCGGCTCCGTGGCCAGCCAGACCGCCACGTCCAAGCCCAGCGCCTCCCCGAGCGCGAACAAGCCCCACGACCCCAAGCCCGAGCCGTCCGACAGCGCCATCGCGGCCGCACCGGCCGACAAGGTCACGGTCAAGCTCACCGCCGACGACGGCGCGAGCTGGATCTCGGCGAAGGACCACAGCGGGCGGCTGCTCTGGGAAGGATCCCTCAAGCAGGGCGACTCGAAGACCTTCACGGACAAGCAGCGGATCGACCTCATTCTCGGCAACGCCGGCGCCGTCCAGCTCTTCGTCAACGGCAAGGAGATCGACGACCGGTACGAGCAGGGTCAGGTCCAGCGGCTGAGCTACACCAAGGGAGACCCGGCGGCAGGCTGACCCGGGGCCCGCTCGGGGCGGGCAGCCGAACCCTGGCAGCGGAGCGCGCCGCCGGGACGAAGTAGGCTGACGTCATGCCCGAATCCCGTACCGTCGCTCTCGTCACCCTCGGCTGCGCCCGTAACGAGGTGGACTCGGAGGAGCTCGCAGGCCGTCTGGCGGCGGACGGGTGGGAACTCGTCCAGGAGGCCGCCGACGCCGACGTCGCCGTCGTCAACACCTGCGGTTTCGTCGAAGCCGCGAAGAAGGACTCGGTCGATGCCCTGCTCGAGGCCAACGACCTGAAGACCGCGGCTTCTGAAGGCGGCGGGCGTACGCAGGCGGTGGTCGCCGTCGGCTGCATGGCCGAGCGGTACGGCAAGGAGCTGGCCGAGGCCCTGCCCGAGGCCGACGGCGTGCTCGGCTTCGACGACTACGCGGACATCTCCGACCGGCTGCGAACGATTCTGTCCGGCGGCGTCCACGCCTCGCACACCCCGCGCGACCGGCGCAAGCTGCTCCCCATCAGCCCGGTCGAGCGGCAGGCCGCCTCAGTTCCGTTGCCGGGCCACGGAGATCTCGTACCGGCTCCGGAGGACCTGCCGGAGGGGCTCGCACCGGCCTCGGGACCCCGGGCTCCGCTGCGCCGCCGCCTGGACTCCGGCCCGGTCGCGTCGGTCAAGCTGGCGTCCGGATGCGACCGGCGCTGCTCGTTCTGCGCGATCCCGGCCTTCCGTGGATCGTTCATCTCCCGCCGCCCCTCCGACGTGCTGACCGAGACACGGTGGCTGGCGGATCAGGGCGTCAAGGAGATCATGCTGGTCTCCGAGAACAACACCTCGTACGGCAAGGACCTCGGGGACATCCGGCTGCTCGAGACGCTGCTGCCCGAGCTGGCGGGCGTCGACGGCATCGAGCGGATCCGGGTCAGCTATCTGCAGCCCGCCGAGATGCGCCCGGGGCTCATCGACGTTCTGACGTCGACACCGAAGGTCGCTCCGTACTTCGACCTGTCCTTCCAGCACTCGGCGCCGGGCGTGCTGCGGGCGATGCGGCGCTTCGGCGACACCGACCGCTTCCTGGAGCTGCTGGGCACCATCCGGTCCAAGGCTCCGCAGGCCGGAGCCCGGTCGAACTTCATCGTCGGCTTCCCCGGCGAGACCGAGCAGGACCTTGCCGAGCTGGAGCGCTTCCTGACCCATGCGCGGCTGGATGCGATCGGGGTCTTCGGGTACTCGGACGAGGACGGCACCGAGGCCGCCGGGTACGAGAACAAACTCCATGAGGACGTCGTCGCGGAGCGGCTCGAGCGCATCTCGCGGCTCGCGGAGGAGCTGACCGCGCAGCGTGCGGAGGAGCGTCTCGGAGAGACGGTCGAGGTCCTCGTCGAGGCGGTGGACGGGGATGAAGGCTCCGGCGAGGGCGAGGGCGAGTGGGCGGGCGCGGTGGGGCGCGGCGCCCACCAGGCGCCCGAGACCGACGGCCAGGTGATCCTCACGGAGTCCCGGGGGCTCACTCCCGGCCGTATCGTCGAGGCCAAGGTGGTGGCGACCGAGGGCGTCGACCTGGTGGCCGAGCCACTGGCCGGCGGGTCCTGTACGGGCGAGGAGGCGGGCACATGAGCGGAGTCCCCGCGTCCGCGGCGGGCGGTCCCGGGCGTGCGCCGGTGCGCGGCGGCCCGGTGGGTGCGCCGGCGGTCCCGCAGCCCGGGCTATGGAACATCGCCAACATCCTCACGATGGCGCGGCTGCTCCTTGTGCCCGGGTTTGTGTTGTTGATGCTCCACAACGGCGGCTACGACCCGGCCTGGCGGTCCTTCGCCTGGGCGGCCTTCGCCGTCGCCATGATCACGGACCTGTTCGACGGTCACCTGGCCCGGCGGTACAACCTCGTCACCGACTTCGGCAAGATCGCCGACCCGATAGCCGACAAGGCGATCATGGGTGCGGCGCTGATCTGTCTCTCCGCCCTGGGGGACCTGCCCTGGTGGGTCACGGGTGTGATCCTCTTCCGGGAGATCGGGATCACGCTGATGCGGTTCTGGGTGATCAGGTACGGCGTCATCCCCGCGAGCCGCGGCGGAAAGATGAAGACCCTCGCTCAGGGCACGGCCGTGGGCATGTACGTCCTCGCGCTGACCGGTCCGCTCGCCTCACTGCGTTTCTGGGTGATGGCGGTGGCCGTGGTGCTGACCGTGGCGACCGGCCTGGACTACGTACGGCAGGCCGTGGTGCTCAGGCGGGCCGGGGACGCGACTCGATGACCGGCCCGCGGGCCGCCGGTGCGCTCGCCGCCGACGTGCTCGGGCTGCTCGTGCACCGCGGTGAGACGCTCGCCGTCGCCGAGTCGCTGACGGGCGGCATGGTCGCAGCGGAGCTGACCGGTGTGCCCGGCGCCTCGAAGGCGTTCCGCGGCTCGGTCACCGCGTACGCGACGGAGGTGAAGCAGGGGCTGCTCGGCGTGGACGGTGCGCTGCTGGCCGAGCGCGGGGCCGTCGATCCCGGAGTCGCCGGGCAGATGGCGGCGGGCGTGCGGCGGCTGCTGGGCGCGGACTGGGGAGTGGGGACCACGGGTGTCGCCGGTCCCGACGTGCAGGACGGGCAGCCGGTCGGCACGGTGTACGTCGCCGTGGCGGGCCCCGGAGGCGCTGCTCGCGGGCGGGAACTGAGACTGGGCGGCGACCGAGCGGGTATCCGCTCCGAGAGCGTCCAGGCGGTGCTCGGACTGCTTCTGGGGGAACTGATCGAAAATGTGCGGGCACAGGATACGGAACAGAGCGGGGGGAATTGATGTTTGCAGCCCTGAGTGAACACGTCATCGCTCCCCGCACGGCCGCGGCCCGAGGCGGTACGGTGGGGCGAGAAGGATCCGAATCCGAGGTCCGAGGAGGGAGCCACCGATGATTTTGCTCCGTCGCCTGCTGGGTGACGTGCTGCGTCGGCAGCGCCAGCGCCAGGGCCGAACCCTGCGCGAGGTGTCCTCGTCGGCGCGGGTCTCCCTCGGCTACCTCTCGGAGGTCGAGCGGGGGCAGAAGGAGGCTTCCTCCGAGCTGCTCTCCTCGATCTGCGATGCGCTGGACTTGCGGATGTCCGAAGTCATGCGCGAGGTGAGTGACGAGCTGTCGCTCGCCGAGCTGGCGGAGTCCGCGGCTGCGAGCGAGCCGGTGCCTGCGCCGATGCGTCCGATGCTCAACTCGGTCTCCGTGACGTCCGTGACGGGCGTACCGGAGGAGCGCGTGACGATCAAGCCGCCTGCGGAGGCGGTGGACGTCGTGGCGGCCTGACGGCCCAGCAGCTTTCTGTTCCGTCGCTGCGCCTGCAGCGCGTTTCTCCTGCAGAGACGTCTCTGCCACAAGCTTCGTCGAGCCCCGGGCGGCATGTGCCGTCCGGGGCTCGACGCGTTGTTCTCTTCCGTCGGTCCTCCCTCCGGAATGTCTCGCCCGGGACAGGTGTGCGATCGTTGAGAGGAACATTGCGGCAAATGGGAAGAAATCAGGAGGAACCTGATGTCTGTCGTCAAAAGCCCGTTGCGTGACGAAGATCTCAAGATCGTCGGTGATGCCCTCCAGGGAGCGCTGGTCGACCTCGTGGACCTCGCCCTGGTGGCCAAGCAGGTCCACTGGAACGTCACGGGGCTGCGGTTCCGCTCCGTGCACCTGCAGCTCGACGAGGTCGTCGCCAGCGCCCGCAAGCACGCCGACACCGTGGCCGAGCGGGCCGCGGCCCTCGGGGTGTCCCCGGACGGGCGGGCCGAAACGGTCGCCAAGAGCAGTGGCATCGACCATGTCAACGACGGCTGGATCAAGGACGACGACGCGGTGCGGATGCTCACCGGCGCACTGGGCTCCGTGATCGTCCGGATGCGGGAGCGGATCGAGGCCACCGACCAGGCGGACCGAGTGAGCCAGGACCTGCTCATCGGACTGACGGCCGATCTCGAGAAGCACCGGTGGATGTTCCAGGCGGAGAGCGCCTGAGGCGGCGGGCAGGCGGGCCGGGAGCCGCGGGCCAGGGTGCCAGGGGCGCTGGCGCTGTCGCTGGGGGTGTCGCGGGGGGGTGTTGGGGGCGCCCGGGGCGCGGGTGTCGGCGGGCAGCTGCTGGGCGCGCCGTCCCGGCGGTCGTGCGCCCTCGTGCGGAGGGACCCGGCCGACTAGCGTCCGGCCGGAGGAGGGTCCGTAGGAGGCAGCCATGGCAGGGTCGCAGCTCGGGGACGGAGAGCCGCCGGTACGAATACGGGCGGGCCTGATCCGTGCGGCGAGGGCTGTGCGGGCGGGCCCGGCGCGTATTGCGGGGGTCGTGCGAGTGGGACCGGCGCGTATCGCGGGGGCTGTGCGAGTGGGACCGGCACGTATTGCCGAGGTCGTGCGGACGGGCCCGGTCCGGACCGTGGGGGCCGTGCGGGCGGACCGGGTGGCGGTCGTGTTGCCGGTCGGTGCCACTGCCGTGCGGTGGGTGGCCGCGCCGGTTCTTACGGGGGCGTGGTGCTGGGCCGTGGTGCGTCTGACCGTGGCGCCCGGCGAGTCCGGGCCTTTGGAGGCGGCCGTGGTTGCGGGGGGCTGGGGGCTCAGCCTGCTGCCCGTCCACTGCGTCCCGGCGTCCGAGGCTCGCTCGGTTAAGGAGGCCAGGGCATCGGCCAGAGCGGCGAGAGCATCCCGAGCCGCCGGGGAGTCCGGAGCTTCCTGGGGGTCCCGAGCTACCAGGGCATGGCGACGCCGCCGTTCGGGCGCAGGATCTGACCCGTCGTGAACGACGAGGCGTCCGAGGCGAGATGGAGCACGGCGTGGGCGGCGTCCTCCGGCTCGCCGACCCGGCTCAGGGGAGAGGCGCGGGCCATGGTCTGCTCGGCCTGGTTCTGGGCCCGGGCGTCGTGCCTGTCGGTCATGGGGGTGCGGATCCAGCCGGGGGCCACCGCGTTGACCCGGATGCCATGCTGCCCCACCTCTGTGGCCAGGGTCTTCGTGAGCTGGACGACGGCGGCCTTCGCGGCGCCGTAGCAGAGCAGTCCCGGGGCGCCGGTGTCGACGGCTCCGGAGGCCATCGTGACGATGGAGCCGGGGGTCTGCGTGGCGATCATGGAGCGGGCCGCTTCCTGGCAGGCGTGGAGCACACCTTTGAAGTTGACCGCCAGGACGCGGTCGATGTCGGCGTCTGTCGTCTCCAGGACGGGGCTGCGGTGCATGATGCCCGCGATCGCGGCCATGATGTGCAGTCGGCCGCTCCCGGCTCCCGCGGCCTCGGCCACGGCGGCCGCGACTTGGGCGCGGTCGGTCACGTCGAGGGGGTGGGTCCTGGCCGTGCCACCGGCGGCCGCGATCCGCTCCGCGGTTTCCCGCAGGCCCTTCTCGTCGACATCGGCGCAGTGAACGGCCGCTCCGGCACGGGCGAGGAGGGCGGCGGTCGCCCGGCCTATGCCGCTCGCGGCGCCGGTGACGAAGGCTGTGCGCCCGGTGAGGTCGTACGCCTGGAGGACGGTCATGGCGTGACGGTACGAGTGAACTGACAGGCCGTCAATTCACTGCTGCCGACTACCTCCGAGGGGATTGATGGGGGGTGGGGGAGGCGGACCCGGGTCGGGAGGGGGTGGATGGCGAGGGGCCGGACTGGCACGACGGGCACCAGTAGGTGCTGCGCTCCTGGCCCGCGGCGCCCTGGTCGGCGGCGAGCACGGCCGTTCCGCAGCGGCGGCAGGGGCGGCCCGCTCTGCCGTAGACCCACAGCCGGTGGTCGCGGCGGTGGTCGGCGGTGGTGGCGCGGGCGAGCCGGGTCTTGTTGGCCTCGAGGAGCCGTTTGGCCAGGGCTACCAGGTGGTCGGGTGCAGGGACCTCGGAGACGGGGAGCCAGGGGGTACAGCCGGCCATGAAGCACAGCTCGGATTTGTAGACATTGCCGATGCCGGCGAGGTTGCGCTGGTCGAGCAGGGCCTCGCCGAGGGGGCGGGCGGGGTCGGAGAGCAGTCTGCGCAGGGCCTCGTACGGGTCCCAGTCGGGGCCGAGCAGGTCGGGGCCGAGGTGGCCGACGACGCTGTCCTCGGCCGCGGTGCGGAGGAGGCCGAGGACGGGGAGGCGGTAGCCGACGGCGGTCCTCTCGGCGGTGACCAGGATGGCGCGGATCTGGTGCTCGGGTCCGCCGCGCCAGCGCTCGTCGGGGGTGTAGAGGTGCCACGCGCCGTCCATCCGCAGATGGGAGTGGAGGGTCAGCCCGCCCTCGATGCGGGTCAGCAGGTGCTTGCCGCGGGCGGCCACCTCGGTGATGTCCCGCCCGGACAGGTCGACGGTGGCGAGTCTGGGCACGCGCAGGTCGGACCGCACGATGCGCTCGCCCGCGAGCGTTTCGTGCAGCCTGCGGGCCGTCTGCCAGACGGTGTCTCCTTCGGGCATGCAGCCATGATGCCGCCGGGTGGGGACTGGCCGGATGCTGACCGGCGACACCGCCGGGCTGCGCCGCAGGTGCGTACGTGGGGCGCACAGGGCCCGCTTGCGGTCTGAGGTGCGCGGGTTCTCGCGCGGGTTTGGCGCCGGGGCGGGGGTCAGGACGGGCGGAGGCGGAGGCCGCGGGGGGTGGGGTGGAAGCCTGCGGCTTCCAGGGCGCGGCCTATGGGGGAGGAGAGAGCCGGTGTGCCGTTGGCGCGCTCGACCGTGACCGTGCCGAGCGCGCCCCCGCGGGCGGCCAGCGCCAGCGCCTCGGCGGCCGCGTGCAGCCGGGTGTCGGCCTCCGGGCTGTCCGCGTCCTGCCCTGGCCAGGCGAGCAGGGTCTTGCCGCCGCGCTCGACGTACAGGACGAGTTCGCCGCCCACCAGCACCACCAGGGCGCCCGCCTTGCGGCCCGGCTTGTGGCCGGCGCCCGAGGGCGGGTCGGGCCAGGGAAGCGCGGCGCCGTACGCGTTGGCCGGGTCGGCCGCCGCGAGGACCACCGGCCTGCCCTCGCGCGCGTCCCGGCCGCCGCTGTCGAGGAACCTGGGGTGCGGCCCCTCCGCCGCCTCGCGGTCGCGGGCCGTCGCCACCGCACGGAGGCGGTCGACGGCGCCGTCCATCGCGAACTGCGCCGCGCCGAGCCCCTCGATCACGTAGCCACGCCGGGCCTGCCCGGTCTCCTCGAAGGCGGACAGCACGCGGTATGCGGCCGAGAAGCCGCCCTCCACACCCTCGGCCTGGACCGCGCCGCGGGTGACCACGCCGTGCCGGTCCAGCAGCGTGTGGGCCAGGGCGTGGGCGCGCCGGGTCGGATCCGTTTCCCGCCCGGGCAGCAGCGACCAGCGGCCCGCGACGGTCGGAGGCCCGCTGCGCGATGCGGTGCCGCGGACCGTACGGGGACTGAGGCCGGCCGTGAACGTGCCGTACCGCCCGCGGGGCACCGAGCGCTTCGCCCGGTGAGCGGTGGCGCCCGCGGTGCGGCCGGAGCCGAGCAGGGCCCGCAGCGGCGCCAGGGTGTCGTTGGTGAGCCTGCCGGACCAGGCCAGGTCCCAGACGGTGTCCGCCAGCTGCGGGTCGGTGCTCTCGGGGTGCTCGGCCCGCACCTGGTCGGCGATCTGCCGGAAGAACAGCCCGTAGCCGCCGGACAGCGCGTCGAGCACCGACTGGTGCAGCGGTCCGATCTCGAGAGGATGGGGCGGCGGGAGCAGCAGCGGACCGGCCTCGGCGAGATACAGCGACACCCAGCCGTCCTTGCCGGGCAGTGCTCCGGCCCCGGCCCAGACGACTTCGCCGGAAGCGGTCAACTCGTCGAGCATCGCCGGGGCGTAGCCGGAGACGCGGGACGGCAGGACCAGCTTCTCGAGGGCGGAGGCGGGCACGGGGGCGCCCTGGAGCTGCTCGATCGCGCGCACCAGGCCGTCGATGCCGCGGAGGCCGTGGGTGCCGACGTGCTGCCACTGGGGGAGGAAGGTGGCGAGCGCCGGGGGCGGTACGGGCTCCATCTCCTGCCGGAGGGCGGCAAGGGAGCGGCGGCGCAGCCGGCGCAGCACCGCGCTGTCGCACCACTCCTGCCCGATCCCGGCGGGGTGGAACTCGCCCTGGACGATGCGGCCCGCGGCGGCCAGCCGGTGCAGCGCGCCGTCCGTGACGGCGGTGCCGATGCCGAAGCGGGCGGCCGCTTCGGCGGAAGTGAAGGGGCCGTGGGTGCGGGCGTAGCGGGCGAGGAGGTCGCCCAGCGGGTCCTTGACCGGCTCGGTGAACGCCTCGGGCACGCCCACCGGAAGCGCCGTGCCCAGCGCGTCCCGGAGCCGCCCGGCGTCCTCGACGGCCGCCCAGTGGTCCGCGCCCGCGATCCGC
Organism: Streptomyces sp. 8N616; assembly: GCF_052246385.1. Lineage (NCBI taxonomy): Bacteria > Bacillati > Actinomycetota > Actinomycetes > Kitasatosporales > Streptomycetaceae > Streptomyces > Streptomyces sp. 8N616. Next base: position 178,502 of record NZ_JBQQBY010000010.1, on the reverse strand, counting down.
ACTCTGATGGAGCGGCGGGCGGCGGCCAGCTCCCGCACCCACTCCTGCTCGGCGCCGCGCTCGGCCAACTCGGCGTCGGTGAGCGGGCCGAGCAGGCGCAGCACGTCGGCCAGGCTCTCCACGTCCTTGACCCGGCGGTCCTCGGTCAGCCACTGCAGCTCGCGCTCCAGCTCGGTCAGCACCTCGGCGTCGAGCAGTTCGCGCAGCTCGGCCTGGCCCAGCAGCTCGGCGAGCAGCCGGGAGTCGAGGGAGAGCGCGGCAGCCCGCCGCTCGGCGAGCGGGGAGTCGCCCTCGTACAGGTACTGGGCGAGGTATCCGAAGAGCAGCGAGCGGGCGAACGGCGAGGGCTCGGGGGTGGTGACCTCGACCAGGCGGACCCTGCGGGCTTCGATGTCGCCCATCAGCTCGGTGAGGCCCGGGACGTCGAAGACGTCCTGCAGGCACTCGCGCACCGCCTCCAGGACGATCGGGAACGAGCCGAACTCCGAGGCGACTTGGAGGAGCTGGGCGGCGCGCTGGCGCTGCTGCCAGAGCGGCGTGCGCTTGCCGGGATTGCGGCGCGGCAGCAGCAGGGCGCGGGCCGCGCACTCGCGGAACCGGGAGGCGAACAGCGCGGAGCCGCCGACCTGATCGGTGACGATCTGGTCGACCTCGCCCTTGTCGAAGGCGACGTCCGCGGCACCGACCGGGGACTGCTCCGACTCGTACTCCCGCCCGCGCTGGGCCGGGTCCGTCTCCAGGTCGAGCAGGTCGAGGCCCATCAGATCGGCGTCGGGCAGCCGCAGCACGATGCCGTCGTCGGCGTGCATCACCTGGGCGTCCATGCCATAGCGCTCGGCGAGGCGGGCGCCGAGCGCCAGCGCCCACGGAGCGTGCACCTGTGCCCCGAAGGGGGAGTGGACGACGACCCGCCAGTCGCCCATCTCGTCCCGGAACCGCTCGACGACGATGGTCCGGTCGTCCGGTACGTGCCCGCAGGCCTCGCGCTGCTCCTTCAGATACGCCAGGACGTTGTCGGCGGCCCAGGCGTCCAGGCCCGCCGCGACCAGCCGCAGCCGGGCGTCCTCGGCGGTGAGACCGCCGACCTCGCGCAGGAACGCCCCCAGGGCGCGGCCCAGTTCCAGGGGCCGGCCCAGCTGGTCGCCCTTCCAGAACGGCAGCCGCCCCGGCACCCCGGGCGCGGGCGAGACCAGCACCCGGTCGCGGGTGATGTCCTCGATCCGCCACGACGTCGTGCCCAGCGTGAACACGTCGCCGACCCGGGACTCGTAGACCATCTCTTCATCGAGCTCCCCGACCCGGCCTCCGCCTTTCTTGGGGTCGGCCCCGGCCAGGAAGACCCCGAACAGACCGCGGTCCGGGATCGTGCCGCCCGAGGTCACCGCGAGCCGCTGGGCGCCCGGCCGTCCGGTGAGCGCCCCGGCCACCCGGTCCCATACGAGGCGGGGGCGCAGCTCGGCGAAGGCGTCCGACGGGTAGCGTCCCGCGAGCATGTCCAGCACGGCGGTGTACGCGGACTCGGGCAGCGAAGCGAAGGGGGCGGCCCGGCGGATCACGGCCAGCAGCTCGTCCACGTCCCAGGTGTCCATCGCCGTCATCGCGACGATCTGCTGGGCCAGCACGTCCAGCGGGTTGGCCGGAACGCGCAGCGCCTCGATGGCGCCGCTCCGCATCCGCTCGGTGACCACGGCCGACTGCACCAGGTCCCCGCGGTACTTGGGGAAGACGACGCCGGTGGAGACCGCGCCCACCTGGTGCCCCGCCCGGCCGACGCGCTGCAGCCCGGAGGCGACGGACGGGGGCGACTCGACCTGGACGACCAGGTCGACAGCGCCCATGTCGATACCCAGCTCCAGGCTGGACGTGGCGACGACGGCCGGCAGCCGGCCGGCCTTGAGGTCCTCCTCGACCAGGGCCCGCTGCTCCTTGGACACCGAGCCGTGGTGCGCCCGGGCCATGACGCCCGGGGCGCCCCTGGCGGCGCCCGAGCCGCCCATCAGCTCGGCGGGGGAGTGGTGCTCCGGGGCGGGCTCGCCGGTGGCGCGCTCGTACGCAATCTCGTTGAGCCTGTTGCACAGGCGCTCGGCCAGGCGGCGGGAGTTGGCGAAGACGATGGTGGAGCGGTGGGCCTGCACCAGGTCCGCGATCCGCTCCTCCACATGCGGCCAGATCGAGGGCTTGTCGCCGGCCGCGCCGCTCTCGGGATCAGTGGCGGGGGAGCCCCCCAACTCGCCCAGGTCCTCGACCGGCACCACGACGGAGAGGTCGAACTCCTTGCCGGAGGGGGGTTGTACGACCTTGGCCGGGCGCTGCGGCGACAGATAGCGGGCCACCTCGTCGACGGGCCGAACGGTCGCCGACAGGCCGATCCGCTGCGCCGGGCGGTCGTGGCGGAGCCGCGCAGATCCAGCGCAGCGGAGCTCGTCGAGGCGCTCCAGGGACAGTGCCAGGTGAGCTCCCCGCTTCGTGCCCGCCACGGCGTGCACCTCGTCCACGATCACCGTCTCCACGCCCGCCAGCGCGTCACGGGTGGCGGAGGTGAGCATCAGGAACAGCGACTCGGGGGTCGTGATCAGGATGTCCGGCGGCCGGTTGGACAGGGCGCGGCGCTCGGCGGCCGGGGTGTCGCCGGAGCGGATGCCCACGCGCACCTCCGGCTCCGGCAGCCCGAGCCGCACGGCCTCGTGCTTGATCCCGGTCAGCGGGCTGCGCAGATTGCGCTCGACGTCCACCGCGAGGGCTTTGAGCGGCGACACGTACAGCACCCGGCAGCGCTTCTTCGCCTCCGCGGGCGGGGGCGTGCTCGCCAGCCGGTCCAGGGCGGCGAGGAACGCCGCCAGGGTCTTGCCGGAGCCGGTCGGGGCGACGACCAGCACGTCCGACCCCTCGTCGATGGCCTGCCAGGCGCCGGCCTGGGCGGCGGTGGGCGCGGTGAAGGCCCCCGTGAACCACGCGCGGGTCGCGGGGGAGAAGGAGCCGAGGGCCTGGGCCGGTTCTTCCGACATGCTCCCCATCGTGCACCCGGCCACTGACAACCGGCCGGACCCGCAGGTCAGCGGCGTTCGCGGGCGGCTGCACAATGGCGGTATGGGGAGGCAGGAGAGCGCGCGGTACTGGCAGTACCCGGAGCTGCCGGGCGTGGATCTGCTGAGGGCGCGGTATGTGCACAAGACGTTCGTCCGGCACACCCACGAGGCTTTCGTCATCGCCGCGATCACCGAGGGCGTCGAGGCGTTCCTGCACCGCGGCACCGTGGAGCGCGCCGGGGTCGGCGGGCTCGCGCTCGTCAACCCCGACACCTCGCACACCGGCGAGGCCGGGGTCCCGGAGGGCTGGACGTACTCCGTGCTCTACCCGAGCCCGGACACGGTCGCCGGGATCGCCGCCGAGACCACCGCCATCCGCGGCACGCCCGGGTTCGCGTCGGCCGTGGTCCACGACCCGTACTCCTCCCGGCTGGTCACCGAGGTGCACCGGGCCGCCGAGGAGGGCAATGCGCTCGCGGCCGACACCCTGCTGCGGGTCGTCGTCGTGCGGCTGCTGCGGCTGCACGGCGCCCCGATGCCGGAGCGCGAGGCGCGTACCGCGGGGGCGCGCAACGCCGCACGAGCCCGGGCGATCCTGGAGCAGCGGATGGCACGGCCGCCGTCCCTGGAGAAGCTCGCGGCCGAGCTGGGCACGAGCCCGTTCGCGCTGCTGCGGGCCTTCCGCGACACGTACGGCATGCCGCCGCACACCTGGCTCACGGACGCGCGCGTGCGCCGGGCGCGCGGCCTGCTGGACGCCGGGACCCCGCCCGCGGAGGCCGCGGTCGCCGTCGGTTTCACCGACCAGCCGCACCTGAACCGGCACTTCAGCCGGATCGTCGGTGTGCCACCCGGGGCGTATCAGCGGGAACGGGCCCGCGGCTCCACGCCGGCTGCTGCGGCCGCCACGACGTACGGGGCCGCAAGAACGTACAAGACCGGGCCCGGCACCGGCTCGTAGCGTTCCGGGCGTGACAGGGGAACAGACACCCCCGCGTACGGCGACACCGGCGCGGGCGCAGGCGGAGGGGCGCTCCGACGCCGCGGTGGTGCGGGACGCGCTCGGCGTCGGCGTGGCCGTCGGGCTCTCCGGCTTCGCCTTCGGCGTGACCTCGGCAGGGGCGGGGCTCACGCTCCTCCAGACCTGCGCGCTCAGCGTGCTGGTGTTCACCGGCGCGTCCCAGTTCGCGCTGGTGGGCGCGCTCGCGGCGGGCGGCAACCCGCTCACCGCGGCCGCCGGGGCGTTCTTCCTCGGCGTGCGCAACGCCTTCTACGGGCTGCGCCTCTCCCAGCTGCTCCGCCTCCCGCGCGCGGTACGCCCCTTCGCCGCCCACTGGGTCATCGACGAGACCTCCGTCGTCGCTCTCGCCCAGCCGGACCGGCGCAGCGCGCGGATCGGCTTCACGGTCACCGGGCTGAGCCTCTACGCGCTGTGGAACCTCACCACGCTGCTCGGCGCGCTCGGCGCCTCCGCCCTCGGTGACCCCGATGCCTGGGGACTGGACGCCGCGGGGCCCGCGGTCTTCCTCGCGCTGCTTGCGCCCATGCTGCGGACGACGCTGGAGCGGGCGGTGGCGGGCCTCTCCGTCGTGCTCGCGCTCGTGTGCCACCCGCTGCTGCCCGCAGGGGTGCCGGTCCTGATGGCGGCGTTCGCCGCGCCAGCCGTCCTCGCTCTCCACGGGCTGCGCGGGACGGGCGGCCGCCGCACGGCCCGCACGGCCCGCACGGCCCGCGACAGGACGACTCGCGACAGGACGGACAGGACAGAGGGGACGGACCGGATGACTCGCGACGAGGAGGGCCGATGAGCACCTGGATCGCCATCGGCGTCACCGCCGCCGGCTGCTACCTGGTCAAGCTGCTGGGCCTCTCGGTGCCCGCGGGGGCTCTGGAGCGGCCGCGCGTCAAGCAGCTCGCGGCCCTTCTCCCCGTCGCCCTGCTTGCCGCGCTGATCGCCATCCAGACGTTCGGCGAGGAGGGGCGCGCGCTGGCGCTGGACGCCCGCGCGGCGGGGCTCGCGGGCGCAGCACTCGCGCTGGCGCTGCGCGCCCCATTCCTGGTGATCGTCGCGGTCGCCGTGCTGGTCACCGCGGGCGTACGGGCGCTCGGCGGCTAGCCGGGCGGCTGTCCGTTGCCACGGGACCAGGGTCAGACCGGGCTCAGTCCGGGCCCAGACCGGGTCGGACCCGGCTCAGACCGGGGTCGGAACGGGCCGGGGCGGCCCCGGCTCAGACCGGGCGGCCGTACGCGCGGAGCGTCAGCAGGGCGTCGACGGTCACCATGGGCCGGCACTCGAGGGTGATGCCGGGCGCCCAGGACCGCCAGTGGATCGGCCACCCGCCGTCGTCCTGCTGCTCGGCAGCCAGGAAGTCCAGCGACCGCTCGACCTCCTCGTCGCTGAACCAGCGGCGGGCCAGTGAGTCCGGCGTCCGCGCGAAGTCGTGCGCGTAGTGGTACTCGCCCGGCGCGTAGCCCTCGGGCAGCGGGTAGTCCGCGGCCCGGTCCGGGTCCAGGACCGCCAGCTCCTGCTCCCGTACGAGCCGCCCGAGCCGCTCCGCCGCGGTCTCCGCGCGCTCCCGGTCCGGGGCCCCGTCGAGGAAGGCGACCGCGGCCTTCACCTCGTACGGGTGGGTCTTCTCCAGGGATTCGACCGCCGACCAGCAGAAGTCGGTGGCCCGGAACAGCCAGGCGTGCCACACCTCGTTGCGGTGCAGCAGCCCCACCACGGGGCCGGTGGCCAGCAGATCGCTCGGCGGGTTGTCCACGATCGGGATCCAGGGCGCGGCCGGATAGCCGCGCAGTGAGGGGTGGAGCGCGGGCAGCGCCCCGTCCTCGGTGGAGACCTCCGTCAGATAGCGGCACACTCGCTCGACCCGCCGTCCGCCGCAGCGGCCGATGGAGTCGAGCACGCGCAGCGCGTGTGCGGTGTGCAGCGGCTGGCTGACCGGGCCGCGCAGGTCGGGTTCGAGGGCGTGGCCGTAGCCGTCGTCGTGGTTGCGGTACGCGTCCAGCGCCGTCTCGACGGCGTCGGCGGCGCGGGTCCGGTCCGCCTGCCCGGGGTCACCGGGGGCGCCGGACAGGAAGTGGTACGCGAAGGTGCGCTGCTCGAGCACGCGCGCGGTGAGCCAGATGAACTGCTCCGCGCGGGCGAGCGGGGTTGCTCCGGATCGGGCCATACATCCGACCGTAGGCCGGAAGCGCGCCCGGTTGGCGGCAAGTGCGAGGCTGCAATCCCTGCGCGGGATACTGGGCGCATGCGGTTGACGGTCTTCTGGCAGCGGATGGCGGATTACTTCGGCGATGCGTACGCGGACTCCTTCGCGCGCGATCATGTGATGGCGGAGCTGGGGGGCCGGACCGTGCACGAGGCGCTGGCCGCCGGGTGGGACGCGAAGGACGTCTGGCGCGGGGTGTGCGCGGCCATGGACATCCCCGCGGACAGGCGCTGACCGCCGTAGGCCACACTGGCCGGATGGCAGCGACAGACGAAGCAGCTCAGGACGGCGCACGCGACGGTGCGCCGGACGGCGCGCGACCCGGCGGGGCACCGGCGGCGGAGCGCCGCGACCGCATGCCGCGCTGGCTGCCCCGCGCCATGGTGCTCGCGCTCGCGCTCTTCGCCTGTTTCCAGCTCGCGAACTGGGCCTTCCACCAGCTGATCGGGCTCCTGATCAACATCCTGATCGCGTTCTTTCTGGCGCTCGCGGTGGAGCCGGCGGTGGACCGGATGGCGGCGCGCGGGATGCGGCGCGGGCTGGCCACGATGCTGGTCTTCCTCGGGGTGCTCGGCGCCTTCGCCGGGTTCTTCGTCCTGCTCGGCTCGATGCTGGCCGGCCAGATCGTGACCATGGTCGAGCACTTCCCCCAGTACCTGGACTCGGTGATCCGGTGGATCAACGAGTCCTTCCACACGAGCCTGTCGCGGGTCGAGATGCAGGACAGCCTGCTCAGGTCGGACTGGCTGAAGAAGTACGTGCAGAACAGCGCCACCGGCGTGCTGGACGTCTCCGCGACCGTGCTCGGCGGGCTCTTCAAGGTCCTGACCGTGGTGCTGTTCTCGTTCTACTTCGCGGCCGACGGGCCGCGGCTGCGCCGGGCCCTGTGCTCGGTGCTGCCGCCCATCCGGCAGGCGGAGGTGCTGCGCGCCTGGGAGATCGCGGTGGCCAAGACCGGCGGGTACCTGTACTCGCGCGGGCTGATGGCGCTGATCTCCGGTGTCGCGCACTACGTGCTGCTCGAGTTCCTCGTCGTGCCGTACGCGCCGGCGCTGGCGCTGTGGGTGGGCGTGGTCTCCCAGTTCATCCCGACCATCGGCACGTATCTGGCCGGTGCCCTGCCGATGCTGCTGGCCTTCACGGTCAACCCCTGGTACGCGCTGTGGGTGCTGCTCTTCGTCGTGGTCTACCAGCAGTTCGAGAACTATCTGCTGCAGCCGCGCATCACCGCCAGGACCGTGGACATCCATCCGGCCGTGGCCTTCGGTTCGGTGATCGCGGGGACGGCGCTGCTGGGTGCGGTCGGTGCGTTGATCGCCATCCCGGCGACCGCGACGCTGCAGGCCTTCCTGGGTGTGTACGTGAAGCGGTACGACGTCACCGACGACCCACGGGTGCAGGGCCGGCCTCGGCGGCGTCCGGGCGCCTCGGCGGTGGCGAGAATCCGCCGGGCGTGGCGCAGTTGACACCAAAATCGAACATCTATTCTCATGGTGTTCCAGCCCGGTTTTCCACAGGCCGGACGGCGCCCGGGCGGATTGTCAGTGGCAGGCGTTAGCGTCGTGGACGTGAAGCGATCGACTCAAGCAAACCGGGTGGAACCCATGGCAGGAACCGACCGCGAGAAGGCGCTCGACGCCGCGCTCGCGCAGATTGAACGGCAATTCGGCAAGGGCGCCGTGATGCGCCTGGGGGAGCGGCCGAACGAGCCCATCGAGGTCATCCCCACTGGGTCGACCGCTCTCGATGTCGCGCTGGGCGTCGGCGGTCTGCCGCGCGGCCGCGTGGTCGAGGTGTACGGCCCGGAGTCCTCCGGCAAGACGACCCTGACCCTGCACGCGGTGGCGAACGCCCAGCGGTTGGGCGGCACGGTCGCCTTCGTGGACGCCGAGCACGCCCTCGACCCCGAGTACGCGAAGAAGCTCGGCGTGGACATCGACTCGCTGATCCTGTCGCAGCCGGACAACGGCGAGCAGGCGCTGGAGATCACAGACATGCTGATCCGCTCCGGCGCTCTCGACCTCATCGTCATCGACTCGGTGGCCGCACTGGTGCCGCGCGCGGAGATCGAGGGCGAGATGGGCGACTCCCATGTCGGCCTCCAGGCCCGGCTGATGAGCCAGGCCCTCCGCAAGATCACGGGTGCGCTGAACCAGTCGAAGACCACCGCGATCTTCATCAACCAGCTTCGCGAGAAGGTCGGCGTGATGTTCGGCTCGCCGGAGACCACGACCGGTGGCCGGGCGCTGAAGTTCTACGCCTCGGTGCGGCTCGACATCCGCAGGATCGAGACCCTCAAGGACGGCACCGACGCGGTCGGCAACCGCACCCGCGTCAAGGTCGTCAAGAACAAGGTCGCACCGCCCTTCAAGCAGGCCGAGTTCGACATCCTCTACGGGCAGGGCATCAGCCGTGAGGGCGGCCTGATCGACATGGGCGTCGAGCACGGCTTCATCCGCAAGTCCGGCGCCTGGTACACGTACGAGGGCGACCAGCTCGGCCAGGGCAAGGAGAACGCCCGCAACTTCCTGAAGGACAACCCCGACCTGGCCAACGAGATCGAGAAGAAGATCAAGGAGAAGCTGGGCATCGGTGTGAAGCCGGAGGATCCGGCGGGGGAGCCGGGCACGGACGCGGCGGGTGTTGCGGGTTCCGTGGCCGCTCCGGCTGCCGCGACCGCCCCCGCGGCCAAGGCCGCCAAGGCGACCAAGGCCGCCGCGGCCAAGAGCTGATCCATGACGCGTCGGACCGACTGGGGGGACGTCGGGGGCGGCAATAGTGGCGACAGCAGTGGTGGCAGGGTCAACGATGTCGGCGATGTCGCCGATGTCGGCGGTGAAGTACGCACGGACAGCGGCGCCTCCTCTTCGTCGAGGGCCGAACAGGGGGCGCCGCGCAGCCCGGAGGAGCAGGCGCGGGCCATCTGCCTGCGTCTGCTCACCGGGACTCCGCGCACCCGCAAGCAGCTCGCGGATGCGCTGCGCAGGCGCGGCATCCCGGACGACGCGGCCGAGGAGGTGCTCTCCCGGTTCGAAGACGTCGGGCTGATCGACGACGCGGCGTTCGCCGAGGCATGGGTGGAGTCCCGGCACCACGGCCGCGGCCTCGCCCGCCGCGCACTCGCGCGCGAACTACGCACCAAGGGCGTCGAATCCGCGCTCATCGACGACGCCGTCGGGCAGCTCGACTCCGAGCAGGAGGAGCAGACCGCCCGGGAGCTGGTCGAGCGCAAGCTCCGGGCGACGCGCGGCCTCGACCGGGAGAAGCGCATCCGCCGCCTCGCCGGAATGCTGGCGCGCAAGGGCTACGCCGAGGGCGTGGCCCTGAGGGTGGTGCGCCGTGCGCTCGAGGAGGAGGGCGAGGACCCGGAGTTGCTGGAGTACCACCTGCCGGACGCGTAGCCGGTAGCCGCCCTCCGGCGGGGGCAGCGGGTCAGCGTCCGGCAGTCCGTACCGGCGACTCGACGGCCCGGCCGCGCTCAGGGCCGACCGCACTGCCCGCCGAGCGCCCGGCGTTGTCGGTCGTTTCTGACTCCAGCTGGCTGATGGCCCGTCAGCCGACCGCAGCAGGACCGGCCGACTAGTCGGATCCGGCCCGATCCACCTGCTCCGCGGCCGACTTCGGCGGGTCCACCGGCAGGCCGGCCGTGCGCCACGCCTGGAAGCCGCCTTCCAGGTCCGTGGCCCGGTGGAGGCCCAACTGCCGCAGGGAGGCTGCCGCGAGACTCGACGCGTACCCCTCATTGCAGACCACGATGACCCGCAGGTCGTGGCTCGTCGCCTCGGGGGCGCGGTGGTCGCCGAGTGGGTCGAGCCGCCACTCCAGCTCGTTGCGCTCCACGATGAGCGCGCCCGGGATGGTGCCGTCGCGCTCGCGCAGCGCCGCGTAGCGGGTGTCGACCAGCAGTGCACCGGCCGCCACCGCCTCGGCGGCCTGCTCCGGGCCGAGCCGGTCCAGCTCCGCGCGGGTTTCCTCGAGCAGCGTGTCGATGCTCTTCGGCCGCGTCTGCCTGGTGTCCGCCGTGGTGCCGCTCACTCCCACTCCTCCGGTTGCTCGACCGCCTCCAGCCGCAGCACGGGACCCGTACGGCTGTAGCGCCGCATCAGCGGCAGCGGCGGGTAGTACGCGTGAACCGATACGGCGTGCTCTTCGGTGGAGAGGTTCAGTACCTGGTGTACATGGTGCGGGCCGAAGGCCCGGCCCTTTCCGGCGGGCAGCTGCCGCTCGCGGTCGACGCCCTCGGCCAGTTCGAGCGTGCGCCAGCCCTCCGTGGGCAGCTGAACGGCAAGGGACTGCTCGGTCAGCCGGCCGCTCGCGGTGGCGAAGGCGCCCCGCGAGCCGCCGTGGTCGTGCCATCCGGTGCCGGTGCTGGGCGGCCAGCCGATGAGCCAGGCCTCGCTGCCGCCGGGCCCGTCGAGCCGAATCCAGGTGCGGCCCTCGGGGTCGAGGGGGAGCGAGTCGACGAGTTCCCGGTCGGCGACCGTGCGGCGGGCGAAGTCGAGCAGTTCCTGCGCCGTGGGGCCCGAGTCCGTCGGGGGAGTCGTAGGCCTCGTAGGCGTCGTGGGTGTGCGCGTGGACGCGTCAGCGGCCGGAGCGTACGTGGTCGCGGAGGGGTCGCCGGAGGCGACGGGAGAAGTGGGTGACACAAGTCCGTCCTGGGCGATCGTGGAGGAGCGCGGCATCAGCCCGCGCGAAGGAAGGAATCGGATCAACAGGACGGACGACACACGCAGCCCGCATAGCGGACGAGGTCCACATGGACCCTCCGCCAGAAGCACAGCCGGGTGTCAGTCACGTTCCGGAGTCAACCATGCACCTGTGCTGGGGTCAACAGGGGGGACACGTGGGACGAAACACACCAGGGCGGCCGCATCGTGCAACCGGCAACCCGCAACCGGCACACGGCAACCGGCGCGTTCACCGCGACTCTCCCCTCGGTCAGCGGTGCGCCGACGCCTTGCCCGCGGACCCGGCAGCAGCACCCCGCGCCGTGGCCTGCGGCGGTACGGCGGTGCCGCCGCGCGCCGCTTCGGCGCACGCGTACAGGTCGGCGGGCCGTACTCCCGCCATGGCGGCGACCAGGTGCCCGTCGGGCCGTACGAGAAGCACGGTGTGCGCAGGCGCACCCGGGTATCCCTCGGTGACCAGGAGCTCGGCCCTTACCGGGAGCGCCGCAACGGCGGCCGCGAGCTGCGGCATCAGCCCCGCGCTCACCCAGTGACGGCGCTCCCACACGGCCGTGCCGGGCGCCACCAGCACCACCAGCAGGTCGCGGCCGAGCCGGTCCCGCAGCCGCGCCGCCGAGCCGTCCGGCGCCGTGACCGGCACGTCCGCGACCGGGGCACCGGGCGGCGTGGCGACCTGGGCCTGCGCCGAGTCGTCCGGCGCTTGAGGCGTGAGGGGAGAGCGCGCGTACACGGGGGGCGCGCCCAGCGGCCCGTGTCCCAAATGCCCGTCCGTGAGGAGCGCATCGTGCCCCCGCGCCCCTCCGGGCATCAGCGTCCGGCGTACCGCGGGCCAGCTGCCGCTGCCGCGCACCAGGGGCAGCGCCTGGTCGGCGGCGCGCAGCCGCGCCGCGACCGCGGCGCGGCGCTCGGCCTGGTAGCTGTCGAGGAGCGCGTCGGAGGCGTGGCGGTGCCAGACCAGTGCGAGCTTCCAGGCGAGGTTGCCGGCGTCCCGCAGCCCTTCGTCGAGCTCCTGCGTGCCCAGCGCACCGAGCAGATGGGCCGCGCCCCCGGCGAGGAAGGCCCGGCCCACGCGCCAGCGCCTGGCGAGCCGGTGGTGGACGGTGTGCACGCCGGTGTCCAGCAGTTCGTACGGCGGGGTGCTGCCGCACCACAGGGCCAGCGTGTCGCGGATCCGGGTCACGAGCGCCTCGGGGGTGACCAGTTCGCCGCGCGGTGGCAGCAGCCAGTCCAGCCGCCAGATGTCGCCGGGCAGCGGACGGGCCGTCACTTCCCCGCCGTTCGGCGGGAACCGGTGCAGCACGGCTTCGCCGGGCCAGGGCAGCTCGGCGCGCAGCGCGGCGACGGCGTGCCGCTCGACCGCCGTACGGCCCGGGAAGCGCACGTCCAGCAGCTTGCGGACGGCGGAGCGCTGGCCGTCGCAGCCGATCAGGTAACTGCCGCGCCACCACGTCCCGGTGCTCGGCGTCGCCCCTGCGCCCTGCGTCCCCGGTTCTGGAGGGGATGACTCATGGGAGACGCTGGGGCGGCGGGCGTGGGCGGTGACGCCCCGGTCGTCCTGTTCGAGGGCGTCGAGCTTGCTGTGGGTGGCGATCTGGGCGAGCCGTTCCTCGGCGAGCGCGGCCCGCAGCCGGCGGGTCAGCGCGTGCTGCGGCACATGCAGCGGGGACTCCGGGAACCCGCCCTCGTCCGCCAGGCCGACGCCCGGCAGGCCGACGCCTGGTCCGCCGACACCCGGGCCGCCCGCACCAGCCGCACCCGCGCCCATGCCGGCGCCGCTGCCCGCCTCCGCCTGGCTCTTCTCCGCGTGGCTCTTCTCCGCGCCGACCGCGGCCGAGCCGCCACCCCCCAACTCCAGTCGGCGCGCCACCTGTCGGCGCCGCATCGTCCGCCACGCGCTCCAGCCGCACGCCTCATCGGGCGCGGGCGTGCAGCCGAGCCGCCGCAGGAAGGCGGCGGTGTCCTGGCGGAGTACGGCGGTGCGCGCGGGCCGCGGTTCGTCGTACCCGGGGCCCTCGTCGAGTACGACGACGGGCACCCCGAGTCGCGTGAGCGCCAGGGCGGTGCAGAGCCCGACAGGACCCGCCCCGACGACGATCACCGGGTCCACGGCGCGGCTCCCTGGGCCGTATGGGACGTACAGAATGTGGCAAGGGGAGCCCGGTGCGCGATCACAGCAAAAGTATGCAGCCACTCGCGGGTGCTTGCATCAAACGACATCGGCAGCGGCGCCTCCCGCGCCGCTGCCGACAGTTCGTCAGACGTGAAGTCCGGCCCGGGGCCAGGCCCCGGATCAGACCTCGGGCCAGAACCAGGTCACGCCCCGGCCAGAACCCGGGTCAGGCCGTGGGTCAGACCCCGGGTCAGGCCTTGGGCGCCGGTGGTTCGTCGGTGGCCCCCGGCTCGGTGGCCCCCGGCTCTCCGGCGCCCGTCCCGCGGCCGGCCGGTCCCGCTGCGGCGTCCACGCTGAGCACGTCCGGTGCCTCGGCCGGTTCCGCCGCCGCGGCCACCGCGATCCCGGTCTTGGCGCGGCGCCCGCGCTTCTCGATCCAGGTGGCGAGCGACGACAGGGCCAGGCACATCGCGACGTAGATCGCGCCGACGACGATGACGACCGGCGTGATCGGGTTCTCCCCGTTGACGATGATGTTGTTGGCCATCGTCCGCGCCGCGTACAGCAGCTCCGCGTACGTGATGATGTAGCCGAGCGAGGTGTCCTTGAGCGTGACGACGAGCTGGCTGATGATCGTCGGCAGCATCGACCGGACGGCCTGCGGCAGCAGCAGCGTGGTCATCACCTGGGACTTGCGCAGCCCCAGCGCGTACGCCGCCTCCACCTGCCCGCGCGGCACCGCGTTGATCCCGGCCCTGAGCACCTCCGCCTGCACGGACCCGTTGTAGATGGTGAGGCCGAGGACCAGCGCCCAGAACGCGGTGTTGTCGCCGATGAAGCCCAGGTCCGCCTTGTAGGAGAGGAAGAGCACCCACAGGGCGTAGATGGTGATCAGCAGCGGGACGGCCCGGAAGAGTTCGATGAACCCGGTGGCCAGCCAGCTCACGATCCGGTGGTCGGAGAGCCGGGCGATGGCGAGCAGGGCTCCGAGCACGAGCGACAGCAGCCCGGCGACCGCGAAGACCTGGAGGGTGGTGAGCACGCCGTCGCGGATGTTCGCCCGCACGCCGGCGTTGTTGAAGATGTTCCAGACCTCGGGCTCGAGCTGGCCCTTCTCGGAGAGGCGGAAGACCGAGAAGGCGATCAGCCCGAGCACCAGCAGAGATCCGACGACCGTGTAGATGCGGTTGCGTACCCGGGCCTTGGGGCCCGGTGTGTCGAACAGGACGCTCGAACTCATCGTGCGACCTCCAGGCGCCGCTCGAGCAGCCGGAAGAGACCGCTGATGGAGAAGGTGATGACCAGGTACGCGAGGGCGACCCAGAGGAAGATCCAGGCGATGTCGTAGCCCAGGTCGCTCAGGCGCTTCTGCACACCGAACAGTTCGGTGACGCTGAACGCGCCCGCGATGGCCGAGTTCTTGGTCAGCGCGATGAAGATGCTGCTGAGCGGCGGGACGACGGTGCGCGTGGCCTGAGGCAGGACGATCAGCCGCAGCGTCTGGAAGAACGTCATGCCGATGCTGCGCGCTGCCTCGGCCTGACCGAGCGGCACGGTGTTGATACCGGACCTGACGGCTTCGCAGACGAAGGCCGAGGTGTAGAAGCCGAGCGCCAGCAGCGCCTTGGTCCACGGATTGAGGCCGGGGGCGAAGATCACGGGCACGACGAACCACGCGACCAGAAACAGCAGCGTCAGCGGGGTGTTCCGGAAGAGCGTGACCCAGGCGGTGCCGAAGAACCGCAGCGGCGGGACGGGCGAGACCCGGAAGCCGGCGATGACGACACCCAGCACCATCGCGAGCAGCCCGCTGGACAGGGTCAGCAGGATCGTGCCTATGAACCCCTCGCGGAACAGCGACAGGTGGTCGAGCAATACGTTCACGGGGAAGTCCTCGTGGGCGGCGGCGGTCAGGCAGGGGGCGCCGCGCCCCGTACGCACCGCGCGGGTGCGTACGGGGGCGGGCAGCTCACTGCCGGCTGATCAGCGGACTCGTAGCGGGTCTCAGTAGCGCTCGAGAGCCGGCGGCTCGGAGTACGGGGAGCCCGACAGGCCGAGCGTCGCGTCGTACGCCTTCTTGTAGTCGCCGTTCTTGATGTGTGCCTCGAGGGCGTCGCTCACCGCGTCGCGCAGCGCCTTGTCGTCCTTGTTCATGCCGACGCCGTACGGCTCCTCGGTGAACGGCTTGCCGACGACCTCGAGCTTCTCCGGGCGCTGCGCCGCGTAGCCCTTGAGGATCGCGTCGTCGGTGGTGACGGCGTCGACCTCGCTGTTCAGCAGCTGCTGGACGCACTCCGAGTACTTGGCCAGCTCGACGGTCTCCGCGCCGTACTTCGGCTTCTTGATCTCCGCGAGCGGGGTGGAGCCGACGATCGAGCAGACCTTCTTGCCCTTCAGGGAGTCCGGGCCCGTGATGCTCTTGTCGTCCTTGCGCACGAGGAGGTCGGCACCGGCCATGAAGTACGGGCCGGCGAAGCCGACCTGCTTCTTGCGCTCGTCGTTGATCGTGTACGTGCCGACGTACAGGTCGACGTCGCCCTTGGAGATGGTGGTCTCGCGGACGCCGGAGTCGACGGTCTTGAACACGATCTGGTCGGCGGAGAAACCGAGGTCGGCGGCGACCATCTTGGCGATCTCGATGTCGAAGCCGGAGCGCTTGCCGTCGGTGTCCTCGAAGCCGAGGTAGGGCTGGTCGTTCTTGGCGCCGAAGACGATCTTGCCGGCCTTCTGGGCCTTCTTCAAGGTCGGCGAGTCGACCTTCACGTCCTTGGCCACGGTGTACGTGGGCAGCTTCGGCTGGTCCTTGCCGCCGGACCCGCCCTTGGGCTGGTCACCGGCCGTACCGGAGTCGCCGCCACACGCGGTAGCGGTCAGTGCGAGCACAGCGATCGCCGCGGCGGCGGCCGTCTTGCGGAGCTTCATGGTGAACATCCTTTGTGTCGTGAGACGTTGATCGTCGGCGGGAGCCGTCAGTGGTGAAGGATCTTCGACAGGAAGTCCTTGGCACGGTCGCTGCGCGGATTGCTGAAGAACTGGTCAGGCCGGGCCTCTTCGACGATCCGGCCGTCCGCCATGAAGACGACGCGGTTCGCGGCCGAGCGCGCGAAGCCCATCTCGTGGGTGACGACGACCATCGTCATGCCGTCACGGGCGAGCTGCTGCATGACCTCCAGCACCTCGTTGATCATCTCCGGGTCGAGCGCCGAGGTCGGCTCGTCGAAGAGCATGACCTTCGGATCCATGGCCAGCGCGCGGGCGATGGCCACACGCTGCTGCTGGCCGCCGGAGAGCTGGGCCGGGTACTTGTCGGCCTGGGTGCCGACGCCGACCCGGTCGAGCAGGGCGCGGGCCTTCTCCCCGGCCGCCTTCTTGTCCGTACGCCGGACCTTGACCTGGCCCAGCATCACGTTCTCCAGCACCGTCTTGTGCGCGAAGAGATTGAAGCTCTGGAAGACCATGCCGACGTCCGCACGCAGCCGGGCCAGTTCGCGGCCCTCCTGCGGGAGGGGCTTGCCGTCGATCGCTATGGAGCCGGAGTCGATGCTCTCCAGCCGGTTGATCGTGCGGCACAGCGTCGACTTGCCGGACCCGGAAGGTCCGATGACCACGACGACCTCGCCGCGCGCGATGGTCAGGTCGATGTCCTGGAGCACATGCAGCGCGCCGAAGTGCTTGTTGACGTTGTTCAGGACGACCAGGGGTTCCGCCGCGGGCGCGGCGTCCTTGGTCACCGATACTTCGGTCATCGGCTTCTTGCTCCGTCCTCCTCGGTTGGGAGGACCTTAATGAGCAGGGCCGACCAGCGTCATTACATCTGAGCGGAAATTGAGCATAACGATACGGCTACCAGCGACGACGCTGGGTGATGGAACGAATGCTTTTCCCTCCGGTCCTCAGGGGCCCCGGTGGTTGCGGTTTCCTTACCGGCTCCATAACGGATCGCCGCGGGCCGCCGACATCACTTGACGGGCCCCGCGCGCATCGGGCTGGATGCCCTGTGGCCACGAAAAGCCCGGACACCCCGGACAGCCGGAACAGCCAGGACAGGGAGGGGGACGCATGAGGCTGCTGCTCGTCGAGGACGACGATCACGTCGCCGCCGCCCTGTCCGCCGTCCTCGCCCGGCACGGCTTCGACGTCACCCACGCCCGCAGCGGCGAGGAGGCGCTCCAGGCCCTCCTGCCGGACGAGGGCGCGCCCTACGGCGTGGTGCTCCTCGACCTCGGCCTGCCCGACCAGGACGGCTTCGAGGTGTGCGGACGGATCCGCAAGCGCACCAGCACCCCCGTGATCATGGTGACGGCCCGGGCCGATGTGCGCTCCCGGATACACGGGCTGAACCTCGGCGCGGACGACTACGTCGTGAAGCCGTACGACACGGGCGAGTTGCTGGCCCGTATCCACGCGGTCAGCCGCCGCACCGGACCGGGCGACAACGCCGCCGAGGACTCCGGCGGTGGCGACGGCGGCGGCCCGGTCGAGCCCGTCCGCCTCGGCGTGGTCCTCATCGAACTGCCCACCCGCCAGGTCACGGTGGACGGCGCCGCCGTCCAGCTCACCCGCAAGGAATTCGACCTGCTGGCCCTGCTCGCGCAGCGCCCCGGTGTCGTCTTCCGCCGGGAGCAGATCATCAGCGAGGTCTGGCGGACCAGTTGGGAGGGGACGGGCCGTACCCTCGAGGTGCACATCGCCTCGCTCCGCTCCAAGCTGCGGATGCCGGCCTTGATCGAGACGGTCCGCGGGGTCGGCTACCGCCTCGTCGCCCCGGTGGCCTGAGGACCCCGAGGCCCGGTGCGCACCCGACTCCTTCCGCTCCTCATCGTCCTCATGGCGGGCGTGCTGCTCGCCCTGGGCTTCCCCCTCGCGGTGAGCCTGGCCGCCGCCCAGCAGCAGCGGGTGGTGGTCGACCGGATCGACGACATGGCGCGTTTCGCCGCTCTTGCGCAGTTCGTCACGGCCCGTCCCGAGGCCCGCGTGCCCGAGGACGAGGGCGGCCGGCTGGTCACGCTGCGCGCGGAGCTCGACCAGTACCACGAGGTGTATGGGATACGGGCCGGTGTCTTCTACCGGGACCGCACGGCCATGGCCGAGGCCCCGGACGGCTGGGCGGTGCCCGCTGACGGCGAGGGCGATGAGGCCTTCCGCGAGGCCCTGGCCGGCCGCCGCAGCCACGACCCGGAGCAGGTCTGGCCCTGGCAGCGGGGCCGGCTCGCCGTCGCCTCGCCCGTAGTCAGGGACGGGGACGTGGTCGCGGTCGTCGTCACCGATTCGCCCACCGGCCAGATGCGCTCCGGCATCCTGCGCGGCTGGCTGCTCATCGGCGCGGGCGAGGCCGCCGCGATGCTCCTCGCCGTCGGGGCCGCCTTCCGCCTCACGGGCTGGGTGCTGCGGCCAGTACGGATCCTCGACGCGGCCACCCACGACATCGCGACCGGCAGGATGAAGTCCAGGGTGGCGGCCGCGGGCGGGCCGCCCGAGCTGCGCCGTCTCGCCCGCTCCTTCAACGAGATGGCCGATAACGTCGAGGACGTGCTGGAGCAGCAGCGCGCGTTCGTCGCGGACGCCTCCCACCAGCTGCGCAACCCGCTCTCCGCGCTGCTGCTGCGGATCGAGCTGCTCGCGCTCGAACTCCCCGAAGGCAACGAGGAGATCGGCTCGGTCCGCACGGAGGGCAAGCGGCTGGCGCGCGTGCTCGACGACCTCCTCGACCTGGCTCTCGCCGAGCACGCCCCGGCCGACCTTCAACTGACGGACGTCGCGGGACTGTCGGAGGAGCGGGTCGGCGCCTGGCGTCCCGTGGCCGACAGCAAGGGCGTCGGCCTCTCCTACGACGGCCCAGCGGGAGCCACCGCGTGGGCCGACCCGGTGGCCCTGTCCAGCGCGCTGGATGCCGTCGTCGACAACGCCCTCAAGTTCACGCCGGAGGGCGAGGAGGTCGGCGTCGGCGTGGAGCACGAGGGTGACACTGTACGGATCACGGTCGCGGACGGGGGGCCCGGGCTCGGCGCGGAGGAGCTGTCCCGGATCGGCGACCGCTTCTGGCGCAGCAGCCGCCACCAGAACGTCTCCGGCTCGGGGCTCGGGCTGTCGATCTCCCGCGCGCTGCTGGCCGCGGGCGGGGCCTCGATCGCGTACGACCGGAACGAGCCGAAGGGCCTCCGGGTGACGATCACCGTGCCGCGAACGGCGCCGCGGGGCTGACCGCCGCGTCCGCGTCCATCAGGCTCATCAGGCCGCGGCCGGCGGCGTCAGGGCCGGACCGTTCGCCGATGACGCCCAGGAAGTGGAGGACGTCCGCTGCCATGTCCGGGGAGTCGTCCCGGCCCGGATAGCAGGACGGGCTGCCGTCCGGCCGCGTGGCGCACTCGCGGATCGGCTTGCCGAGGACCTTGTCGCCCGCCTTGAGGGTGAGAACCGCGGTCAGCTCGGGGTTCTCGGGGTCGGCCGGGCCCGTGACCGACGTGTAGCCCTGGAACCGGGTGCCGTAGCTGCCCTTCAGCGGCTTCTGGGCGCGGCGCGGGGCGAGCACCTTCAGCTCGGCTGTGGTGACGGTGGCCGAGCGGCAGGAGATGTGCCAGCGGCCGGTGGCCGTCGCGGTCCCTGCTTCGCGGTCGACGGTCACCGCGAGGCGCTTGCTGCGCACCGTGCAGTCGGGAGCGTCGTTCCGGTCGTCGGTCGGGTCGTCGGTCGGGGCGTCGGTCGGGGCGTCGGCCGTGGGGGCGGCTTCGGCCGGGGGGTCGGCCGGGGGGTCGACCGTGGGGGCGGCCTCGGCCGGGGCGGCGATCAGGAACCCGCCGAGGAGAGCGGCGAGGGCGGCGATACGAGCGGGACGAGAGCGCATCTGGTCTCCCAGCGAGTCGAGTCCAAGCGAAAAGTCATTTGATGAGCCGAATTGTTGGGGATCATCCTGACCTTCGCGGGCCGACCCGCCGGTCCGGGTCCGCCGCATGGCCTACGGCTTTGCGGCCGGGCGCCGTGCTGTGCGGCCGGTGCCGTGCGGCGTCAGTCCGGTACGACGTCAGTCCGGTACGACCTCAGCCCGGGATGCAGCCCGTCACGCCGCTGTCCGCGCCCTTGTTGAACGCCCCGATGCGTTCGGAGGCATCACCGTGGTCCGAGGACTTCGTCCAGGGAGTGTCGTCGGCGAGCACCGTCAGCGCCTGGGTCAGCTCGTCCGTGTCGCCCTCCTCGAACCGGAGCGCGCCATCCTCGGCGGCCCCGAACAGCACGGCCCCCGCCAGGCAGTCGGCCTGCAGCTCGAGCTGCAGAGCCACCAGGTCGGTGTCGAGCCGGTTCTGGACGGCGTGGCCCCACTCGTGGGCGATCACCAGATAGACCCAGGCGTCCCCGGCCCGGTGCCCGGCATTCATCAGGTCGACGTCCCAGGCGAGGTAGTCGGCGGGGGAGCAGTAGACGGCGTTGTCGTCGGTCAGCGGCTCGCCGCCGCACGTGGGCACGCGGGCGGCGGACCCGTCGTACCCGCCGAGGACCGTGGGCGGCCGGTACGTGCCGGTGAACAGCTCGCTCCAGTGATCGGACCAGTACCGGTTGACGACCTCGACCGCCGACTCGATGTCCTCCTCGACCGTGTCCTGCGCGGTCGCGGCAGGCGAGGAGAAGACCGGGGAGGGGGGCGGAGGCGGCGGATCGCTGTGCGGCGGTGCGGAGGTGGTGGTCGTACGCCCGCCCGGACCGGTGCCGGCCCCACTGCCGCATCCGGTGGCGAGAACGGCGAGGACGGCGAGGACCAGGGCGAACAGCAGCGCAGCGACGCGGGTTGCCGGGACTCGCGGGAGCCGGGGGACTCGGGTGTGCCACGGAGCGTCCATGCGGGCCTCCGTCCGTTCCAGGGCATCCAGAGCGGCTGTCTCCCACGGAACCCCCGGGAGCTGTCGACCGCAACCCTGCCCCCTCGCGCAGCCCTGCCCCCTCCCGCAGCCCGGTCCGGGGACCCGGCCCGCTCACCTCCGGTGCGTCACCACCGGTACGCGAGCGCGGCCGCGGCGGAGGCGGCGAACGCCGCGCCGACCGCCCGCACCTCGAGGCGCGTCTCCGCCTCCCCGGCCGTGCGGCGCAGTGCCGGGACGTAGTAGGCGGTGCCGCTCGTCCCGTCGAGGAAGCGGCGCTTGCCCTCGGGCAGCGGCTGGTGGAGCTCGTCGTGGCGGACCGGGAGGTCCCCGTCCGGTGCCCGCCACTCGATCCGCAGCGCGGCCTCATCTGCGGAGGCGACGCGGGACGCGGTGATCCGGGCCGCCTCTGGGGCCGGGGGGCACGGCCGCCCCGCCCGCCATGAGCGCGCCGAGCCGCCAGCGGGCGGAGCCGCCGGTCGCGGTGAGCCGGACGCCCGTGCGGACCGCCCAGCGGCGGCCGGGCAGCCGGTCCTGAAGGCCCAGGTGGTTCCATTCGGCCTCCCCGGTCCGCTCGCCCTCCTCGTACCAGGCCGTCCCGTGGCCGGTGTTGAAGATGGTCGCGAAGGTGCGCTCCAGCGCGCTGGTGGTGGACCCGGGGGAGAGCGATTCCGCGCCGCTGCGTTCCACCTGCGCTCCGGGCGGGCAGATCTTCGAGGTCTGGATGAAGCCGGCGGCTCAGGGCGCACGCCCGGCCGTTGTGCTCGCCGGGCACGCGCGGGACAGTGAACGCCTCGCAGCCCGGGGGATCACGGAGGTCATCACCCCGGACCAGGCGGCCTGAACCCGTGGACCGAAGCCTTGGACTGACGCACTGGACCGAACCTCAGCAGAACCCGCACAGCCGACGAGCAGTTACGGAGCATCCCCCCATGCACGATGACCGCAGTCTGATCGAGGCCCGGCTGGGGCGCGTACTCGAGGAGCGCATCCGCCCCGCCCTCTACCCCGAGTCCGTCCCGCTGGAGGTGGCAGCCTGGGTGGCACCGGGCGAGCCGGTGCCGGTCGCCGAGGGGCTTGCCGCCGAGCACAGGCCCGTCTCCGTGGGCGAACTGTGGGGCGCGCCCTGGGGCACCACCTGGTTCCGGGTGTCCGGCAGGGTGCCGGAGGAATGGGCAGGGAGGACCGTCGAGGCCGTCCTCGACCTGGGCTTCGACGAGCGTATGCCGGGTTTCCAGTGCGAGGCGCTCGTCTACACCGCGGACGGCACGCCGGTGAAGGGTCTCAACCCGCGCAATCAGTGGGTGAGGGTCGGCTCGCCCGTGGCAGGCGGCGAGGAGGTGCTGTGGCACCTGGAGTCCGCGTCCAACCCCGTGATCCTGGGCGACAATCCGTTCCGCCCCACCCACCTGGGCGAGAAGGAGACGGCCGGCACCGACCCGCTGTACCGGATCGAGCGGATGGACCTCGCCGTCTTCGACGAGACCGTCTGGGCGCTGATCCAGGACCTGGAAGTGCTGGGCGAGCTGATGCACGAGCTGCCGGTGGACGGGGCCCGGCGCTGGGAGCTGCTGCGCGCCATCGGCCGCGCGCTCGACGCGATCGCCCTGCAGGACGTGAACGGCACGGCGGCGGCGGCCCGGAAGCAGCTCGCCGGCGTGCTTGCCACGCCCGCCCAGCCGTCCGCGCACCGGATCAGCGCCGTGGGCCACGCGCACATCGACTCCGCCTGGCTGTGGCCGCTGCGCGAGACCGTACGGAAGGTCGCCCGCACCGCCTCCAACATGACCGCGCTGATCGAGGACGAACCGGACTTCGTCTTCGCCATGTCGCAGGCCCAGCAGTTCGCCTGGATCAAGGAGCACAGGCCCGAGGTCTACGCGAAGGTGAAGAAGGCCGTGGCCGCGGGCCGGTTCGTGCCGGCCGGCGGCATGTGGGTGGAGTCCGACACCAACATGCCGGGTTCCGAGGCGATGGCCCGGCAGTTCGTACACGGCAAACGGTTCTTCATCGACGAGTTCGGCGTCGAGAACGACGAGGCGTGGCTGCCCGACACCTTCGGCTTCGCCGCGGGCCTGCCGCAGATCATCAGGGCCGCCGGGGCGAAGTGGCTGCTCACCCAGAAGATCTCCTGGAGCCAGGTCAACACGTTCCCGCACCACACCTTCCTGTGGGAGGGCATCGACGGCACCCGGATCCTCACCCACTTCCCGCCCGTGGACACGTACAACTGCTCCATGCACGGCCGCGAAATCGCCCACGCCGTCCGCAACTTCAAGGACAAGGGCGTGGCGAGCCGCTCGCTGGCCCCGACCGGCTGGGGCGACGGAGGCGGCGGCACCACCCGCGAGATGATCGCCAAGGCCGCCCGCCTGCGGAACCTCGAGGGCTCGGCGCAGGTCGCCTGGGAGGCGCCCGCCGCGTTCTTCACCAAGGCCGAGGCCGAGTACGAGAACCCGCCGGTGTGGGTGGGGGAGCTGTACTTGGAGCTGCACCGCGCCACGCTCACCAGCCAGGCCAGGACCAAGCAGGGCAACCGGCGCAGCGAGCACCTGCTGCGCGAAGCCGAGCTGTGGGCCGCTACCGCCGCCGTACGGACCGGCCACGCCTACCCGTACGAGCAGCTGGACCGGATCTGGAAGACCGTCCTGCTCCATCAGTTCCACGACATCCTCCCGGGGTCGTCGATCGCCTGGGTACACCGCGAAGCGGAGAAGACGTACGCAGCTGTGGCCGAGGAGCTGAACGGGATCATCGCCGGGGCCCAGCGGGCGCTCGCCGGTGACGCCGCCTCGGGCGGTGAGCTCGTCTTCAACGCGGCGCCGCACGCCCGCGGCGGGGTCCCCGCGGGTGGCGCGGGGCGCACCGCGCCGGCCGAGGACCGGGCCGCGCTCGCGCCCCGGCCGGGCGGCGGGTACGTCCTGGACAACGGCCTGCTGCGGGTCGAGGTCGACGAGCGCGGCCTGGTCGTCTCCGCCTACGACCTGGCGTCCGGCCGGGAGACCGTCGCCCCCGGCCAGGCGGCCAACCTGCTGCAGCTCCACCCCGACTTCCCCAACATGTGGGACGCCTGGGACGTGGACGCCTTCTACCGCAACACCGTCACCGACCTGGTGGACGCCGACGAGGTCGCGGTCGCCGACGAGAGCCCGGATTCGGTGTCCGTGCGCGTGGTCCGCTCGTTCGGCGAGTCGAAGGCCACCCAGGTGCTGACCCTCGCGGCGGGCACCGGTCGGCTGGACATCGACACCGAGGTCGACTGGCACGAGACCGAGAAGTTCCTCAAGGCGGCCTTCCCGGTGGACATCCACGCCGACCGCTACGCGGCCGAGACCCAGTTCGGCCACCTCTTCCGGCCGACCCACACCAACACCAGCTGGGAAGCAGCCAAGTTCGAGGCCTGCAACCACCGCTTCGTACACCTGGAGGAGCCCGGCTGGGGCGTCGCGCTCGTCAACGACTCGACGTACGGGCACGACGTCACGCGCACGGTCCGCGAAGACCGGGGCACGACCACCACGGTGCGGCTGTCCCTGCTCCGAGCCCCGCGCTTCCCCGACCCGGAGACCGACCAGGGCGTGCACCGCTTCCGCCACGCCCTGGTCCCGGGCGCCGGCATCGGCGACGCGGTCCGCGAGGGCTACCGGGTGAACCTGCCCGAGCGCCGCGTACCCGGCGATGCCGAGGTCAGCCCGCTCGTGACCGTCGACGACGACGCCGTCGTGGTCACCGCGGTCAAGCTCGCCGACGACGCGAGCGGCGACGTGGTCATCCGCGCCTACGAATCACGCGGCGGACGGGCAGCCGCCCGCCTGACCACCGGGTTCGAGGCAACCGGAGTCACGGCCTGCGACCTCCTGGAGCGCCCGCTCGCCGACGGTCCGGTGGGCGAGACGCAGCCGCGGCTCGAGGGTGGCGCGGTGGCGGTGTCGCTGCGCCCGTTCGAGATCGTCACGCTGCGGATCTCCCGCGCCCAGGCCTGACCCCGGCCCCCGATCCTGGGGCCCCCCACCCCCCGCCCCGTCCCCGGCCCCCTCCCCGGCCTCAGCCCATGGCCCCGACCCACGGCCCCGGACACCGACACCGAGCATCACGACCCCGTCCGAGATCCGTACGGCCCGCCCCTCCGGCGACGGGCCGTATGCGGTCAGGGCTTGACCGAGCCGTAGTAGTGGCGAGCGCCCTCGTGCAGCTCCAGCGGGTCCGTGAAGATCGCCGTCCGCAGATCCACCAGCTGTGCCGCGTGCACCCGGCTGCCTATTCGGTCCCGGCTGTCGATCACGGTACGGGTGATGCCCTCGGTGAGCCCCGGCTCCGCATGTTCGGTGGTCACCAGCAGATTCGCCACGGCTATCGTCCTCACCGCCTTGCCGTTCTGCACCTCGGGATATGCGTCGGCCGGCATCACCGCGGCCCGGTAGTAGCGCGTCGCGGCGCCCTGGGCATGGAGCTCGTCCACGAGGTCACCGAGCTGCACCAGCCGTATGCCGAAGTCGTCGGCGAGATCCGAGACCGCCTGGGTCGGCAGCCCGCCGGACCAGAAGAAGGCGTCGATCTTCCCCTGGCGCAGCAGGTCGGGCATCTTATCGATGCCCACCTCGACCGGCTCGATGTCCTTCTCAGGATCGAGCCCCGCCGCCGTGAGCAGCCGGCCGGTTATCAGGCTCACCCCGGACCCCTTCTGCCCGATGGCGACCCGCTTTCCGCGCAGGTCGGCGGTGCGCTCCACGGGCGACCCTGCAGGGACCACGAGCTGCATGTAGTCGTCGTAGAGCCGCGCGCACGCCCGGAGCCGGTCCGCCCCCCTGCCGCCCCGGTCGAGGTACGTGGCGACGGCGTCGGCCGTGGCGATGGTGAACCCGGCCTCGCCGGAGATCACCCGTCTGATGTTCTGCACCGACCCCTCGCTCGACTGCAGCCGCACATCGACATCGGGGAGGTCCTTGGCCAGATATCTCTTCAGCAGCTCGCCGTAGCGCGCATACACCCCGGTGGGCACGCCCGTCGCGAACGACACCGAGCCCTGCGGCGAGGGCGCCTTGCCGAACGGCAGCAGCCACCACAGCAGCAGCGCGAGCGCGACGGCGGCCGCGACCGCGGCCTGCGCGGCGCGGCGCCTGCCGATGCGGAGGTGTGCCGTAACCATGCGGCGATCCTGCCAGCTCGCTCGCCGCGCCGGCCAGGCCTGTGGATAACCGCTCGGCGACGGAGGCGACGGAGGCGACGGATCGGGTGCCGGGCGACGGAATGGCGGCCGGTTCAGCGCATCGGCGGACGGAGCTGCACCGTCAGTCTTTGAGCGGGAATGAATGGTGCTCGTGCGCGACGACCCAGCGTCCGCGGTCCTTCCGCAGCCCGATGGTCAGGCGCAGACGGTTCTCGGGATCTTCTCGCAGTTCCCTCTGGGTTCCGCAGCGCAGCAGTGCGTGCGCGAAAGCGACCTCGTCTCCCGCCGTGACGTCGAGCGAGACGATCTCGAAAGAGGCCCCCTGCTGCTGCCACGTGAAGAAGGGCGGCCATGTCTCGCGGTAGCGGTCGATGCCCCGCACCCCGTCGCTGGGCGGAGGCACATCGAACATCACGATGTCGTCGGCGTGATCGGCCAGGACACCGTCCAGATCGCCTTCGTGCACTGCCCTCGCCCAGCGCTCGATCAGCGCCCGGATCTGCGTCTCATCGTCAGCCACGATGGCCACCCTCCCCCCGCTCATCCACCCGCTCATCCAGGTGGACCGTCACCGTGTCTCCGGCCTCCTTCCCGATCGCCCTGCGCACGTCGGCCTTCACCGGCAGCTTGTGCGTACCGTCCCCCAGGGCCATGAAGGAACTCCGGAACGGGTGACCATCGATCGTGCCGCGGACCTTTACCAGGCCCCGGGTGCCGAAGAACTCGACCGAGTCGGGCCAGACGACGTAGGTCCACCCCCCTTGTCCGGGCTCTTTTGCAGGGTCGCGGTGAATTGTTTGTTCAACATGGATGCCCTCGCACTTCTCTGCGTTCTCCCGATAGGACGAAGGGAAGCGGCGAAACTCATCGCGGGGCGGTGGTAAACCCAGCGAGGGCATGTCAGGCCTGCGGCTCGATGATGTTGACCATCCAGGAGATGCCGAACTGGTCCACGCACGCGCCGAACACATCGCCCCACATCTGCTTCTCCATGGGGACCGACACGGTGCCGCCTTCGGACAGCTTCTGCCAGTAGCCGCGCAGCTCATCGGCGTCGTCCCCGCTCAGGCTCACCGCGATGTTGTTCCCGGGTTTGTGTTCCATCCCCGGCGGGGTGTCGGCGCCCATGAGCGTGAACCCGCTGCCGGTCTCGAGCATGCCGTGCATGATCTTGTCGGCGTCGCCGGAGTGCTGCGCACCGAATTCACCGTAAGTGTTCAGCGTCAAGGTGCCGCCGAAGACGAGCTTGTAGAAACCCATGGCCTGCCGCGCGTTGCCGTCGAAACTGATGTACGGATTGAGGCGAGATACCACGAGATGCTCCTTTCGTGACAAAAGTCAATCCTTGCAGACGGCCGGGGCACCGACAACAGCGAAGGGCCTGACCGGTCCCTGCCGGTCAGGCCCTTCTCCGTCAATCGCCGCTCAGTCCGTGACGGGGCCGAACTCCTTGCGCGTGTCCAGCGGTTCGCCGAACAGCCTCCAGCGCTCGCCCTTGAACCGCATCATCTGCATCGTCTCGATCGGGAAGCCGTCGTCCGGCCCTGTGGCCAGGGTGACGCCGGGCAGCAGCATGTCCACCTTGACGTCCTTGAGGTTCCGCACGGCGTCCCGCAGCCCCTCCCTCGTCGGGCACTCCATCGCGTCGATCGCCTTGTGCAGGCTGGAGGCCACGGCCCAGCCGTAGGCGTTGAGCTGGATCGAGGGCTCGGCCTCCGGCTCGTACTTCTTCAGCGCCTTGCGGTACGCCTTCATCTCGGCGTCGTCCGCCCACTGCGGGTCGGCGGGGTCCTTGAAGTAGGTGGCCGAGACCACGCCCTGCACGTTCTTGAAGCCGACGGGCTGCAGCACGCTCGTCGACGAGGAGACGCTGTTGACGATGTGCAGCGGGTTCCACTTGGCGTTCTTCGCGTCCGCGGCGAGTGCCTGGCTGCCGAACTTGGGCGTGGTGATGTTGAGCAGCACATCCGCCCGGGAACGGGCGAGGTTCGCCATCTGCGCCGAGACGGACGGGTCGGTGACCTCGTAGCTCTCCTCGGCGACGACCTTGATCTTGCTGCCCTTGACGGCCTGCTTGAAGCCGCCGAGCAGGTCCTTGCCGAAGTCGTCGTTCTGGTAGAGCACCGCCACCTTGGCCTTGGGCTTCTCGTCCTTGAGGTAGTCGCCGTACATCCGGGACTCCGCGACGTAGTTGGGCTGCCAGCCCGTGGTCCACGGGTGCTTGGTGTCCGTGCCCCACATGGAGGCGCCCGTGGCGACGAACGGCTGGGGCACCTTCTGCCGGTTGAGGTAGTCCCACACGGTCGCCGTGGACGGGGTGCCCAGGGTCTGGAACACCGCGAAGACCTTCTCCTTCTCGACCAGTCTTCTGGTCTCCTCCACGGCCTTCGGCGGCTGGTAGCCGTCGTCACGGACGATGAACTCGACCTTGCGCCCGTCGATGCCGCCCTTCTCGGCATTGATGTACTTGAAGTACGCGCTGACCCCCTTGCTGATCGTGCCGTACGCGGAGGCGGGCCCGGACAGCGGGTAGACCCCGCCGAGCTTGATGCTCTTGTCCGTGATGCCGGTGGTCTGCTGTCCCTTGCAGGCGCCGTCCGCCGCGGTGCCTGCGTCCTCCTCTCCGCGCTGGCTGGAGCAGGCGGTGGCGGTGAGCAGGGCGGCGATTCCCGCCGCGGCTGCGCGTATCGCTGTTTTCTGACGCATCCGGAATCATCCCTTTCCCGGTGTGGACGGTGTGCCGAGTGGCACGGCGTCCAGTGGTTCGGAACCTGAGGGTGTGGCGGGGGGAACGGACTCCGGCGCGCGACGCGCCTGCGCCCGGAGGAAGGGGAGGCGGC
Organism: Streptomyces sp. 8N616; assembly: GCF_052246385.1. NCBI lineage: Bacteria > Bacillati > Actinomycetota > Actinomycetes > Kitasatosporales > Streptomycetaceae > Streptomyces > Streptomyces sp. 8N616. Next base: position 149,609 of record NZ_JBQQBY010000010.1, on the reverse strand, counting down.
GCCACCGGTCCGCGCGCGCGACGCGCCCCACCAGACCGGCGAGTCCGGTCGGGGCCACGTACATGGCCACGATGATCAGCAGGCCGAAGACGACGCCCGGCGCGGCCTCGCTGACGTCCTGCGCGATGCTCGGCACGTACATCACGAACGCGGCCCCGAGCAGCGGCCCGTACAGCGAGGCCAGGCCACCGACGACGAGGCCGGCCAGCAGCGTGACGGAGAGGACGAAGCTGAACGAGTCGGGTGAGACGAACCCGATCACCCAGGTGTAGACGCAGCCGGCGACACCCGCGAACATCGCGCTCCATGCGAAGGCGAGGGTCTTGTGGAACGAGAGCCGCACTCCCATGACCTCCGCCGCGGCCTCGTTCTCGCGGATGGCGAGCAGCGCCCGGCCGACGCGCGAGCGCAGCAGGTTGCGGGCGGCCAGCAGCGCGACTGCGGCCACGGCGAGGGCGAGGAAGTACAGCCACTGGTCCTCCGCCAGGCCCGTCCAGGAGGGCGGCTGCGGCTTGTCCACGGTCAGGCCCATCGAGCCGCCCGTCACCGACTCGAACCGCTTGAGCAGCGGCGGGAGGAACACCGCGAGGGAGAGGGTGACCAGGGCCAGGTAGAGGCCGCGCAGGCGCAGTGCCGGCACCCCGAAGCCCAGCCCGAGCAGGAAGCACGCTGCGGCGGCGGCCGGGAGCGTGGCCGGGTGGCCCGTATCGAACCGGTCGAGCATGACCGCCGCCGTGTAGGCCCCCACGGCGAAGAACGCGCCGTGCCCGAGCGAGATCTGCCCGCCGTACCCGACCAGCAGGTTGAGGCCCGCGAGCGCCACCGCGTACAGCAGCACCATCGTCAGCTGGAAGACCCGGAACGGGGCGAAGTAGAACGGAGCCCCGAGGAGGGCGACGGCGAGGACCAGCGCCGCGAGCGGGCGCAGCAGGCGCGCGGCACGCGCATCCATGGTGGTGAATCTCCCGTTGCTCATGCCCGCTCCACCGCCGCCCGGCCGAAGAGACCCTGCGGGCGCACCAGCAGGACCACAAGGATGATCAGCAGTGGTACGCCGATCTTCAGATCCGCGCCGACGAACTCCGCGTAGGCCCCCGCCAGGGTCTCGGCGATACCCACGACCAGGCCGCCCGCCACCGCGCCCACCGGGCTGTCGAAGCCGCCGAGGGTGGCCGCGGCGAAGGCGTAGATGAGAACCCCGCCCATCATGTTCGGCTCCAGGAACAGCAGCGGGGCGACCAGCACGCCCGACAGCGCGCCGACCGTCGCGGCCAGCCCCCAGCCCAGCATCAGCACCCGGCCCACCCGGATGCCCGAGAGCCTGGCCGAGGCGGGGTTGCAGGCGACCGCACGCATCACCAGGCCGATCCCGGTGTGCTGGAACAGCAGGTACAGCAGCCCCATCACCACGGCCACGACTCCGATCACGCCGAGCGTGGACCAGCCGACGCTCACCCCGCCGAGGTCGATGCCGCCGTCGGGGAACGGCTGCGGGAAGTCCTTCACGGTGAACGACCAGATCAGGCCCGCGACCGCGTTGACGAAGATGAACAGGCCCACGGTGACGATGACGATGGTGAGCTCCGGTGCGCCCTCGACGGGCCGGATGAGAACCCGTTCGATGAGCATGCCGCCCGCGAACGAGACCGCGAGCGTGACCGGCAGCGCCAGCCAGAACGGCATCCCGGAAGCGATCAGCTGCCACGCCACATAGGTGGAGATCATCGCGAGCTCGCCCTGGGCGAAGTTGACGATCCCCGTGAACCGGTGGATGAGGACGAGGGCCAGGGCGAGGCTCGCGTAGACCGAGCCCGATCCGAGCCCTTCCACGACCTGCTGGAGAAATTCGGCCACGCCGGTCACCCGCCCTCGCCGGCCCGGACGGAGACGCCGAGGTAGACCTCGGCGACCTGCTCGTCCTGGCGGATCTGTTCGGCCGGACCCGACAGCATGAGGCGGCCCGACTCCAGTACGTGGGCCCGGTGCGCGATGTCCAGCGCGAGCCTGGCGTTCTGCTCGACGACGACCACGGTCGTGCGCTCCTCCTCGTTGACATTACGGACGATCCGGAACAGCTCGCGGGTGACCAGCGGTGCGAGGCCCAGTGAGGGCTCGTCGAGGAGCAGCAGCGCGGGGCGGAGCATCAGCGCCCTGCCGATCGCGAGCATCTGCTGCTCGCCGCCGCTGAGGCTGCCCGCGGCCTGCCGGGAGCGCTGGCGCAGCTTGGGGAAGTAGCCGTAGATCCGGTCCAGGTCCGCCGTGACGGCGCCACGCTCGCCCCTGCTCCTGCCCCGGCCGCGCCCGGTGCGCAGATACGCGCCGACGCGCAGGTTCTCCTCGACGGTGAGCTCGTTGAACGTGCCGCGGCCCTCGGGCACGTGCGCCACCCCGAGCCTGGCGGCCTGTTCGGGAGAGCGGCCCAGCAGCTCGGTGCCGTTCAGGGTCACCGAACCGCTGCCTTTGACCATGCCGCTGAGCGCCCGCAGTGTCGTGGTCTTCCCCGCACCGTTGGGCCCGAGGATTGCGCACACCTCGCCCTGCCCGACCGAGAAGCCGATGCCGTGGAGCACCCGGGCCTGCCCGTATCCGGCGTGCAGGTCCGACACCTGGAGAAAGTCCGGGGCCGCGGACTCCGCCGCCGGAATGCCCTCCGCCGGAGTGCCCTCAGCCGGGGAGTCCTTCGTCGGATCGCTCATGCCGCCGCCCCCAGGTACGCCTCGATGACGGCGGGGTCGCGCTGGACCTGCTCCGGTGGGCCCTCGGCGATCTTGCGCCCGAAGTCCAGGCACACCACCCGGTCGCACAGCCCCATCACGAAGCCCATGTGGTGCTCCACCACGACCAGGGTGAGGTCGAAGTCCCGGCGCACCGCACTGACCAGTTCCGCGAACTCCTCGACCTCTCCGTGGCTCAGCCCGTTGACCGGTTCGTCGAGGAGCAGGAGCCGGGGCCGCACGGCCAGCGCCCTGGCCAGTTCCACGCGCTTGAGGGTGCCGAAGGGCAGTCCTGAAGCGGGGTGGTCGGCGACGTCGGCCAGGTCGAGCCGGTGCAGCAGTTCGTCAGCCCGGGAGCGCAGCTCGGCCTCCTCGCGCCGGACCCGGGGCAGCCGGAGCGCGGCGGTGGCGTACCCGGCGCGGCCCCGGTGGTGGGCGCCCACCATGACGTTCTCCCGTACCGTGAGCCGCTGGAACAGGCCCAGGTTCTGGAACGTGCGGGCGATGCCGCGCCGCGCCACGGCGTGCGGTGCCAGCGCGAGCAGGTCCTCGCCGTCGTAGCGCACCGTGCCGGCGTCGGGCGTGAAGCGCCGGGTGAGGCAGTTGAACAGAGTGGTCTTACCGGCTCCATTGGGACCGATGAGCCCCACGGCGGTGCCCTGCTCGACGGCGAAACCGACGCCGTCCAGAGCTGTGATCCCGCCGAAGCGCACGGTGATATCGTCGACCGCGAGCATGGGTGCCGCCCTTTCGAAAGGTACAGGGCCTTGGGGGGTAGGCGAGCGTCACAGTAAGTGGGTGTCCTCTTCGTGGGCATTGGGTGCGAACACCCAACTTCACTGCCGGACCCCTGTGCGCCGCGAACAGTTCTGCGGAAAAAGTCGGTGCGCATCTTGTTGACGGCTCACGGTTCGACGGCGAGGATCCGCCCATGCCTCGTGCACTCGTCCTGGGTACGCCCCACCTCTCCGAGCCGCTGCGGAATGAGCGGCTGCGGATCCTGTGCGCCGTAAGGGAGCGGGTGGCGGAGGTCGCGGAGACCGCCGTCGCGGTGATGCGTGCGGAGATCCCGTCGTACGCGGTGCAGGACCAGCGGTTCTTCGAGGACGTGCGCCACCAGGTGCTCTCGCACTACCGGATTACGCTGGCACTGCTGGCGGGCGAGCGGAGCATCGCCCCCGAGGACCTGGTCTTCAGCAGGACCGCGGCGATGAGGAGGGCCCGCGCCGGGTTCCCACTCGAGGACTGGATCAGCGCCTTCCGGGTCGGCCGGCAGGTCTTCTGGGATGCGGTGCTCGAGTGTGCGGGCACGTCGCCCGCCGCGCAGGAGGCCGCGCTGACCCTGGTCGACCCGCTGATGCGGTACATGGAATACGCCAGTACGCACGCGGCCCAGGCCTACGTCGAGTTCCAGCAGCATGTGGTGGCGGACGCGGACCGCGAGCGCAGGGACCTGCTCGAACAGCTACTGGCGGGCAGTTCGCCGAGCCGCGGCCCGCTGATGGCCGCGGCACAGGCGTACGGCATCGGCCCGCACGCGTCGATGATGGCGGTCGTGGCGGTCTGTGTCGCAGGGGCCGATGCGGCTGCCGAGAGCGGCTACGCCACCAGTGCGGCACTCTCCGCCGCCGGCATACGGGCCGCCAGAACCCTGGTCGTCGTACGGCACGGCGAGATCGTGGCCGTGCCGGTGCTGCGCACGGGCATGGAGCCGGAGGACCTGTGCGCGCGCTTCGAGGCCCTGCAGCAGCGCCTCGCCAAGGACGGGACCGTGCTGGCCATGGGCATCAGCACGGTGGCCGGAGGCGCTTCCGAGCTGCCACGCGCCTACCAGGAGGCGAGGGCCGCCCTGGACTTCGTACCGAGCGGGGGCGGGGTGGCGGCGCTGCCGAGGCTGTCTCCTTTCGAGTACCTGGCGCTGCGCGCCGACGACATCGCCCGCCAGCTGGTCGACCCCCGGGTGAGCGCCCTGCTGGACGAGGACCGCAAGCGCGGGGGCATACTCGCGGCGACGATACGGACGTTCGCCCAGGCGGACCTGAACCTGCGGCTGGCGGCGGACCGGCTGCGGGTGCACCACAACACGGCGCACTACCGCTTGCGCCGTATCGAGGAACGCACCGGGCGCAACCCGCGCCGGATCGCGGACCTGCTGGAACTGCTGGTCGCCCTCGCCATCCGCGACGCGGCCGGGGAAGGCGAGGGCGGGCAGTGAGCCAGACCTATTCGGACCGGACCGCGAGTCCGGCCTCCACAGCGGCCGCGGCGGACTTCCCGGCACGGCGCGCGCTGCTGGACGTCGTACTCGACGTGTTCACCGAGCGCGGCTACAGCAACGCGAGCGTGACCGAGATCGCCGCGCGCTCCGGGACCGCTGTCGGGAACCTCCTCCACCACTACGGAGGCAAGAGAGGGCTGTACCTCGCGCTGTGGGAGGAGTTCCAGGAGGAGCAGGAGCGGCGGACCGCGGCGGTCGTGGCCGAAGCGCGCGGCAAGGGCGTCGAGGACCCCATCGCCCTGTTCGTGGCGGGAGCCCGGGCGTATCTGGAGGGCGCCTGGGAGCAGCGGCGCATCGGCAGACTGCTGCTGGAGAACGACGGCCCCACCGGCTTCGACGCCGTGCGGCGGCAGTGGGACCGCTGCTGGGTACGGCGCAACGCCAAGCTCCTCAGGGTGGACGAGACCCGCCGCGCCGGCCGGGTCCGGGTGACCCTGCTGACATCGGTGATCGGCGGGGCGGCCCGCGAGCTTGCCGACTGCGCGGACACGGCAGAGGCGCGGGAGATCGTGGAAGAGGTCTGCGGCATCCTGGCGCATCTGTCGGAACCGCCCGGGTGACCCGCCGGTCAGCGCGGGCCGGCTCCGTCATGGCCCTCAGCCACGCTCCCGCGAGGGCGCCCGGCAGTCCTACTCCACGAGGAGCGTCGCGTTGACGATCGTTCCGGAGGGAGGGGGCAGCGTGGCGCCGACGCCCTTCAGTATGCGCAGCATGCGGACGTTGTCCGCTCCGGTCAGCACGGTCACTGTGCGGTAGCCCAGCATGGGAGCGGCCTCGAAGGCGTGGCGGGCGAGTGCGGTGCCCAGGCCCCTGCTCTGCCAGCCGTCCTCGACCAGCAGTCCCAGCTCGGCTGTGCGCTCCTCCTGGGTACGCATCAGATTCAGCACCGCGATGACGGTGTGCGGGTCACCCTGGGGGTGGGTGACCCAGCTCAGGCCGCGGTCGGGGTGTGTCATGTGACGCCACTCGGCCGCGCTCAGGACGCGGCGCGGGTTCTGGTAGCGGGCGCAGAGGGACGCCAACGAGCAGCGGTTGTGAAGGGGGTTGACGGCGGCGTGATCCTCGACGGTCGCCGGACGGGTGACTGTGGCGTGGCCGGTCCGTGTGGTGAGGATGCGGCCCGGTCGCCATGCGCCGTGGGGACCGGCGACCAAGGCGTGCAGGGGGACGGTAGCGAATAGGGGAGTCGGCACGATGGTGGTCTCCTTCTCTGGATCGGAGCTTGCTCCGGTGAACTGAGCGGTGACCGCAAGGAATTCGGGGGCCTCGTGGAGAAATCGTCTCACGTGAAATCGCTTTCTACCCGGCTGCCCTCCGTCGGACGGTCGGTCATCCGGTGGGCGGTGCGGGAGTTGAGAGAGTACCGCGCCGAGGTAAAAGCCAAAGCCCGCCTGGTCTCTCCCTGAATGTTCAAGACAGAGTGACAACCGGGTACTTGATGATGGTTGATGTATCAGACAGTCGCTCACCAGGGCAGATGTATCCGATCTGCAGTCGCTGGGGGGTTCCGGCAACCCGATCCTGCCCCGACCGGTCCACATAATGTGGCCGGAATCTTCCAGGCCCCGGACAGGGGCGTGTTGACTGGCCAATGCAATTGTCGGAGTGGAGTAGTCCATTGCGTAACCGATAACCTGCCGCGTGCAGCCTCGATTACGTAGCGGGATTCAACCATCCATCACCGTTTGGGAATATGGATGATGTCGCCGACGGGCTTTTCAGTCGGCGGCGGCGAGCAGCCGGGCCTCGCTCTCCTCGTAGCGCTGCCGGCTCTCGCGGCCGGCGGCGGGTCGGCGGCGGCGGTCGAGACGGCTGCCCAGCCAGCCCGCCAGGTAGCCCACGGGAACGGAGATCAGCCCCGTCGACTGCAAAGGAAACCAGTGGAAGTCGGTGTCGGGGAAGACCGCATCCGGTGTGCCCGAAACGGCCTTGGAGAAGATCATCAGCACCAGTGCGCACGCCGCCCCGCCGTAGAGCGTGGCGAGCAGCCCGGTGCGCGTGAATCCCCTCCAGAACAGGGAGTACGTCAGCGCGGGGGCCACAGCTGAGGCTCCGATGCAGACGGCCAGCGTGGTCAGCACCGCGACGTTCCAGTTCTGCACCAGCACGGCGAGCACGATGGCGATCGTGCCCACGGCGGCGACGGTCCATCCCGCCACCGTCATCTCGGTGCGCGGATGCGCCCGCCCGCGCCGTATCGCGTGCGCATACAGGTCATGGGCGAGTGACGAGGCGGCGGCCAGGGTCATTCCCGCCACGGACGACAGCAGGGTGATGAAGACCATCCCGGCCACAGCCGAGTAGAGCAGGGTCTCGCTGACCGACGTCTCCTGCCCGAGCGCCCGGGAGAGCATCAGTACGGACGTCCTGCCATGGGGGTCGGCACGGGTGATCAGGCGCGATCCGACCAGCGCCGCCGCGCCGGCCCCCATGATGATCACCAGCAGGCAGAAGGTGGTGACCGCACCGACCGCCCAGGACATCGAGCGGCGCACAGCTGGCGCGTCCTTCGCGGAGTACAGACGCATCGTGACGTGCGGCAGGCAGCCAACGCCGAGCACGACGGTGAACTGCAGACTGATGAAGTCCAGCTCGGCACTGGTCGACCGGCCCAGTTGCAGGCCCTGTTCGAGGTATGCGGAGCCTGCCCCGCTGCCCCGCTGTGCGGCCTGGAGCAGGGCGTCCGTGCTCCAGTCGAAGCGGTTCAGCACCAGGACGGCGACGAAGCCACTGACGGCGAGCAGCAGCACGATCTTGATGATCTGGACGAGAGCGGTTCCCCTCATGCCGCCGAGGCCCGCGTAAACGATCATCAGGGTGCCGACGATGACGATGCAGGCCGTTTTGGCGCCCTCGAGCGGGATGTCGAGGATGAAGATGAGCAGCGACCCGGCCCCGGACAACTGGACGACCAGGAACGGCAGGGACGCGGCGAGAGTGATGACGGCGGCGGCGATGCGTACGGCCGGGCCGGGCATAGTGCGGGCCAGGACGTCACCCATGGTGTACTGCCCCGCGTTGCGCAGCGGTTCGGCGAGCAGGAACATCAGCAGCACCAGCGACAGCCCGGTGCTCGTCGCCAGGACGAAGCCGTCGTAGCCGGCGAGCGCGATGATGCCGGTGGTGCTCAGCACGGTGGCCGCGGAGATGTAGTCGCCGGCGATGGCCAGCCCGTTCTTGAACGGAGTGAGCCTGCGATAGCCGGTGTAGAAGTTCGCCAGGTCGTCGCGGTCGGGTCCCGCCATCACGCAGAGCAGCAGCGTGACGGTGACCAGCACCGTGAAGATGAGCAGGACCGTGGTCTGCGTCCCTGAGCCGAAGTCGCTGTTCACCTGCCCGCCCCCGCATTCTCGCCCTGCCTGCCGCGCAGTTGCCTGACGCGCAGCGCGCGGGGATCCACCGAGCGGCGTGCGCTGTGCTCGTACCAGCGGACCGCCGCGAACGTCACCCCGAGCTGGAGCAGCCCCAGGGCGATCCCCACCGGCAGCTCTCCGGCGACCCGGGTGCTCATCAGGTCCTCCGCGTAGCAGGAAAGGATCACGTAGATGACGAAGTAGCCGAGTGCGGTGAGGGTCGAGACCCGGCGGAGCAGACGGTAGGCCGAGCGGAGAGACCTCAGTTCGTCGCCGCGCGGCGGTGGGGGGTGGTACGAGCGGGTCTGCAGCGGTGGCTCGGCCGGCCAGGGTGGTGGCGGCTCGGCCGGCCAGGGGGGCGGTGGTTCGGCCGGCCAGGGTGGTGGTTGGGTCGGCCAGGGTGGTGTTCCGGACGGCCAGGGCGCTGGTGGTTCGGTCGGCCACCGTGGTGGTGGTTCCTGGGGGTACCAGTTGTCCCCGTAGTGCGTCATCGCCCGGCCCTCCGTACGGCTCGGCTCCTGCGTGCAGCGTGAAAGTGCGGTGCGTGGGGGGCCGGAGGCGGTGGTCCGGGAGTGCCGCGTGTGCGCGGTCGGGTTGTTCCGGCCGGGGTCGGCCGGAACAACGTCGCGCTGTGGGTCCCTCCCGTTCCACGAGTGACCCGGCCCGCGCACAATACCGACTGGTTGGAATGTGGGATAGGTTTTTCGCCGAGTTGCTCAGGGAGTTCCGCAGGGAGTTCCGCAAGGAGTCGCTCATGAGGCAGCCCGATCGGCGCGGACAGGGGGCGGAGCCTCCGGCGGAGCGAGATCCGGAGAGCGATGGCTCCGGACCCGGGCCCTGTGGCGAGGCTCCGGGGTCGGGAGGTACCTCCGGCACCGCCTACCCTGGTTGCATGACCGCGCAGGACGCCCTCACCCGAAGCTACGAAATCCGCACCTACGGGTGCCAGATGAACGTCCACGACTCCGAGCGGCTCTCCGGCCTGCTGGAGGACGCCGGTTACGTCCGGGCGCCCGAGGGCACCGGCGAGGGCGAGGCCGACATCGTCGTCTTCAACACCTGCGCGGTGCGGGAGAACGCGGACAACCGGCTCTACGGCAACCTCGGCCGACTCGCCCCGATCAAGGCGAGGCGGCCCGGCATGCAGATCGCCGTCGGCGGCTGCCTTGCGCAGAAGGACCGCGACACCATCGTCAAGAAGGCCCCCTGGGTCGACGTCGTCTTCGGCACCCACAACATCGGCAAGCTGCCCGTGCTGCTCGAGCGCGCCCGCGTCCAGCAGGAGGCGCAGGTCGAGATCGCCGAGTCCCTCGAGGCCTTCCCGTCCACGCTGCCGACCCGGCGCGAGTCCGCGTACGCCGCCTGGGTCTCCATCTCGGTCGGCTGCAACAACACCTGCACCTTCTGCATCGTCCCGGCGCTCCGCGGCAAGGAGAAGGACCGGCGGCCCGGCGACATCCTCGCCGAGGTGGAGGCCCTGGTCGGCGAGGGCGTCACCGAGATCACGCTGCTCGGCCAGAACGTCAACGCGTACGGCTCGGACATCGGCGACCGCGAGGCCTTCTCGAAGCTGCTGCGCGCCTGCGGCCGCATTGACGGGCTCGAGCGGGTCCGCTTCACCTCGCCGCATCCGCGCGACTTCACGGACGACGTGATCGCGGCGATGGCCGAGACGCGGAACGTCATGCCGCAGCTGCACATGCCCCTGCAGTCCGGCTCGAACGCCGTCCTGAAGGCGATGCGCCGCTCGTACCGCCAGGACCGTTACCTCGGCATCATCGAGAAGGTACGGGCCGCGATGCCGGACGCCGCCATCTCGACGGACATCATCGTGGGCTTCCCCGGCGAGACCGAGGAGGACTTCGAGGAGACCATGCACGTGGTTCGGGAGGCGCGCTTCGCGCAGGCCTTCACCTTCCAGTACTCCAAGCGCCCCGGGACTCCCGCGGCGGAGATGGACGGGCAGATCCCGAAGGAGGTCGTGCAGACGCGCTACGAGCGTCTCGTCGCCCTCCAGGAGGAGATCTCCTGGGCCGAGAACAAGAAGCAGGTCGGCCGCACGGTCGAGGTCCTGGTCGCCGAGGGCGAGGGCCGCAAGGACGACGCCACGCACCGTCTCTCCGGCCGCGCTCCCGACAACCGCCTCGTTCACTTCACCCGTCCCGAAGAGCCGGTGCGACCGGGCGATGTCGTCGAGGTCGGGATCACCTACGCGGCGCCCCACCACCTGCTGGCGGAGGGCCCCGCGAAGGGCGTCCGCCGTACGAGCGCGGGCGACGCCTGGGAGCGCCGCAACGCTGCCCCGCCTGCCCCGAGCGGCGTCATGCTCGGCCTGCCCACGATCGGCGCCCCGGCACCAGCCCCGGCCCCCGCCTCGGCCTGCGGCTGCGACTGAGGGCACGCCCTGGGGGGCGGGCTGCGCGGCAGGGCCTTCTGCTGAACGCCTCACGCGCGCGTGCTGCGCGAGGGGCGCCCGTAGACGCAGCCGTTGGTTCAGGAGGAATCAACAGCCGCCTGGGCGAGTGACCGTTCGTACCCGGTGGGAGGCCGGGCCGCCACCGCCCGCGTCGGTCAGCGGCCCGACGCGCGGAGCGGCCCGAGCGGCGAGCGTTAGGGTGCGGGACATGCTTGCCGCAGCCGCCGTATGTCCCTCGCCGCCCCTGCTCGTCCCCGAGGTGGCCGCCGGCGCCGCCTCCGAGCTCGACGCCCTCCGCGCCGCCTGCTCGGACGCCCTCGCCGTGCTCGCAGCCGCCCGCCCCGACCGCCTCCTCGTCGTCGGTCCCGCCGACGAGCCCGGGCGCGGCCCGTATCCCCAGGCCGCGAGCGGCTCGTTCCGTGGCTTCGGAGTCGACCTGGAGGTCCGCCTCGGCGCAGGCGAGGATTCATCCGGCGCGGCCCCGGGCGCACCCCACGGCGAGCGCGAGCTGCCGCCCTCCCTCGCCGTCGCCGCCTGGCTGCTGGAGCGTACGCAGTGGGCCGCCGCCCCCGTCGAGGGCCTCGGAGTCGGCGAGCAGCTCACCGCCGACCGCTGCGCCGAAGCGGGCCGGGGCGTGGCGGCCGGCGCCGAGCGGCTCGCCCTCCTGGTGATGGGGGACGGCAGCGCCTGCCGGACCCTCAAGGCGCCCGGCTACCTCGACGAGCGGGCCGCCGGTTTCGACGCCGAGGCCGCACGAGCGCTGGGCGCTGCCGACACCGCGGCCCTGCTGGCGCTCGACGAGGAGCTGGCGTACGAGGTGCAGGCCGCGGGCCGTGGCGTCTGGCAGGTGCTCGCGGGCGCTGGGGAGGGCGCCGGTCTCGAGGGCAGGCTCCTCTACGACGACGCCCCGTACGGGGTCGGCTACTTCGTCGCGACCTGGTCGTAGACGTCGTAGGAGACGAAGAGGCCGCTGCCGCACCGGCCGCGGACGCCCTGACGCGCGTCCTGTGCCCGTACGCGCGGACGGCCGCGAAGCGATGCACTTCGCGGCCGTACTCCGTACTCGGTATCGAGCCTCTCGATGGTCAGGTGCCGGTGCCCTCGTCCTTCTGCTGCTTGCGGTCAGGGGACTCCTTGGCCTTGTCCCTGCCGGTGTCGATCTGGCTGCTGTACTTGCCTTGGGTCTTCTCGTCGCTCGTGGACGCCGCCGTGTCCACCCCCTTGTCGATCTTGCCACGGTGCTTGCGTGCGCCCTCTTCGGCCTTGCCCCGGTTGAGCTTGGCCTTGACCTTGTCCATCATCCCCATGGGGCCGGCCACCTTCCCTGTCGAAGGACTAGTTCCTGGCGCCCTCGCCGGTCTCGCTGTCGGCGGCCTCGTCCGCGGACTGCTGCTTGGGGATCTCGACAGCTTCTGCCGCCTCGGGCGGCTTCGCGTCCCCTGCCGGCTCCTCCACCGCAGCCTCAGCGGTTTCCGCCGTCGGAGTGGCCTGTGCCGCCTCCTCCGTTGACCCGGCGGACGAACGACGGCGAAACCTTGCAAACACGCCCATATCCACTCCATAGATTACTCGTGCGAGCGAAATCCCGCGTCCCCCGGAGCGTCCCATTGCGGCGCTCGGCGGACCGGCTCGTAAACCGGCGTGCAGGACCTCGCAACAGGCAACGACCCCCGGCCGGGGCCGTCACGTCACTCGTTCGAGGAGACGCCTCGAGGTTTGCGAGACTGTGCCAGTGAGAAGCACCGCGCCCGTGTCCCGGGTCATCGCCGTCGTCGGGCCCACCGCAGCCGGAAAGTCCGATCTCGGTGTGGCTCTCGCCCAGCACCTGGACGGAGAGATCGTCAACGCCGACTCGATGCAGCTGTACCGGGGCATGGACATCGGCACCGCCAAACTCACGCCCGCGGAACGCCAGGGCGTGCCGCACCACCTCCTGGACATCTGGGATGTGACGGAGACCGCGAGCGTCGCCGAGTACCAGCGGGTCGCCCGGGCGGAGATCGACCGCCTGCTGGCCGCGGGGCGCACCCCGGTCCTGGTGGGCGGCTCGGGTCTCTACGTGCGCGGGGCCATCGACGCGCTGGAGTTCCCCGGTACCGATCCGGACGTACGCGCGCGCCTGGAGGCCGAGTTGGCATCGCACGGCTCCGGGGTCCTGCACGCCCGGCTCGCGGCCGAGGACCCGGAGGCGGGCCGCGCCATCCTGCCCAGCAACGGGCGGCGCATCGTACGCGCGCTGGAGGTCATCGAGATCACCGGCCGCCCCTTCACCGCCAACCTCCCCGGGCACCACGCTGTCTACGACACCGTGCAGATCGGCGTGGACGTCGAACGGCCCGAACTCGACGAGCGGATCGCGCTGCGGGTGGACCGCATGTGGGAGGCGGGCCTCGTCGACGAGGTGCGGTCCCTGGAGACCGTCGGCCTGCGGGAGGGGCGTACGGCCTCGCGCGCGCTCGGCTACCAGCAGGTGCTCGCCTTCCTGGCCGGGGAGTGCAGCGAGGAGGAGGCGCGAGCCGAGACCGTACGCGCCACCAAGCGCTTCGCGCGCCGCCAGGACTCGTGGTTCCGCAGGGATCCCCGGGTGCACTGGCTCAGCGGCGCCGCGGACCGGCGGCCGGAACTTCTGGGACGGGCGTTGACGTTGGTCGAACGGGCGGTCACAGCCTGATCACGTGATGGCATCGGGACGCTCCGGCCGCCGTCCGGGCCTCGAACGGCGTGCCATCATCGACCTTCGATCGAGCCGTGATGTCTGAGCTGGGAGGGCGTGTGGCGATGGAGGCCGGCCCTCGTGACAAGCCGTATCCGCCGCAGGAGGAGGATTCGGACGAGTTGACACCGGACGGTCCGGAGAGTGAGACCGGCGGCGAGTCCTTCCGGGAGCTGCGCCCGCCGCGGCGGCTGCGGATCTGGCAGATCGCTCCGATCGTCGGCCTCGCGGCCGCGGGTTCGTTGATGTTCGCCTTCCCGCTCGCCTTCGAATTCGGCGACGGCGGCGCGGTCGTGGCGATGCTCGGCCTGCTGATCAGCAGCTGCGCCGCGGGCTGGGGCATGATGGCCGGCCGCCGCGTCGGCCTCACCTGGCCGGGCCTGCCGCCCCACGGCTCCGGCACGCGCCCGGACTGGCGAGTCGTCGCCCTCTACGTCCTGGTGGTCCTGACGATCGCCGCCCTCGCCATCTGGCGAGTGGCCCGCCTCCGCTGACAGCGGACCGCCCCACGCGACGGCGAAGCACGGCGCCCGCCACGAAGCACAAGAGGTCGAGCGCCACCAGCTCCCCGCCGCGGACCGACACTGCTCATTGCCGCCGAACGCCCCCGCCGCTCAGCGACACCGGCTCCCTCGACGCGGGGCTGCACTGCTCCGTGCCGCCCAGCGCGGTCCGCCGCTCAGCGGCACGGGCTCTCTCGACGGGGAGCGGCCGTCGCGGCGACATCCGTGTTGTCGTCGAGCGCATTCGCCGTCCAGGGATGCCCGCTGCCTGGACGCGGGGTGGCCGTTGTGGCGGGTTCCGTGCTTCTTGCGGTCGGCGCCGCCGCCGTTGAGCGATGCCCGCTCTCTCGACGCGGGGTGGCCGTCGTAGCGGGGGTTCCGTGCTTCTTGCCGTCGGGCGCGCTCGCCGTTGCGCGGCACCGGCTCTCTCGAGGGGGAGCGGCCGCCGTGGCGGGCGGGCTCGCGTTTCCAGGCGTCGGGCGCAGCCGCCGTTCAGCGACGTCCGCTCTCTCGACGCGGGTGGCCGTGTGGCGGGCGGGCTCGTGCTTGTTGCCGTCGGGCGCATTCTCCGTTGAGCGGTGCCCGCTGCCTCGATGGGGAGCGTGCGCCGCCTTTCGCGGCACCGGCTCCCTCGACGCGGAGCGGCCGCCGTGGCGAGCGGACCCGTAGGATCGGGGTGTGAGCACCGCGCAGATTCCCTTCCTCAAGGGTCACGGCACCGAGAACGACTTCGTGATCATTCCCGACCCCGACAACGCCCTGGACCTCCCGGCGGCCGCCGTGGCGCGGCTCTGCGACCGGCGGGCCGGGATCGGCGGGGACGGGCTGCTGCACGTCGTACGGTCCGCCGCGCACCCCGAGGCCGCCGGGATGGCCGCGGAAGCCGAGTGGTTCATGGACTACCGCAACGGCGACGGCAGCATCGCCGAGATGTGCGGCAACGGCGTCCGCGTCTTCGCGCGCTATCTGCAGCGCGCGGGCCTGGTCGGCGAGGGCGACCTGGCGATCGCCACCCGCGCCGGGGTGCGGCAGGTGCACATCGCCAAGGACAGCGCGGGCGGCGACATCACGGTGGGCATGGGCAAGGCGTTCCTCCCGGAGGGCGAGGTCACCGTCTCCGTAGGGGACCGCAGTTGGCCCGCCCGTAACGTCAGCATGGGCAACCCGCACGCCGTCGCCTTCGTCGAGGACCTGGCCGAGGCGGGCGACCTGCTGAGCCCGCCGCCCGTACAGCCCGCCTCCGCCTACCCGGAGGGCACGAACGTCGAGTTCGTCGTCGCCCGCGGTCCGGCCCACGTGGCGATGCGTGTTCACGAGCGCGGCTCGGGCGAGACCCGTTCCTGCGGAACGGGAGCATGCGCCGTCATGGTCGCCGCCGCACGCCGCGACGGGGCCGACCCGGCCGTGACCGGCCGCCCGGCCATGTACACCGTCGACGTCCCCGGCGGGCGCCTGGTGATCTCCGAACACCCCGACGGCCGCATCGAGATGACAGGCCCCGCCGTGATCGTGGCCGAGGGCCTGATCGACCTCGACGGGCTCGCAATCGCTTCTGCCTGAATCCTCGCTCGAATGGGTGATCCGGTTCACTCTGAGCGAGAGCCGGTCGGCCGTGCGTGATGGGGTCGGTAGCATCAAGCACCGGCCGGGTGTCGGGCACCGGCCCGGGTGACCGAGCCCCGCCGGCCGATGCCGCCGGAGGTGCCCATGAGCGCAGAGGCCACCAATCCAGGTCCTCCCGCCCGCAGGCGCGGCCGCCCTCATATCGAACTGCGCAGACTCGGGCGCGCAGCGCTGCTCGGGCCTGCGCCCCGGGACCGCCTGCCGGACGCGATCGACCATGTGGCGAAGGTGCACCGGGCGCACCACCCCGGTGCCGACCTCGACCCCCTGCGCCGGGCGTACGTCCTCGCGGAGTCCTCGCACCGCGGCCAGTTGCGCAAGAGCGGCGAGCCGTACATCACCCATCCCCTGGCGGTCACGCTGATCCTCGCCGAACTCGGCGCCGAGACGACCACCCTGACCGCCTCCCTGCTCCACGACACCGTCGAGGACACCGACGTGACGCTCGATCAGGTACGGGAGGAGTTCGGCGAGGAGGTCGGCTACCTCGTCGACGGCGTCACCAAGCTGGAGAAGGTCGACTACGGCGCCGCCGCCGAGCCCGAGACCTTCCGCAAGATGCTCGTCGCGACGGGCAACGACGTGCGCGTGATGTCCATCAAGCTGGCCGACCGGCTGCACAACATGCGGACTCTGGGCGTGATGCGCCCGGAGAAGCAGGCCAGGATCGCCAGAGTGACGCTGGACGTGCTGATTCCGCTGGCCGAGCGGCTCGGCGTACAGGCGCTCAAGACCGAGCTCGAGGACCTGGTCTTCGCCGTCCTCCACCCCGACGAGTACGAGCGCACCCGCGATCTCGTCCTCGACCGGGCGGGCCGCCCGGATCCGCTGCCCGCGATCGCGGAGGAGGTGCGCTCCGTACTGCGCGATGCGGGCATCGGCGCCGAAGTCGAGGTCAGGCCGCGGCACTTGGTGTCAGTCCACCGGGTGCGCCTGAAACGCGGCGCGCTGGGCGGCACCGACTTCGGGCGGCTCCTGGTGCTGGTCGCGGAGGACGCCGACTGCTACGCGGTGCTCGGCGAACTGCACACCTGCTTCACCCCGGTCATCTCCGAGTTCAAGGATTTCATCGCCGTCCCGAAGTTCAACCTCTACCAGTCCCTGCACACCGCGGTCGCCTCCCGGCCGGGCGGCGACGTCGCCGAAGTCCTCATCCGTACGCACCAGATGCACCGGGTGGCGGAGGCGGGCGTGATCGCGCTCGGCAATCCGTACGCCTCGGCTGCGGACGGCACGGAGGGCGGCGAGGGCACAGGCGGCACGGGTGGCGCGGAGGGCGCGGAGGGCGCGGAGGGCACCGAGGGGCCGGAGGGGGCCCCAGGGTCTGAACCCGCCGCAGGCGGCGGGGCGGGCCGCGAGGCATCCACCGAGGGCGAGCGCGCCGACCCCACGCGCCCCGGCTGGCTGTCCCGGCTGCTCGCCTGGCAGCAGTCGGCCCCCGACCCCGACACCTTCTGGACCTCGCTGCGCGATGACCTCGCCCAGGACCGGGAGATCACGGTCTTCCGGGCCGACGGCGGCACGTTCGGGCTCCCGGCGGGCGCCAGTTGTGTGGACGCCGCCTACGCGCTGCACGGCGAGGCCGCGCACATGTGCATCGGCGCGCGCGTCAACGGCCGGCTCGCCACCCTGGCCACCGTGCTCGCCGACGGCGACACGCTGCAGCTCCTCATGGCCCAGGACGCGGCCGCGGGGCCGTCCCCCGAGTGGCTGGAGTACGCGCGTACGCCCGCGGCCCGTATCGCCATCACGCGCTGGCTGACCGCTCACCCGGAGGCCTCCAAAGCCCCCGCCGACACCGGGTCTCCTGCACAGCAGGAGCAAGAGGAGGAGCGCGGGCAACGACAAGGGCAAGGGCAAGGGCAGGAGCAGGGGGACACCGAGGCGGTGGCGGCCGGGCGGGTGCCGGGCCACGCGGCGGCGCTCGCCGCCGTCGCCGACCTGCCCGGCGCGACCGTGCGGCTCGCGCGCTGCTGCACCCCCGTACCCCCCGACGCGGTCACCGGATTCGCCGTTCGCGGCGGCGCCGTCACCGTGCACCGCGCGCAGTGCCCCGCGGTCGCCCGGATGCAAGTGGCCGGGCGTCACCCGGTGGGGGTCCACTGGCGCGGGCGGGGCGACGGCACCACCGGCGACTGTCGCGTGACGCTCCTCGCCGAGGCCTTCGGCCGGCCGCACCTGCTCGCCGACCTCACCGAGGCCATCGCGCTCGAAGGGGCCGCGATCCTCGCCGCCGCGGTGGAACCGCCCCGCGAACAGCGCGTCCGCCATACGTACACGCTCCAGCTCCCGGACGCTGCGCGGCTGCCCGCCCTGATGCGCGCGATGCTGAAGGTGCCGGGGGTGTACGACGTGACCCGCGGTCAGCGTCCCGTCACCGCCGTGCCGCGGACGAACGCCTGACTGACCACGAGGACCGCCCGGAAGCCCGGAAGCGCCCTTTCGGGTGCGTACGGCGCGCGGCTCCGCCGGAGTTCCGCGCCGCGCTGATAGCCGTATTGCATGATCCGACCCCCGCGCCGCAGGGCACGCAGGGCGGCCTTCGCCGCCGCCACCATGGCCACCCTCGTCGCGGCCGGGATCCCGGCACCGGCCCCGCTGGGGATCGGCGACCGGCTGTACCCGCACCTGGGGAACCCCGGCTACGACGTCCTGGAATACGACATCGCCTTCGACTACTCCGGCAGCAACAGAAGGCCGCTGCAGGCCATCACGTCCATCGACGCCCGCACCACGGCCCCGCTCGACGGCTTCAATCTCGACTTCGCGCGCGGCAGGGTCCGGTCCGTGGAGGTCAACGGCAAGCCCGCCCGCTTCCGCAGCGTCGGAGAGGACCTGGCCGTCACCCCGGCCGATCCGCTCTCGGCCGGCGCCCCGCTCCGCGTCAACGTCGCGCACACCAGCGATCCCGGCACCGGAGCCGACGGCGGCTGGGTGCGCACCCGGGACGGCCTGGCGATGGCGAGCCAGCCGGATGCCGCGCACCGCGTCTTCCCGTGCAACGACCACCCCGCCGACAAGGCCCGCTTCACCTTCCGCGTCATCGCGCCGAAGGACCTCACCGTCGTCGCGGGCGGGCTGCCGCTCTCCCGGGAGCAGGGCGGGCGGACCACGACCTGGGTCTACCGCACCGCGCATCCCATGGCCACCGAGCTGGCGCAGGTCTCCATCGGCCGGTCCGCGGTGCTGCGGCGCAGTGGACCGCACGGCTTGCCCGTACGGGACGTGGTGCCCGCCGTGCACCGCGAGCGCCTGGAGCCCTGGCTGGCCAAGACGCCCGGGCAGATCTCCTGGATGGAGCGGAAGGTCGGACCGTATCCCTTCGAGACGTACGGGCTGCTGATCGCCGACGCCCAGACCGGCTTCGAGCTGGAGACCCAGACCCTCTCGCTCTTCGAGCGCGGGCTGTTCACGGATCCGCGTTTCCCCGCGCCGTACGTCGAGTCGGTCATGGTCCACGAGCTGGCCCACCAGTGGTTCGGCAACAGCGTGAGCCCCGCGCGGTGGTCCGATCTATGGCTCAGCGAAGGGCACGCCACGTGGTACGAGGCCCTCTACGCGCACGCGACGGGCAGTGTGTCGCTGACCGAGCGGATGCGTCTGGCATACGGCAAGTCCGACGGCTGGCGGACCGCGGGCGGCCCGCCGGCCGCTCCGCAGCCGCCCGACCCCGGCAAGAAGATCAGCATCTTCCGTCCCGTCGTCTACGACGGAGGCGCCCTGGTCCTCTATGCGCTCCGGCAGCGGATCGGCGCGGCGGCCTTCGACCGGCTGGAGCGCGCCTGGGTCGCGCGGCACCGCCACGGGAACGGCTCGACGGCGGACTTCATCGCGCTGGCCTCCCGCGTCACGGGGCAGGACCAATCGGCCTTCCTGCGGTCATGGCTGTACGGGGCCACAACGCCGCCGATGCCGGGACACCCGGACTGGAAGGCCGACCGGGCGGTCGCGCGGGACGCCTCGCCTGCCCCGCACCAGGCGGGCCGGGCGGGCCGCGCGGGCCGCAAGGCCGGGCGGTGAGGCCGAGTGGCAGGGCGGGCTGTAAGGCGGGGTCGTGAGGCCGAGCGGCAGAGCGGGCTGTAAGGCGGGGTCGTGAGGCGGTGTGATGAGGCCGGTGCGTGAAGCCGGGGTGAGCGGGGTCGTAAGGCCCGGGGCGGGCGGGTCGTAAGGCCGGAGCGGCGGGCCCGCCGGGGAAACCCGCGTGACGGCCCCGGCGCGCCGTGCGACCATTTCCGTGTCGGCAGCTACAAAGCCGGTCCCGGGAATCGTCCGGGCTTTCCCGGCGTTGTTCCCGACGAGGGTTCCCATCGACGTAAGGATCAAATGACCTCCTCTTCTTCCCCTTCCCAGGACGCCCAGCGCTTCTCGGCAAGCCTTCGGGCCGACGCCCTGATGGAAGAGGACGTCGCCTGGAGCCACGAGATCGACGGGGAGCGCGACGGCGATCAGTTCGATCGTTCCGACCGCGCGGCGCTGCGCCGGGTCGCCGGCCTTTCCACCGAGCTCGAGGACGTCACCGAGGTCGAGTACCGGCAGCTGCGCCTGGAGCGCGTGGTGCTGGTCGGCGTCTGGACGTCCGGCACGGCGCAGGACGCGGACAACTCCCTCGCGGAGCTTGCCGCGCTCGCCGAGACCGCGGGCGCGCTGGTCCTGGAGGGCGTGATCCAGCGCCGCGACAAGCCCGACCCGGCCACGTACATCGGCTCGGGCAAGGCCCAGGAGCTGCGCGACATCGTGCTCGAGACCGGGGCCGACACCGTCGTGTGCGACGGTGAGCTCACCCCCGGCCAGCTCATCCACCTCGAGGATGTCGTCAAGGTCAAGGTGGTCGACCGGACCGCCCTGATCCTCGACATCTTCGCCCAGCATGCCAAGTCCCGAGAGGGCAAGGCGCAGGTCTCGCTGGCGCAGATGCAGTACATGCTGCCGCGGCTGCGCGGCTGGGGTCAGTCGCTGTCCCGGCAGATGGGTGGCGGTGGCTCCTCCGGTTCCTCGGGCGGCGGCATGGCCACCCGTGGTCCCGGTGAGACCAAGATCGAGACGGACCGGCGGCGGATCCGCGAGAAGATGGCGAAGATGCGCCGGGAGATCGCGGAGATGAAGACCGGCCGCGACGTCAAGCGGCAGGAGCGCCGGCGGAACAAGGTCCCCTCGGTCGCCATCGCCGGATACACCAACGCGGGAAAGTCCTCGCTGCTCAACCGCCTGACGGGCGCGGGTGTGCTGGTGGAGAACGCGCTGTTCGCCACCCTCGACCCGACGGTGCGACGGGCCGAGACGCCCAGCGGGCGGCTCTACACCCTCGCCGACACGGTCGGATTCGTCCGGCACCTGCCGCACCACCTGGTCGAGGCGTTCCGCTCCACCATGGAGGAGGTCGGTGACGCCGATCTGATCCTGCATGTGGTGGACGGCTCGCACCCTGACCCGGAGGAGCAGCTGGCGGCCGTACGCGAGGTGATCCGCGACGTCGGCGCGGTCGACGTGCCCGAGATCGTGGTGATCAACAAGGCGGACACGACCGATCCGCTCGTCCTGCAGCGGCTGCTGCGCATGGAGAAGCATGCGATCGCGGTGTCGGCCCGTACAGGGCGGGGCATCGACGTGCTGCGGGGGCTGATCGACGCTCAGCTGCCGAGGCCGCGGATCGAGGTCGAGGTGCTCGTGCCGTACACGCACGGGAAGCTCGTCTCGCGGGCGCACGCCGACGGTGAGGTGATCTCCGAGGAGCACACCCCGGAAGGCACCCTGCTGAAGGCGCGGGTCCACGAGGAACTTGCGGCCGAACTGCAGCCCTACGCCCTGGCTGGACGGCGCTGACCGCCCCGCCATCCAGGTCGCCCGGCATACGGCCGCCGCCTCGCCACCAGGCGCGGCTCTGGTACGAGTTGAGGCCCGCTCCCACCGATCTGAGGTCGGTGGAAGCGGGCCTCTCCGTCGCCGCGTGGCCTCTGCCGTTGCGGAGGGAGCGGGGCGCCGCCCGGCTGGCTATTCCCCGGCGAACTTCCGGCTGACCTCGTCGAACATGCCCTTCGCCTCAGGTCCCAGGTGCGGGCCTGCCAGCCATGTGGCCGTGACCGGGCCGATGGAGGTATTGGACACCAGGGCGGGCTTGCCGTCGGAGCCATTGGCGAACCAGCCGCCGCCGGACGAGCCGCCGGTCATGGTGCAGCCGATGCGGTACATCGTGGGCTGCGAAGAGGACAGCGACAGCCGACCGGGCTTGTCGACGCACGAGAACATCTTGGCGCCGTCGTACGGCGGCGCCGCTGGGTAGCCCCAGGCCCCCATGCTCTCGATGCTGTTGACCGCAGGGGCGTTGAAGTCGACCGGCAGCGCGGCGCCGACGGTCTCCTCGAGCGACTTGCCCCCGCTGCCCTTCTCCGGCTTCACATGCAGCACGGCGTAGTCGTACGGGGCGCCGTTGCCCCCGGTTGCCGAGCCCTCGGAGATCCACTGCTTCGAGGTGGACGCCCAGTTGGCCCAGTAGACGCCGTAGGGCATGAGCTCCTCGCGCGGAGTGTTCTTCAACTGGCTGTCCGGCACGCCGTTGTCGTTGAAGGACGGGACGAATGCGATGTTGCGGAACCAGCCGCCGTCCTTGCCCGCGTGGACGCAGTGGCCCGCCGTCCAGACGAGGTTGGACTTGCCCGGGTTCGCCGGGTCCTTCACCACAGTGGCGGAGCAGACCATCGAGCCCTTCGGGCCGTCGAAGAAGACCTTCCCCACCGGGGCGGCGTTCTCGTGATACGGGGTCTCGACTCCCTTGGCCTGGACAGGCTGCGGCTCCGGGTCGGTGACGCCCTGATCACCGGAGACGTCCTCGGGAACCGTCTTCTGCGGCTCCTCCGCCTCCCCCATACGCTCGGGCTTCCACAGGTCCTCGATGATCGGGTTGACGAAGTCCCCGGCCTCGCGCAGCCAGTCGTCCCTGTTCCAGTCCTTCCACTCCCCGTTCTTCCACTTGTCCACGTCGATGCCCAGTTCCTTGAGGCGTTCGTCGAGGTCGGGCAGGGATATGTCCCTGTCGCCCTGCCCGCCCGCAGATACGCCGGGATTCGGGTTCGCGTCGTCCTCCGTCGGACCGCACGCGGTCGCGGTCACCGCCAGGACAGCCGTCAGCGCGACCGCAGCGAAGGCCGATCCGGCCCCACGGGGGCGCAGCGCCCTCCACCCGGGGCGGCGGGAGACGGGCGGGCGTATCGATGGCATGGGCGGAACTCCCCCTGGGTCTCTTCGAACCTGCGATGGACTTGTCATGCACGCCGACGAAGGGCGCAGGACCCCCACTATGCCGGGTGCCGTAGGGGACGGCAGCGAGCGGGTCCGTGGTTCCCCATCGCCTCCCGCCGTCAAGGATCTTGCGCGTGCCCGTGATCCGCTGCTCTCGGCGTCGTTGGTACGTACGGGGGACAGCGGATCAGCGTTCAGCACGTCCAGCAGGAGGATTGACGAAACGTGGCCGTGACCCAGCCACCGCCGGTGGCGTCACCCGTCCTTCCGGTCGAAGCGGCTCACGAGGGCATCCTGCGGCGGCAGTCGCTGCGCGAGTCCGCGGCGCGCACGTATGCGCGCTCGCTGCCCATCGTGCCGGTCCGGGCACGCGGACTGACGATCGAGGGCGCCGATGGCCGACGCTATCTGGACTGCCTTTCCGGAGCAGGGTCGTTGGCGCTGGGGCACAACCACCCGGTGGTGCTCGAGGCCATCCGGTCCGTGCTCGACTCCGGTGCTCCACTGCACGTCCTGGACCTGGCGACACCCGTCAAGGACGACTTCACCACCGAACTGTTCCGGACCCTGCCACGCCAACTCGCCGACCGGGCACGGATGCAGTTCTGCGGCCCTACCGGCACCGACGCGGTGCAGGCCGCCCTCAAGCTCGTACGCACCGCGACCGGGCATAGCGGGGTGCTCGCATTCGCCGGGGCCTATCCCGGCATGACCGCGGGGGCGCTCGAAGCATCCGGGGGCGCGCAGGACGCGCGGGTGACGCGCCTGCCGTATCCGTATGACTACCGCTGCCCATTCGGGATCGGCGGCGAGCGCGGCGCGGAGATGTCCGCGCGCTGGACGGAGAACCTGCTCGACGACCCGGAGAGCGGGGTGCAGCCTCCGGGCGGAATGATCCTCGAACCGGTCCAGGGCGAGGGCGGGGTCATCCCGGCACCGGACGGCTGGCTGCGCCGGATGCGCGACCTCACCGCCACGCGCGGTATTCCGCTCATCGCGGACGAAGTACAGACGGGCGTCGGACGGACCGGCGCTTTTTGGGCCGTCGAGCACAGCGGGATCGTGCCGGATGTGATGGTGCTGTCCAAGGCCGTCGGCGGCAGTCTCCCGCTTGCCGTCGTGGTCTACCGCGACGATCTCGACACCTGGCAGCCGGGCGCGCACGCCGGGACCTTCCGGGGCAATCAACTCGCCATGGCCGCGGGGGCCGCCACCCTGGCGTACGTACGTGAGAACCGGCTCGCCGAGCGGGCCGCGGAACTCGGGGGCCGGATGCTGAGGCAACTGCGCGACTTCGCGGAACAGCAGCCGTGCATGGGGGACGTACGCGGTCGCGGGCTCCTGATCGGTGTGGAACTCGTCGACCCCGAGGGCACGGGCGCAGCGGACGACGTCACGAGCGGCAGGGGACTCCCGGCCGCGCCCGGACTCGCCGCCGCCGTCCAGCAGGAGTGCCTGCGGCGAGGCCTGATCGTCGAACTCGGCGGTCGCCACTCCAGCGTCGTCCGGCTCATGCCGCCGCTGACGATCACCGACGAGCAGGCGACAGCCGTCCTCGACCGGCTGAGCGACGCCATCGCCACCGCGGCAAGGACCGGCGTGAGGCGCAGCGGACGCAGGAGCACAGGGGTGAGCCTGACTCGGCCGTCCCGGGACAGCGCGCGGTGACGAAGCGCCGGTGGGGCGCCGGAACACGCAAGCTGTTCGCCATCCAGCAGCTCTCCGCCGGAACCGGGATGCGGATACCCGCGCGACGTCGCATGCGTCCTGCCCCCTGCCCCCAGATGAAGGAGGAAGGCGCCTCCGCCACGGCCGCAGCGCCTGGACCAGCGCGCCGACGAAACGATGAATCCACGCACGGGCCCCAAGACCGCAGCGTCCACCGTTGAACACACCGTGCCGCGCCAGGCCGGCCCCGCCGGTGTGCACCGCGTCACCAAGGATCCGCTGGACCACCCCGATCCGCGCGTCGCGGCCGATGCGGCGGCCGTGGAGAACCTGCTGCGCTGCTGGACGCGGGAGAACTCCACGCCGCCCCCGGACGGTGGCAGCCTGCGCATCCCCCTCGACGCCACCGGCACCGCGCTGCTGGTCCCCGTCCGCTACTGGTCGGCCACCGGGTGGCACCGGTTCGGGGCCCCGGTCCTGGAGAACGGCTCGGCGGGTGCCCCGGCCGCCGAAGCTGTCACCGTGGCGGCCCTGCTCGCCCGGGAGGCGGCGCACGGCGCCCCGAGCAGCACGAGCGCGCGCGGCCCGATCACCCCCGGCGTGGACACGGCCGATCTCGTCAGCCGCGTCGCCGACTCCGTACACCGCACCGCCCAGTTCATCGCCGACCGGCGGAACCGGCCCGCCATGCGGCTCAGCGGTGATCTCTTCCTCGACGCCGAGCAGTCCCTGGTCCTCGGCCATCCACTCCACCCCACTCCCAAGAGCCGCGAAGGGCTCTCCGATGCCGAATCCCGCGCCTACTCACCCGAGCTGCGCGGTTCCTTCCCTCTGCACTGGATGGCGGTCGACCGGACCGTACTCGCCGGCGACTCCGCCTGGACCGAAGGCGGCCGCCCCGTGACCGCTGAGCAGCTCATCACGAACCTTGCGGGCGGCGATCTGCAACTGCCCGAGGGCACGGTGCCGTTGCCCCTCCACCCCTGGCAGGCCCGCGATCTCCGGCAGCGCCCAGCCGTCGCCGAACTCCTCGATGCCGGGCTGCTGCACGACCTGGGGCCCCACGGCGAGCCCTGGCATCCCACCTCCTCTGTACGAACGGTGCACCGGCCCGGTGCCACCGCCATGCTCAAGCTCTCCCTCGGGCTGCGCATCACCAACTCCCGCCGCGAGAACCTCCGCAAGGAACTCCAGCGCGGCGTCGAGGTCCACCGTCTGCTGCGCTCCGGCCTCGGCGAGCAGTGGAAGAGCGCCCACCCCTGCTTCGACATCGTCAGGGACCCGGCCTGGATCGCCGTCTGCGCACCGGACGGGCAGCCGCTGCCCGGCCTGGACACCGTGATCCGGCACAACCCTTTCGGCTCCGGCGACGACGCCGTGTGCATCGCCGCGCTCACCTCGCCGCGCCCCTGGCCAGGAGCCGAATCCTCCGGCGTCCCGGTGATGCGGTCCCGCCTCGCCGACCTCGTGACCCGGCTCGCTGCCACGACAGGCCGCCCGGCCGCCGCCGTGTCCGCCGAGTGGTTCCTGCGCTACCTCGAGGCCGTGGTCCGGCCCGTCCTGTGGCTCGACGGCGCAGCGGGCGTCGCGCTCGAGGCGCACCAGCAGAACACGCTCGTCCTTCTGGACGCCGACGGTTGGCCCGTCGGCGGTCGCTACCGCGACAACCAGGGCTACTACTTCCGCCAGTCCCACCGGGAGGCACTCGACCGGAGGTTGCCCGGAATCGGAACCGAGAGCGACACCTTCGTCTCCGACGAGGTCACCGACGAACGCTTCGCCTATTACCTCGGCATCAACAACGTGCTCGGCCTGGTCGGAGCCTTCGGCTCCCAACGGCTCGCAGACGAGAGCCTCCTGCTCGCTGCCTTCCGCCGCTTCCTCGGCGTGGCCGCCGCCGCGGGCCCCAACGGAACCGGCTCACCGCTGCCCGGCCTCCTGCTCGAATCCACCACCCTCCGCTGCAAGGCGAACCTCCTCACCCGCCTGCACGGACTAGATGAGCTGGTCGGCCCGGTCGACACCCAGTCCGTCTACGTCACCATCCCCAACCCCCTTGTCGCATCCGCGGCGTGACACAGAGACCCGTGGGAACCGAGGAGGTCCAGAGATCCATGAGGCTCACGAGACATACGAGGCTCACGAGAGGAGAGCGTCGCCGTGCCGTCCGCAGAATCCCGTACCGACCGGAGCACCAGCTCCAGCACCGACGACACCCTCGACCTGCACCTGCCGGACGAACTCACCGCATTGATCGCCGAGGAACGCGCTGTCCTGGCACGCGCGGACGTCCCACCCCGCGCCCATCCGGGACCACCTTCCCCATGGACCGGCCCGGACCTGCTGGACTCCGTCGCCGAATGGGGGCCGGCCACCGGCCGCTCAGACGTCTTCCAGCTGGTTCCCGTCAGCATCGACCGCGATCTGCCGCTCGTCTCCCGCTGGATGAACGACCCCGCCGTCGCTGCCTTCTGGGGCCTCGCAGGCCCCGACGACATCGCCGGCGCCCACCTACGTGCCCAACTCGAGGGCGACGGCCGGAGTGTGCCCTGCCTGGGCGTCCTCAACGGCACCCCCATGAGCTACTGGGAGGTCTATCGCGCCGACCTCGACCCCATCGCCCGCCACTATGCGGCACGGCCCCATGACACCGGACTCCACCTCCTCATCGGCGCCGTCGCCGACCGCGGCCGCGGCTTCGGCACCGTCCTTCTCCGCACAGTCTCCGACCTCGTTCTCGACAACCGCCCCTCCTGTACCCGGGTGATCGCGGAACCCGACATCCGCAACACCCCCTCCGTGGCCGCCTTCCTCGGCGCCGGGTTCCGCTTCCACGCCGAGCTCGAACTCCCCGAGAAACGAGCAGCGCTGATGATCCGCGACCGTGCTCACCGCCACCTCCTGTGATCCGGGCCGCTGCGGCCCGCTGATTGCTCCACTGCTTTCTGTACACCGCTCGGCCCGTTCCCGTTCCCGTCCGAGGAGTCCAGACCTTGCAGCCGTCACCACCCCAGCACCGTCAGGACACCTGGCACCGGGCAGCCCGCCGCCTGCTCGCGAAGATGCTCGCCGAGTTCGCGTACGAGGAGGTGATCAGGCCGGAGCCGGACGGCGCCGATCCGCTGGCTTACCGGCTCCCCGTGACCGACTCCACCACCTACCGCTTCCGCGCTCGCCGAGGCGCTTACGGACACTGGTGCGTCGACCCCGACTCCATCACCCCGTCCGCGGATCCCCTGCAGTTCGTCGCCCTGGCCCACGACACCGTCCTCGGCCTGACCGGCGACACGACGGGCCACCTCATCCGGGAGCTCACCGCCACGCTCGCCGCCGACACCCGGCTCGACACCGCGGCGGCGAGCGTCACAGACCTCGCCGATCTCGGCTACGCCGACCTCGAAGGCCACCAGACCGGTCACCCCTGGATCGTGGTCAACAAGGGCCGGATCGGCTTCTCCGCGAGGGACGCGGCCCGCTGGGCCCCGGAGGCCCGCGCTCCCCAGCGTCTTCCCTGGCTCGCCGTACACCGAGATGCCGCCCAGTACCAGGGCGTCCCGGCACTCGCGACCCCCGACCGGCTGTACGCCGAAGAGCTCTCGTCCGAAACCCGGGCGGCCTTCGCCCGCACGGTCGCCGAGCACCACCGCGACCCCGCCGACTACCTCTGGCTGCCCGTCCACCCCTGGCAGTGGGACGAGAACATCGCCCAGCTCTTCGCGCCCCAGATCGTTGAAGGAACGATCATCCAGCTCCCGGAGGACGAGGATTTCCGGCTGCCCCAGCAATCCATTCGCACCTTCCTCAACACCAGCCGCCCCCGCGCCCGCACCGTCAAACTGCCGCTCTCCATCCTCAACACCCTGGTGTGGCGCGGGCTGCCCACCGAGCGCACGCGGGCCGCGCCCGCCGTCACCGGCTGGGTACACGCCCTGCGCGACGCCGACCCGTTCCTCCGCGACGAGACCCGGGTCGTCCTGCTCGGCGAGACAGCCTCCATCACCGTCGAGCACCCGCTGTACGACAGGCTGCCCGGCGTCCCGTACCAGTACCGCGAGCTCCTCGGCTGCATTTGGCGCGAGCCCCTCGCCCCCCAGCTCGACTCCGGTGAGCGGGCGCGCACCCTCGCCGCCCTCCTCCTCACCGACTCGCGCGGCGGCTCCTTCACGGCCGAGCTCGTCCGCCGCTCCGGGCTCGCGCCGGCCGTCTGGCTGCGCCGTCTCTTCGCCGCCCTGCTGCCGCCGCTGCTGCACTTCCTCTACCGGTACGGCACGGTCTTCTCGCCGCACGGCGAGAACGCCATCGTCGTCTTCGACGACCAGGACGTGCCGGTCCGCCTGGCGATGAAGGACTTCGTGGACGATGTGAACGTCAGCGCCGAACGGCTTCCCGAGCACGCCGCCATGCCCGAGGACGTACGCACCGTGCTGCTCACGGAGCCGCCCGCCTTCCTCACCCAGTTCATCCACTCCGGCCTCTTCGTCGGCGTCTTCCGTTATCTCGCACCACTCTGCGCGCAGCACCTGGGGGTGGCCGAGGACCAGTTCTGGTCGCTCGTACGGGACGAGATCCTCGTCCACCACGCGCGCTTCCCGGAGCTCAAGGACCGGTATGACACCTTCGACCTGCTCACCCCGCGCATCGAGCGGCTGTGTCTGAACCGCAACCGGCTGTACCTGGATGGCTACCGCGACCGGCCCGAGCGGCCGCATGCGGCCGTGCACGGCACTGTCCCCAACCCCCTCAACCAGCTGTGACGGACGGCGATGTCAGTGCGGCCACGTAGGGTGGTTGCGCTATGACGAAGCCCTCCCTTCCCGACCTGCTGCACGCCGCCGTCACCGCCGTCGGCGGCACCGAGCGCCCCGGCCAGGTCACTATGGCCGAAGCCGTCGCCGAGGCGATCGACGACGACTCCCATCTGCTGGTCCAGGCGGGCACCGGCACCGGCAAGTCACTCGGTTATCTGGTGCCGGCGCTCGCGCATGGCGAGCGCGTGGTCGTGGCCACCGCGACCCTGGCGCTGCAGCGCCAGCTCGTCGAGCGGGACCTGCCGCGTACGGTCGAGGCGCTGCATCCGTTGCTCCGCCGCCGCCCCGAGTTCGCCATGCTCAAGGGGCGCTCGAACTACCTGTGCCTGCACCGTCTGCACGAGGGCGCGCCGCAGGACGAGGAGGACGGGCTCTTCGACGTGTTCGAGTCCGCGGCGCCGACCAGCAGGCTCGGCAAGGACCTGCTGCGGATGCGCGACTGGGCCGACGAGACGGAGACCGGTGACCGGGACGACCTCACGCCGGGCGTCTCGGACCGGGCCTGGGCCCAGGTGTCCGTGTCCTCCCGCGAGTGCCTGGGCGCGTCGAAGTGCGCGTACGGCGCGGAGTGCTTCGCCGAGGCCGCCCGCGAGCGGGCGAAACTCGCCGAGGTCGTGGTCACCAACCATGCGCTGCTCGCGATCGACGCCATCGAGGGCGCTCCCGTGCTGCCCAGCCATGAAGTGCTGGTCATCGATGAGGCCCACGAACTGGTCTCCAGGGTCACGGGCGTCGCCACCGGGGAGCTCACCCCGGGATCGGTCAACCGCGCCGTCCGCCGGGCCGCCAAGCTGGTCAACGAGAAGGCGGCGGACGCCCTGCAGACCGCGGCCGAGAGCTTCGAGCGGCTGATGGAGCTGGTCCTGCCGGGCCGTCTCGAGGAGATCCCCGAAGACCTCGCATACGCCCTGATGGCCCTCCGGGACGCGTCCCGCACGGTGATCACGGCCCTCGGAAACACCCGTGACAAGTCGATGCAGGACGAGGACTCGGTGCGCAAACAGGCCCTCGCCTCGATCGAGAACGTCCACGGGGTGGCGGAGCGGATCGTGGCCGGCTCAGAGTACGACGTCGTCTGGTACGAGCGGCACGACCGCTTCGGGGCATCGCTGCGGGTCGCGCCCCTTTCGGTGTCCGGGTTGCTGCGCGAGAAGCTCTTCACCGATCGCGCGGTGGTGCTGACCTCGGCGACTCTGAAGCTCGGCGGCGACTTCAATGGTGTGGCGGCCTCGCTGGGGCTGCCGCCCGAGGCAGCGCCCGGCAGGCCGGGTGGCGCGGAGCGGGCCCGCCCGGAGCCCGGCGGCCCGGAGCCCGCTGGCTCAGGGGCCGATGGCGCGGAAGCCGAAGACGCGCAGGCCGATCGCGCGGCGGAGGAGGACACGAGCCCGCGCTGGAAGGGCCTCGACGTCGGCTCGCCCTTCGACTACCGGAAGCAGGGGATCCTCTACGTCGCCCGGCACCTGGCCCAGCCCGGCCGCGAGGGCAGCCGCAC
This sequence comes from Streptomyces sp. 8N616, assembly GCF_052246385.1. NCBI lineage: Bacteria > Bacillati > Actinomycetota > Actinomycetes > Kitasatosporales > Streptomycetaceae > Streptomyces > Streptomyces sp. 8N616. The sequence continues at coordinate 118,808 of NZ_JBQQBY010000010.1, read as the reverse complement.
CGACATGCTCGACGAGCTCGCGGAGCTCGTGGAGGCCGCGGGCGGGCGCACCCTCGGCCTCTTCTCGTCGATGAGAGGCGCACAGGCCGCGGCCGAGGCTCTGCGCGGGCGGCTCGACCTGCCGATCCTGCTGCAGGGCGAGGAGACCCTGGGTGAGCTGATCCGCTCCTTCTCCGGTGATGCCCGCACCTGCCTGTTCGGCACCTTGTCGCTGTGGCAGGGGGTCGATGTCCCGGGGGCGAACTGCCAGTTGGTCGTCATGGACCGCATCCCCTTCCCCCGGCCCGACGACCCGCTGATGAGCGCCCGGCAGAAGGCCGTGGAGGAAGGCGGCGGCAATGGCTTCATGGCGGTCGCGGCGACACATGCGGCGCTGCTGATGGCACAGGGCGCCGGGCGGCTCGTACGGGCCTCCGGCGACCGCGGTGTGGTGGCCGTCCTCGACCCCCGTCTGGCGACCGCCCGCTACGGCAGCTTCCTGCGGGCTTCCATGCCCGACTTCTGGTACACGACCGACCGCAATCAGGTCCGCCGCTCACTGGCCGCGATCGACGCGGCCGCCCGCACCGCGGAGAGTTAGCTCCGCCGGGCCGCGGGACGTAGCACCGCTCTGCGGCCGCGGCGCCCGGCCGCGGCGCCGCATCCGGAGGCCTCCGCGCCCTCCGGAGGCGTACGTGCAGCGGGCCCCGGAACCGGCGCAGTGGTTCCGGGGCCCGGTCGTGAGGGGGTACGTCAGACCCGCCGCAGCACCGCCACCACCTTGCCGAGGATCGTGGCCTCGTCACCGGGGATCGGCTGGTACGCGGAGTTGTGGGGGAGCAGCCACACATGGCCGTCCTCCCGCTTGAAGCGCTTCACGGTGGCCTCGCCGTCGAGCATGGCGGCCACGATGTCACCGTTCTCCGCGACCGGCTGGCGGCGCACGGTGACCCAGTCGCCGTCACAGATCGCCGCTTCGACCATCGAGTCGCCGACCACCTTCAGCACGAACAGTTCGCCGTCACCGACCAGTTGGCGGGGGAGGGGGAACACATCCTCGACCGACTCCTCGGCGAGGATCGGACCGCCGGCCGCGATCCGGCCCACCAGCGGGACGTAGGACGCGGCGGGCTTGCCGGTCGTGTCCGTCGGCTGGCTCGCCGGGCCGTCCGACCCCCGGACCTCGTACGCCCGCGGCCGGTGCGGGTCGCGGCGCAGGAAGCCCTTGCGCTCCAGGGCCATGAGCTGGTGGGCGACGGACGAGGTGCTCGAGAGGCCCACCGCCTGGCCGATCTCGCGCATGGACGGAGGGTAACCGCGCCGCTGCACCGAGTCCCGGATGACCTCGATGACCCGGCGCTGGCGGTCCGTGAGGCCTGAGCTGTCGGCGCGGATTCCTGGAGGTCGGCCGGGGAGCGAGCGCACGGGCTTCTGCCCCTCGGGATTCGTGGTCGCGTCATTCATCGGGTGGCTCTGCTCGAATCGGTGCTGGGAGCGGTCCTGGGCGGTGATGGTGGCGCTGTCTGCGGTGGTGGTCACGTCGGCCCCTCTCGAAATGGTTCTCCCTAGTGGCACAACGGTAGTTGGTTTCGAAAGGTTGCGCCAAACACACGTTCGAGTGAAATTTCGCAGATCGGCTGACGTGATCAAGCGTTCAGGTGTATAGGCGGAAAGCCGATTCCTTGCGGAGTGCGCCCTTCGTCCGGATCGGGTCCATGGGGCACGGCCATGCACTGTTGCCGGGTTGTCACCCAGTGTGGCACCCCGCCCCGGGTGTGGGTAGCCGGGCTCCCTCCCGTAGTCTCATGGGCGCCGTGGCGACGCGACACGCGCGGGGTGTGCGCTTGACGGACGACCACCAGATCTAGTGGTTTGATTGGCGGCAGCCACCTACAAGTTGTGGTCCCGAGGCCTCCATGGCCGCGGATATCGCCTATGCTTGAGGCTGTTCCCAAGGGCCTTCCGGGGCCCTGCGGAGCCGTGCAGCTGTGCTGTGTCGTACGACGTTCAGAGGGTTCGAGGGGAGGGTGGGGATCTCATGCACTGCCCCTTCTGCAGGCACCCGGACAGTCGCGTCGTGGACAGCCGGACCACCGACGACGGGACATCGATCCGCAGGCGTCGCCAGTGCCCTGACTGCTCCCGCCGCTTCACGACCGTGGAGACGGCGTCACTCATGGTGATCAAGCGCAGCGGAGTCACCGAACCTTTCAGCCGTGACAAGGTCATCGCCGGCGTGCGCAAGGCATGTCAGGGGCGGCCCGTCACGGAGGACGCCCTCGCCAAACTCGGCCAGCGGGTCGAGGAGGCGGTGCGCGCCACCGGCAGCGCCGAGCTGTCCACCCATGACGTAGGGCTCGCGATACTCGGCCCGCTCCAGGAGCTCGACCTCGTCGCCTACCTGCGGTTCGCGTCCGTGTACCGGGCGTTCGACTCGCTCGAGGACTTCGAGGCCGCGGTCGCGGAGCTGCGCGAGCAGCGGAGGACGGCCGACACCGGTGGGCCCGCGGAGGACGCCGATGTCCCCGCGCCGGCCGGCGCCGCCGACTAGCGGCGGACACCAGACCTGCCCGGGGCGCGCTGGAGCGCCGGGGCATCAGACAGACACCGTGCCTAGGGGAAGAAAAAGGCACATCAGGGCGTTATGCCCTTTTAGGGAGGCGGCATGACAGAGACGACGAGCGGCCCGGCACGAAGCTCCCGTGCCAAAGGCAGCAAGGCGAGCAAGGGGCTGCGTATCGAGCGCATCCACACCACCCCCGGCATGCACCCGTACGACGAGGTGGTCTGGGAGCGCCGTGACGTCGTCATGACCAACTGGCGTGACGGATCGGTCAACTTCGAGCAGCGCGGCGTCGAGTTCCCCGACTTCTGGTCGGTGAACGCCGTGAACATCGTCACGAGCAAGTACTTCCGCGGCGCCGTCGGTTCGCCCGTCCGCGAGTCCAGCCTGAAGCAGCTCATCGACCGCGTGGTCAGGACCTACCGCAAGGCTGGCGAGGACCACGGGTACTTCGCCTCCCCGGCCGACGCCGAGATCTTCGACCACGAGCTCACCTACGCCCTGCTGCACCAGGTGTTCAGCTTCAACTCCCCGGTCTGGTTCAACGTCGGCACCAAGCAGCCGCAGCAGGTGTCCGCCTGCTTCATCCTCTCCGTCGACGACTCCATGGAGTCGATCCTCGACTGGTACAAGGAAGAGGGGATGATCTTCAAAGGCGGCTCCGGTGCCGGCCTGAACCTCTCCCGCATCCGGTCCTCCAAGGAGCTGCTCTCCTCCGGTGGCAACGCCTCCGGGCCGGTCTCCTTCATGCGCGGTGCCGACGCCTCCGCAGGAACGATCAAGTCAGGTGGTGCCACCCGCCGCGCGGCCAAGATGGTCGTCCTGGACGTGGACCACCCGGACGTCGAGGCCTTCATCGACACCAAGGTGAAGGAGGAGGAGAAGATCCGCGCCCTGCGCGACGCGGGCTTCGACATGGACCTGGGCGGCGAGGACATCACCTCCGTCCAGTACCAGAACGCCAACAACTCGGTCCGCGTGAACGACGAGTTCATGAAGGCGTACGAGTCCGGCTCGAAGTTCGGGCTGCGCGCCCGCATGACCGGTGAGGTCATCGAAGAGGTCGACGCCAAGGCCCTGTTCCGCAAGATGGCCGAGGCCGCCTGGGCCTGCGCCGACCCCGGCATCCAGTACGACGACACCATCAACCACTGGCACACCTCGCCGGAGACGGGCCGGATCACCGCCTCCAACCCGTGCAGCGAGTACATGCACCTGGACAACTCCTCGTGCAACCTCGCCTCGCTGAACCTGATGAAGTTCCTGCGCGACGACGACCTGGGCAACCAGTCGTTCGACGCCGACCGCTTCGCCAAGGTCGTCGAGTTGGTCATCACGGCGATGGACATCTCCATCTCCTTCGCCGACTTCCCGACCCAGAAGATCGGCGAGACCACGCGCGCGTTCCGCCAGCTGGGCATCGGCTACGCCAACCTCGGCGCGCTGCTGATGGCCACCGGCCACGCGTACGACTCGGACGGCGGCCGGGCGCTCGCGGGTGCCATCACCTCGCTGATGACCGGCACCTCGTACAAGCGCTCCGCCGAGCTGGCCGCGGTCGTCGGCCCGTACGACGGCTACGCCCGCAACGCCGACGCCCACAAGCGCGTCATGAGGCAGCACGCGGACGCCAACGCCGCGGCCAAGCGCATGGACGACCTGGACACCCCGGTCTGGGCCGCTGCCACCGAGGCGTGGCAGGACGTCATCCGCCTCGGCGACAAGAGCGGCTTCCGTAACGCCCAGGCCTCCGTGCTTGCCCCCACGGGCACCATCGGCCTGATGATGGACTGCGACACCACGGGCGTCGAGCCGGACCTGGCCCTGGTCAAGTTCAAGAAGCTGGTCGGCGGCGGCTCGATGCAGATCGTGAACAACACGGTCCCGAAGGCGCTGAAGCGGCTCGGCTACCAGCCGGAGCAGGTCGAGGCGATCGTCGCCCACATCGCCGAGCACGGCAACGTCATCGACGCCCCTGGCCTGCGGCACGAGCACTACGAGGTCTTCGACTGCGCGATGGGCGAGCGCTCCATCTCACCGATGGGCCACGTGCGCATGATGGCGGCGGCCCAGCCGTTCCTGTCGGGCGCCATCTCCAAGACCGTGAACATGCCGGAGTCGGCCACGGTCGAGGAGATCGAGGAGATCTACTTCGAGGGATGGAAGCTCGGCCTGAAGGCGCTCGCGATCTACCGCGACAACTGCAAGGTCGGCCAGCCCCTCTCCGCCAAGAAGAAGGAGGAGAAGGCCGCGGAGCAGGCGGAGCCGGTGCCGGAGAAGGTCGTCGAGTACCGGCCGGTCCGCAAGCGCCTCCCGAAGGGCCGCCCCGGCATCACCACGTCCTTCACGGTGGGCGGCGCCGAGGGCTACATGACGGCCAACTCCTACCCGGACGACGGCCTCGGCGAGGTCTTCCTGAAGATGTCCAAGCAGGGCTCGACCCTCGCGGGCATGATGGACGCCTTCTCGATCGCCGTCTCCGTGGGCCTGCAGTACGGCGTGCCCCTGGAGACGTACGTCTCGAAGTTCACCAACATGCGCTTCGAGCCGGCCGGCATGACGGACGACCCGGACGTGCGGATGGCGCAGTCGATCGTCGACTACATCTTCCGCCGCCTCGCGCTGGACTTCCTGCCGTTCGAGACCCGCTCCGCGCTCGGCATCCACTCGGCCGAGGAGCGCCAGCGCCACCTGGAGACCGGCTCGTACGAGCCGTCCGACGACGAGATGGACGTCGAGGGCCTCGCCCAGTCGGCACCGCGCCATGTCGAGGCCCCCAGGAAGACCTCGCCGTCGTCGCCGAAGCCCGAGGTGACCGCAGCCGTGCCCGCCCCGAAGGAGGCGCACAGCTCCACGGAGCTGGTCGAGATGCAGCTCGGCCTGAACGCCGACGCCCCGCTGTGCTTCTCCTGCGGCACCAAGATGCGCCGCGCGGGCAGCTGCTACCTGTGCGAGGGCTGCGGCTCGACCAGCGGCTGCAGCTGATCAGCTGATCGCGAATGATTGACGAGTGGGAGCCGGCCGCCGGCCGGCTCCCACTACGATGGCGCGGTGCTGGTCAAGTGGATTCGCTGTACCGTGGTGGACCGCCGGGGGTTCGAGCGGGGGCAGCGGAAATGGGCGGGGCTGCTCGGCGAGCCGGGGTTCCGGGGGCAGGGCGGTGGCTGGAGCCGGGCGCGGCCCGACGTCGCGCATCTCTTCGCCTTCTGGGAGAGCCGGGCCTTCTACGACTCCTTCATGGCGCGGTCGCACGACCGGCTCGCGGCTGCCCAGTCCGGCACCTTCAAGGACGCCCGGTTCCGGCTGTTCGAGCACCGCTTCGATGTGAAGGTCGGATTCAAGCCGGTCTTCTCGGACGCCGATGTGGCACGGGTGGCTCACTGCCGGGTCCGCGAGGACCGGGTGGAGCACTTCACGCTCATGCAGGAGAAGGTGTGGAACCCGGCGATGGCCGGGTCGCCCGGCATGCTGCGCGGGGTCTTCGGGGAGGCACCCGGGAACGAGTTCCTGGTGCTGTCGCTGTGGGACTCCGCAGCGGAGCACGGGAAGTACCGCCAGGAGCGCGTGGAGCGGCTGGCGCTGCGGACCCAGCTCGAGGCCGACATATCCGCACTCGCCGGTGATGTCGTGGCCCTCGAACCGACCTGGGCGGTCTGAGGGCACGGCGATCCCCGGACCGGCGAATTATGGTGGCCGCATGGCACGGCCCCGGCGCATCGTCCTCCTCCGGCACGGAGAGTCGGAGGGCAATGCCGACGACACGGTCTACGAGCGGCTGCCGGATCACGCGCTGCATCTGACGCGGAGCGGTTGGCACCAGGCGGAGGAGGCCGGGGTCCGGCTGCGTGCGATGTTCGGCGAGGAGCGCATCAGCGCGTACGTCTCCCCGTACCGGCGGACCCACCAGACCTTCAAGGCGCTGGACCTCGACCCCCGGCGGGTGCGGATGCGGGAGGAGCCGCGGCTGCGGGAGCAGGACTGGGGCAACTGGCAGGACGCCGAGGACGTGCGGCTGCAGAAGGTCTACCGCGACGCGTACGGGCACTTCTTCTACCGCTTCGCGCAGGGGGAGTCCGGCGCGGACGTCTACGACCGGGTGGGCGCGTTCCTGGAGAGCCTGCACCGCAGCTTCGAGGACCCTGACCACCCGCCCAATGTGCTGCTGGTCACACACGGTCTGACCATGCGGCTGTTCTGCATGCGCTGGTTCCACTGGACCGTGGCGGAGTTCGAGTCCCTGTCGAATCCCGGCAACGGAGAGTTCCGGACGCTGGTCCTGGAACCAGGCGGCAAGTACCACCTGGACCGGCCCTTCGAGCGCTGGTGCACCCCGGAGTCGTACGACGTCACCGGCTAGAGTGTCAGGGCGATGACCGCTGATCCCACTCTTACGCGACGCTGCGAGCGTGCCCTCGCGAGCCTGCGGGGGCTGGCCGTGGGCGACGCCCTGGGCTCCCAGTTCTTCGTGCCGTCGAACTATCCCGCGCTGAAGCGGCGGGAGCTGCCTCCCGGCATCTGGCAGTGGACGGACGACACCGAGATGGCCTGCTCGGTCCTTTCCGTGCTGGTGGAGCACGGCCGGATCGACCAGGACGCGCTCGCCCGGTCCTTCGCCGAGCACCACGACTTCGACCGCGGCTACGGACCGGCCGTGAACCGGATGCTGCGGCTGATCAGGGAGGGCGGCGACTGGCGTGAGCTCGCCGCCGCGCTCTTCAACGGGCAGGGGTCGTGGGGCAACGGCGCCGCGATGCGGATCGCTCCGCTCGGCGCCTGGTACGCCGGTGACGTGGAGCAGGCCACGCACCAGGCGGAGATCTCCTCGTACACCACTCACCAGCACCGCGAGGCGGTCGCGGGGGCGATGGCGGTCGCTGCAGGGGCGGCCCTGGTCGCGAACCCGGACGGCCTCCCGGCGCCGGAGGCGCTGCTGGACGGCGTGATCGAGCTCGTGCCGCGGAGCGCCGTGCAGGCGGGTCTGCGGCGCGCTCGCGACATGCTCGACTACGGCGACGCAGGCACGGTCGCGGCCGTCCTCGGCTCCGGCCGTCGCACGAGCGCGCACGACACCGTGCCGTTCACGCTCTGGGCCGCGGCCCGCCACCTCGACGACTACGCGGGAGCGTTCTGGACCACGGCTCAGGTCGGTGGCGATATGGACACCACCTGCGCGATCGTGGGCGGAATCGTTGCGGCCACGGACGCCGGTGCTCCGCCGCCCCAGTGGCAGGAACGCACCGAGCCGCTCCCGGCTTGGACCCCGGCCGTAGAGGTCTGACCTCCAACCTCTGACTCCTCGCCCTCTGGCCCTCCAACCGGCCGCCTGGTCTCGTCGTACGTCTCGGCCGGCCGGATCCCTCCGTCACGGTCGGGCCACAGCTTGCCTCACGGATGGGTGGAGCGGCGCCACATGGCCGGAACTGGGCTTACGCTGACGGCCACGTCGCCGTGTCGATCTTGACAGGTACGTGCCGAAACGAGATGCCGGGCCGTGTGCGCCGCAGCGCTGCGAACGAGCCCGGCGGGGAGGGGGTCCCGTGTCAGATCAGCAGTCCACCGCTCCGGAGCCGAAGGGGCCGGCGGCCGAGGGAGCGGAGCCGCACGAGGCGGTGCCGCACGACCAGTACGCACCCGGGTCTGCCCCGGATGCCGAGTCGGCCCAGGAGGCCGAGGAGCCGGAAGACGCCATACCGGAGTCGCAGGAGAGCCCGGCGGAGGTCCTGGCGGAGGCCCATGCGGAGGCCCAGGCCCGTCTCCGGAAACCGCAGCCGTACGAGGACAGCGGGGTTCAGTGGAGGCCCGTCCGCCCGCCGGCACCGCAGTGGCGCCTGGACATCCAGCCCGACCCGCCGGCCCCGATCGGCCCCGCCACCCTGTGGGCCGCCTTCGCCACAGCGGGCCTGAGCGCCCTGCTGCTGCAAGAAGGGATGGGCGTCAACCTTCTCATCGTGGCGGGGGCAGCAGCCTTCACCGCAGCCTTCGCCGCCCATGCCGCGGGCCGCCGGATCCGGCCCTGGACCCTGGTGTGGGCGGTCGGCGGGCTGGCCCTGCTCGCGGTGCCCGCCCTGCGCGACGCCGGATGGCCCGCCTTCCTCGCCATCCTCGCGGCTCTCGCTCTCGGGTCACTCGCCCTGCACGGAGGCCGCACCTGGCGAGGCGCCCTGCTCGGCTCGGTCGGCGTGCTGGGCGCGCTGGTGCCCGGCGGCCGGTGGGCCTGGCAGGGGTTGCGCGAGCGAGCCGGCGGTACCCGGGACCGCTGGTGGCCCGTGGTCCGTACGGCGGGCGTGGCGGCCGCCCTCTTGGTCGTCTTCGGTGCGCTCTTCGCGGGTGCCGATGCCGCCTTCGCCGACCTGCTCGGCGGCCTGGCGCCCGATGTGACCATCGGGGACAGTCCGGTCCGTGCCTTCTTCTTCCTCCTCGGGCTCTTCGGTGCGCTCGCTGCGGCACGTACGGCCGCCGCACCGCTGCGCTGGGACCGGATCAAGGGCAGGCCGGGCCGACCGCGGGGCAGAATCGAGTGGGCCCTGCCGCTGGTCGTGCTCAACGCGCTCTTCGCTGCCTTCATCGCCGTGCAACTCGCCGTGCTCTTCGGCGGATACGACAAGGTGCTCAGTGAGACGGGGCTGACGTATGCGCAGTACGCCCGTCAGGGCTTCTGGCAGCTGCTCTGGGCAACCCTCCTCACTCTGGTCGTCATCGCGGTGGCGCTGCGCTTGGCCCCGCGCGGGGCTCAGCGGGACCGGACGCTGGTCCGCGCCGTGCTCGGTACGCTCTGTGCTCTCACGCTGGTCGTGGTCGCCTCCGCCCTGCGGCGTATGGATCTGTACGTCGATGCATACGGCCTTACCCGGCTGAGGATTTCAGTGGCCGGAGTCGAGTTCTGGCTCGGCCTTGTCATCGTGCTGATCATGGTCGCAGGTGTTGCCGGCGGCCGGTGGCTGCCCAGGGCCGTGGTGGGAAGTGCGGCAGCCGCCGTGCTGGCCTTCGGACTGCTGTCACCGGACGGGCTCGTGGCCGAGCAGAACATCGAACGGTACGAGCGCACCGGCAAGATCGACCTCGAGTACCTCCAGGACCTGTCGGCGGACGCCGTGCCCGCCCTCGACGGGCTGCCCGAGCCGGAGCGCTCCTGTGCCCTGCGGGACATCGAACGTCATCTGCAGTCCGCAGATGAGCCCTGGTACGCCACGAGCTTCGGGGAGCACCGGGCCCGTGCCATCCTTCGGGACCGTCCGCTTGCGGGCACGGACTCCTGCGACCGCGCCGGGCTGTACGGCGGCGAGCGCGAGGCCTACTAGCCCTCCCGCCCGAGCCCGAGCCCGGGCCCGGGCCCGTCCCCGCCTGGGCCCGTCCCCGCCTGGGCCCCGTCCCGCCCGGGCCCGTAGGTTCGAGCCCTGTCCTGTCCGAGCCCGCCCCCGGCCCCCTTCCGTGTCCCACACACGAGGAGGCCGGGGGAGCGGTCGAATCAGGCGACAGGGCCGCCGGCACCGGCGACACCGCCGAGCGCCTCCAGATCGCTCTTCCGCACCCGGACCACCACGACCGCGATGACCAGCGCGAGCAGGACCATGCCCGCACCTGCGACGAAGGCCGTGGATATGCCCTCGGCCAGCACATGGTGCCCCCAGGGGGCCGGCAGCTCATGGGACTTGGCGAACTCCGCCTTCTGCCCGGGCGTGGCTTGCGCCATGAAGGACGGGACCTGGCGCTCCGCCTCGTTCCGGCTCGCCGTGCCGAAGACCGTCACCAGAATCGACAGGCCCAGTGAACCGCCGACCTGCTGCGTCGCATTGAGCAGACCGGATGCGGCACCCGCCTCGTGCTGCGCGACTCCGGACACCGCGGTGAGCGTCAGCGTCACGAAGTTGAGGCCCATGCCGAAGCCGAACAGCAGCATCGGCCCCAGCACCCCGCCCGCGTACGAGCTGTCGGGCCCGATCAGGGTGAGCCAGCTCATGCCGACCGCGGTGATCAGCGAGCCCACCACGAGGAACGGCTTGGGCCCAAGGGCGGGCAGCAGGCGTTGCGACAGCCCGGCCGCCACCGCGATGGCCGCGGTCACGGGAAGGAAGGCGAGGCCCGCCTCAATCGGGGTGTACTGCAGCACGTTCTGCACGAAGAGCACGATGAAGAAGAACATGCCGAACATCGCCGCCGAGAGGCTCAGCATGATCACGTACGTCCCGGAGCGGTTCCGGTCGGCGAACATCTTCAGCGGCGTGATCGGCTCCCGTGCCCGCTGCTCGATCAGGGCGAACGCGGCCAGCAGCACCAGCGCCGCCGCGAATGCCCCGAGGGTCAGCTCGTCCCGCCACCCCTCCTCCGACGCACGGATGAAGCCGTAGACCAGCGAGGCCATACCGGTGGTGGAGGTCAGCGCACCGGCGAAGTCGAAGCGGCCGGGGTGGCGTTGTGACTCGCTGATGTAGACCGGGGCGAGTGCGGCGATCAGGATGCCGATCGGAACATTGACGAACAGCACCCAGCGCCAGTCGAGCCACTCAGTGAGCATGCCACCCGCCAGCAGTCCTATCGCACCGCCTCCGGCGGACACCGCGGCGAAGACCCCGAACGCCCGGTTACGCTCCGGCCCTTCGGGAAACGTGGTGGTGATCAGGGCGAGCGAGGTGGGCGAGGCGATAGCGCCGCCGACTCCCTGCAGGGCGCGGGCGGTGAGCAACTGCCAGGGCTCCTGGGCGAATCCGCCGAGCAAGGAGGCGAGCGTGAAGATCAGGATGCCCGTTATGAACACGCGCCGGCGGCCGAGAATGTCGCCCGCCCGCCCGCCGAGCAGCAGCAGCCCGCCGAACGTCAGCGTGTAGGCGCTGAGAACCCACGAGAGGTCAGTGGTGGAGAAGCTGAGCGCCTCCTGGATGTGCGGGAGCGCGATATTCACAATCGTGGCGTCGAGTACCACCATGAGTTGGCAGGCGGCGATGACGGCGAGGGCGACACCCGGCCGGCCTTCCCGACGTGCGGCGCCCGGCTTGCGTGGAGCCGCTAACTGAGAGGTTGTCACTACGGTTCCCCCATAACAGACTTAGTGAACGGTGACGTTCACTGCATGACCGACAGTAGTCACCCGCACTCAGTGAACGCAACCGTTCACTAGAAATTCCCAACGGAGTGAATTCGATGGCCACTTCACGCCGGACGACCGCCGAGGCACCGCCGGTGTCCCTGCGCCGCCGTGGCCCCGTGCTCGAGCGAGCCATCCTCGACGCCACGCTCGACCAGCTGAGCACCGTGGGCTGGAGCGGCCTCACCATGGAAGGGGTCGCCACGGCGGCACAGACGGGCAAAGCGGCCGTCTACCGGCGCTGGGCGTCCAAGGAGGACCTCGTCGCCGACGCGCTGCGTGCGGGCCTGCCCACGCTCGACAGCCCCCCGGACTGCGGCAGCGTGCGCGACGATCTCATCCACCTGAGCTGCGGTCTGCGCGACGCGATGTTCTCGCGACCGGGTTACGCGCTGCGCTCCGTCCTTCACGAATGCGACAGCTCGTCCGCGGAGCGCTTCCTCGACCTGATCCTGAACGGGGTGGTCATGCCGGGCAAGCGGCTCATCGGCGAGGTCGTCCGGCGCGGAATCAAGCGCGGCGACGTACGGCCCGACGCCACCGGCGAGCATGTCGCCGATGTGCTCCCCGCCCTCATGATGTACCGGTCCAAGGTGTGCAGCAGCGAACTGCCGAAGCAAGAGATCACCGAGTTCGTCGACGAGGTGATGGTGCCGCTGCTGCGCCCTCACCCCGGCTGATGCCCACCTGCCACGGGGCCGCCCAGGCGGCGTAATCTGATGGCGCCATGCTCTACGAACCGCCTACTCACACCGTTGAGCGCTCACTGCGCGCCACCACCGGTGCCCGCATCGTGGCCGGCATCGATGAGGTCGGGCGCGGTGCCTGGGCCGGTCCGGTCACGGTGTGCGCCGCCATCACCGGGCTGCGGCGTCCGCCCGAGGGTCTCACGGACTCCAAACTGCTGACCCCCAAGCGCCGCACCGAGCTGGCCGGGCTTCTCGAGGGGTGGGTGAGCGCACACGCACTGGGCCATTCCTCCCCGCACGAGATCGACGAGCTGGGGATGACCGCGGCCCTGCGCCTCGCGGCGTTGCGGGCGCTCGAGGCGCTACCGGTGCAGCCCGACGCGGTGATCCTCGACGGCAAGCACAACTACCTGGGAGCGCCCTGGCGGGTCCGTACGGTCATCAAGGGTGATCAGAAGTGTGTCGCGGTCGCCGCCGCCTCGGTGATCGCGAAGGTGCGCCGGGACGCGATGATGGCGGAACTGGGCCTGGAGTGCCCGGACTTCGGCTTCACCGCCAATGCGGGATATCCCTCGCCGGTGCACCGCGCCGCCCTCGAGAAGCTGGGCCCCACTGCCTACCACCGCATGTCGTGGGCCTACTGGGACGCGCTGCCCCGCTGGCAGCACCTCAAGCTGAAGCGGGGCTGGACAGGGGATGAGGAGCTGGAATCCGGAGGGCAGCTCGGCTTCGACTTCTGAGCGGCTGCCCGATTTCTACCCCGCCCCGCCGATGCGTACCGCACCGGCGTTTGATAGACATCAGCTCATGCCTCTCATCCCCGAGGAGCCTCAGATTCACGAGAGTGTCCCGGGTCCCCGCGCTACTCCGGCCGCCGGCCGATCCGCGCCGACCCCCCGTCCTGTTCCTGGTCCCGGACCCGGGCCCGCCCCGATGCGGCCCGGTCGTCCCGGTCCGCAGCGCGGCCACGCCGCACCACCCGCCCAGCGCGGCTCGCGCGACGCGGCCACGCCCGCGGCGTCCGCCCAGGTCCCGCAGATCCAGTTGATCCCCGCCTCCGCCGAAGGAGCGCTGGACGCGGCCGAGGAGGCCGTGGACCTGCTGCTGGAGTCCGGCCGTGCCCCGCAGGACGTCCTCCTGCTGACCACGGGCGAGCAGCATCCGTGGGCGGCGCACGAGCTGTCCTTCGGCGAGGACTCGTACTGGGCTCAGCACGACGCCCGCGACGACGTCTTCTACGCGGACGCGGCGGCGGCAGAGCGCGCGGCGAGCCGCCCCGTTGTGGTCGTGGCGGTGAACGGCGGGGCGGACGACGCCATTGCCCGTGCGCTGCCCGCGGCCATGTCCCGGGCGGGCGTGCTACTGATCGTCTGCGGCGACCCGCAGCGGATCAACTCGCTCATCGGCGCCGGAGTCTGACCGCCGGGTTCCCGGCACCCGGCGTGGCACGTGGGCGGCGTACGGCGATGGCCTGTGCGGTGACGCCTTGCGCGGATGCCCGGGTACGGGCCCCCGTACGGCCGTCAGTGCGCCGCCGCGTGGCGCAGCGTCCCCGCGCCCCCGCCCGCAGAATGCAGGGCCGCGGCAGTGACCGCGTCCCATCGCTCGACGACTTCGTGGTTCTCTTCCGGGCCGGAGGACGCGTGGGGGCGGCGGCCGGCGCGTCCCTCGCCGAGCACCTGCCAGCCCTCCCGCGTCAGCGTGATGTACGCGCCGCAGCGCAGCCCGTGCAGTGTGCAGGCGTCGCGCAGCCCCCACATCCACGCGCCGTCCTCCTCGGTCCACCGGGCGTCGCCGTTCCGGCAGTAGATGAGTACGGCCGTGCGGACGGGCACGCGTCGGCGCAGGTCGTGCGGGATGATCCGGCGGAGTTGCGTCAGCAGGGAATTCCGGAACACCCAGCCGTCAGCCGCGCTCGCGAGGCGGCTGAAGGACGCGCTCGCGGCGACTCGCTCGTCCGCTTCGAGAACGGCGACCACTGCGGTCGACGGCGTCGGCAGATGGCGGCTGTGGAGGCCGGTGACGACCTCGCGGGGGTTGCGCAGCAGAGGGATACCAGCCGCGGCCCACTCCGCGGGTTCGAGCATCCGGCCCAGCCTGGACGGGGAGCCCGCGGCCGCGGAGAAGGACGCGGCGGACGGCGGAGCGAAGCCGGAGGTCACGGTCCTCCCTTCGTCTGCGTCTGCTCGCCCGCGACGCCGGGCGGAGCCTGTTCGGGCGCACCACGACAGTGCCCTTCCGAACTGGCAGGCCGGTGCGGGGGACACTGCCAATTCTTGCGAGCGTACTCGCAGGCGGCAATGAGCAATTGGCGCCGACGACCGGTATCTGGCGATGCGCCGCCTATATCCCTGCGATGCTTCCCGGATCACCCCTGCACAGCGAGGACCAGCGGAAAGACTCCCTCGGCCCCGGCCTTGCGGAGCAGCCGGGCAGCCACGGCGAGGGTCCAGCCCGTGTCGGCCAGATCGTCCACCAGCAACACCGGCCCGCGGGCCGCGTCCAGCGCATGGGAGAGCTCGGGGGGCACCATCAGCGCGCCGTGCAGCGCCCGGAGCCGCTGCGCGCTGTTGGTGCGCGGCACCCTGGTGTCCGTGGTTTCGTCCGCATAGACGACCGAGCCGAGCAGGGGCATCCTGCCGACCACCGCGATGTGTTCGCCCAGGCTCCCGATCAGCTGCGGACGGGTGCGTGACGCAAGGGTGACCACGCCGATGGGCCGGCTGGGGGCTTCCGGAGTCCCCGATGCCCAACCGCCGGGTCCCTTCGCCCAGTCGGCGAGCACGGTCACGACCGCTTCGGCCACGTCCCTCGGAACCGGCCCGTCCTGGCCCTGCGCGGAGAGCATCGGCCTCAGCCGGTTTCCCCATCCGATGTCGGAGAGACGCCCCAGGGCCCGCCCCGGCGCAGCCTGTTCGGCAGCGGGGATCCGGCCCTTGAGGTCCACGCCCACGGCGGCCAGCCCGGTCGGCCACATCCGGCGCGGCTCCACCTCGACTCCGGGACGGCCGAGCTCGCCACGGGCGGCTTCCAGGGAGCCCGCGGAGACCTCGGCGGTGAAGCGCGCGCTCGCACAGTTGTCACAGCGCCCGCAGGAAGCCGCGGCCTCGTCGTCCAACTGCCGCCGCAGGAACTCCATGCGGCACTCATCCGTGGCGGCATAGTCGCGCATCGCCTGCTGCTCGGCCTCACGCTGACGGGCCACCCATGCGTAGCGCTCGGCGTCGTACACCCATGGCCGGCCCGTGGCCGTCCAGCCACCGCGCACCCGGTGCACCGCCCCGTCCACGTCGAGGACCTTGAGCATCGTCTCCAGCCGTGACCGCCGGAGGTCGACCTGGGGCTCCAGGGCGGGCAGGGACAGCGGCCGCCCCGCCTGGGCGAGCACATCGAGCGTGCGCCGCACCTGCTCCTCGGCGGGGAAGGCCAGCGAGGCGAAGTAGCGCCAGATCGCCTCGTCCTCGGGGCCGGGCAGCAGAAGCACCTCGGCGTGCTCAACACCGCGTCCGGCACGCCCCACCTGCTGGTAGTACGCGATGGGCGAGGACGGCGAGCCGAGGTGCACGACGAACCCCAGGTCCGGCTTGTCGAAGCCCATCCCGAGCGCCGAGGTGGCGACCAGCGCCTTCACCCGGTTCCCGAGCAGGTCGGCCTCGGCCGCCCGGCGGTCGGCGTCCTCGGTCTTCCCGGAGTACGAGGCGACCGTGTGCCCGCGCTGCCGCAGGAACGCCGTCACCTCCTCGGTCGCCGCCACCGTCAGCGTGTAGATGATCCCCGAGCCCGGGAGTTCTGCGAGGTGGTCGGCGAGCCAGGCCAGCCGGTGGGCGGCGTCGGGCAGCCGCAGCACGCCGAGGCTGAGGCTCTCGCGGTCCAGCGGGCCGCGCAGGACAAGGGCCTCCGACGCCGCCCCGCCGGTGCCGAGCTGCTCCGCGACATCCGCGGTGACCCGGGCGTTGGCCGTCGCGGTGGTGGCCAGCACCGGCACGCCCGGTGGCAGGTCGGCGAGCATGGTGCGCAGGCGCCGGTAGTCCGGCCGGAAGTCATGTCCCCAGTCCGAGATGCAGTGTGCCTCGTCGACCACGAGCAGCCCGGTACTGGCGGCGAGTTTCGGCAGGACCTGATCGCGGAAGTCCGGGTTGTTCAACCGCTCCGGGCTCACCAGCAGGACGTCGACCTCACCCGCGGCCACCTCCGCCTGGACGGCGTCCCACTCCTCGGTGTTCGCGGAGTTGATGGTGCGCGCGCGGATACCGGCGCGCTCGGCGGCCTCGACCTGGTTGCGCATGAGCGCGAGCAGAGGCGAGACGATCACCGTGGGCCCGCTGCCGGCGGCGCGCAGCAGGGCCGTGGCGACGAAGTACACCGCCGACTTGCCCCAGCCGGTGCGCTGGACGACCAGGGCCCGGCGGCGCTCCGCGACCAGCGCCTCGATCGCACGCCACTGATCCTCGCGCAGCCGGGCGGTCCCGCCCGGGTCGCCGACGAGGCGGGCGAGTACGGCATCGGCCGACGAACGCAGGTCTTCGTTGCTCATGCCCCCATGCAACCCGATGGCACCGACATCGCGCGAACGAGACCGTCTGCCTGTGGAAAACCCTCGTCCACAGAATTCGTAGGACAATATCCGGGAGTTATCCACAGGGCTTTCGCGACCGGGCGGCCGGACGGCACGGTCGTCGCATGACGCAGCACATCGAACCCTCGCAGCCGTCCGCCATCGACCAGATCACCCTGCGCAGTCCGGCGGAACTCGCCGACGCGCTCCCGTACTTGATGGGCTTTCACCCCGACGACAGCGTCGTCCTCGTCGCTCTGCACGGCGAACGCGGCCGTTTCGGGGCGCGTCTCCGGCTCGGTATTCCCAGCAGCCCCGGCGAGTGGCCTGATGTCGCGGGCCAGCTCGCCGAATGCCTGGTGTCGGGCAGCGAGAAGCGCCTGTCCCGGCCCGAGGGCATCATCGTCTTCCTGTGTCAGGACCCGGAGCCGGGGGAGAACGGGCAGGACGTGATGGAGCGGCTGCGGCCGCTGGCCCAGCAAGTGCGCACGGCGTGCGGCGAACTCGACGTGCCGGTGCTCGAAGCGCTCTGCATTTCCGACCGCCGATTTTGGTCGTATTGCTGCCCCGACGTGCGCTGCTGCCCAGCGGAGGGCACTCCGCTCGGCCTGCCCGGCACGTCCGTGATGGCGGCGGCCGCCACCTATGCCGGGATTCAGGTGCGCGGCTCGCTGCGCGACATGGAAGCCAGGCTCGCGCCCCTCACGGCAACCGAACCGGTCGTGGCAGCGCAGGAGGAGGCGCTGGATGCGGCCACCGCGGAGCTGGTTCCCCGGATTCTCGGGGGAGTGGACCGGGAGACGGTCTGCGGGGAGACGCTCGGCCTCGTCCAGCGGCTGCTGGACCGCTTCGCCGACTCACCGGCGTCGGGCAGCCACCCGGAGGTCGATGCGCGTGACGATGCCCTGGTCACCGACGCGGAAGCCGCCGCGATCATCCTCGGGCTGCAGGACCGCACGACCCGGGACCGCGCCGCGGAGTGGATGGAAGGCCCGGAGGCCGAAGCGGCACTGCGGGTGTGGAGGGCGATCGCCCGGCGCTGCGTCGGTGCATACGGCGATCACGCCGCGGCCCCGCTGACGCTCGCCGGTTGGGTGGCCATGTCCACGGGCGACGAACCCGCGGCCCGGGTCGCCCTCGGCATGGCGCTCCGCACGGACCCGGACTACCTGTTCGCCAAGCTGCTGCACCAGGGCGCCAACGAGGGCCTTGATCCGGAGCTGCTGCGCCGGTGCCTCCGCCAGGAACGAGCCGGGCGCGAGGCCGGTCGACCCGACCGAATGCCACCGCGGTCGCCGTCCGGCCGCCCCCGCGGCCGGACCCGGCCCGACGGACACGCGGTCCGGAGCGGCACGAGCAGCCGCCGCACCGGGCAACGGCGGACCGGGAGCGGATCATGACGCCCGCGGACGAGGCCCCGGCGCCGGACGGGGCCGGCCGCCGGGGCCCGAGCGGAGCAATCCGCAGCCCCCCGCGCACGGGGCCACGCAAGGACCTGTTTATCGTCAGGGAGACGACTATGATCACCGCATGGCGCCCTACGACCCGTCGGCCTTTCCGCCCTTCGCCGTCACTGTCGACCTGGTCGTGCTCACCGTGCGCAGGCACGCGCTGTGTGCGCTGGCCGTGCGCCGTGGTGAGCCACCGTTCCAGGGGCGGTGGGCCCTGCCCGGCGGATTCGTGCGGCCCGACGAGGACCTCGCGGCCGCCGCAGCCCGCGAGCTGGCCGAGGAGACCGGCTTGCTGGCGCACGACCCCTCGGGCCAGTCCCCCGTCAACGGAGCTCACCTCGAGCAGCTCGCCACGTACGGCGACCCCAAGCGCGACCCCCGCATGCGGGTTGTCAGCGTGGCGCATCTGGTACTGGCGCCCGACCTGCCTGCCCCGCGTCCCGGCGGGGACGCGCACAGCGCGCGCTGGGCTCCCGTGGAGGACCTGCTCGGCCAGGAAGGTGGCTTCGGGCGGGACGGGGAGCAGGTCGCCCCCCTGGCCTTCGACCATGCGCAGATCCTCGCGGACGGAGTGGAGCGCGCGCGTTCCAAGATCGAATACTCCTCTCTGGCCACGGCGTTCTGTCCCCAGGAATTCACGGTCGGCGAGCTGCGCCGGGTCTACGAAGCGGTCTGGGGAGTGGCCCTCGATCCGCGCAACTTCCACCGCAAAGTGACCGGGACACCGGGCTTCCTCGTACCGACCGGTGGTACGACGACCCGTCAGGGCGGACGGCCGGCCCAGCTGTTCCGCGCGGGCGGCGCGACGCTCCTCAACCCGCCGATGCTGCGCCCCGAGGTCTGAGGCGAAACCGCCTGCGCCTGGGAGAAGAACGCGGAAGTCGCGGCGGCACCACTTGCGCGCGGGAGCTCGGTGGGCTTCCGGTGGGGAGGGCGCAGCAACCACGCGTCACACGCCAAGTGCTGCGCGCCGCCAGGGAAAGTAGGACATATCGCGTTATCTTGCTCCGGTATCTCGGGTACGGCCCGCAGCCGCCGAGCAGTCTCCCGTCCCCCGCGAGAGAAGCGATGATTCAGGCCATCGGACTGACCAGTGCCCCCCGGCGCAGCGCCCCGCCCGCCGTTGACGACCTGACCTTCGAGGCCCGTCCCGGGCACGTCACCGCCCTGCTGGGTGGTCCCGGCGCGGGCAAGACAACGGCGTTGCGTGTCCTGCTCCAACTCGAGCCGGGCCGCGGCGTTGCCCTCTTCCGCGGCCGCCCCCTGGACCGGATCCCGCACCCCACCCGCGAGGTCGGCGTGGTGCTCGGTGACGTTCCCGGCCATCCCGCACGCACGGCACGCAGCCACGTGCGCATGCTGGGCGCCGCAGCCGGCGTTCCCGCCCAACGCGCCGACGCCGTGCTGGATCTCGTCGGCCTCAGCGGTATCGCCGATCAGCGGCTGGGATCGCTCTCGCGCGGCATGGACCGCAGGCTCGGTCTGGCCGCCGCCTTGATCGGCGACCCGCACACGCTCGTACTCGACGAGCCGGGGCACGGCCTGTCGCCGCGCGAGGCGGCCTGGTTGCACGGAATGCTGCGGCGCTGTGCGGCGCAGGGCAGTGCCGTCCTGATCACCGCCCGTGACCCCAAAGAGGCGGCTCGCGTCGCCGACCGGGTCGTCACCATCCACCGCGGCCGCCTCGTGGCCGACCAGAAGGCGGCCGACTTCGCCCGCACCCGGCTGCGCCCCCGGGTCGCCGTCCGCTCCCCGCACGCCGCCCGCCTCGCCGCCCTGCTCACCGACGAGACGCGCCCCGACGGCCCCTCGGAGGTCGTGCACGAGAGCGGGACACGTATCTGTGTCTACGGCAGCAGCTGTGCAGCCGTGGGTGAGCTGGCCTTCCGCCACGGCATTCTCGTGCATCAACTCGCGGACGAGATCGGTGACTCCGGACCCGTCCCTCATCCGCTCGACCGCGCCGACGGCCGCTCCGCACCCGCCGCGGCGCCGACTGCTCCAGCGGCCGAAGCCCCGCCCGTACAGCGCGACGACCCTCAAGCCCCAGGGGACTCCGCTGCCACCCTCGCTACCCAAGAGCCCGCTGCCGCGCCCGATCCCCAGGAGTCCCCCACCTCCCCAAACTCTCCCGATGCCCCGAGATCTCCGAATGCCCCGGCTGATCCCGCCACGGAGCCCACGCCGTCCGCGGAGGCCACGACCTCCACGGCAGCCCCGACTTCCTCAGCAGCCCCGGCCTCTGGCACCACCCCGGAATCACCCTTCACTCCAAAGACCTCACCATCTCCGCAGTTCTCAGAGTCCCCATCCCCATCACCCTCCCCGTCCCCCGACGCCGAGATCGCCCAGGTCGCGCAGCCCGGTTCCGCCTGGCTCCTTCGTTACGAGCTGCGCCGCGCCGGCGGCGTACGGACCAGCTGGATCGCCGCGGCCGCCACGCTCGCCGTCGGCCTCCTCCTCGCGCTGCTGACGGCCCGTATCAGCGACGCCCCGCCTGCCCGCCTGCTCGCGGGCTGGCCGGGCGAACTCCCGCTCCCGCCCGCCGCGTTCGGGGCCGGGATGCTGGGGGCGCTCGCCTTCGGGCAGGAGTTCCGCTACCCCGCGCTCACCCACGTCAACAGCCCGGTGCCGCGCAGGCTCGGACTGCTGGTCGCCAAGCTCGTCGTCTGTACCGCCGCCGCGGCCGTTCTCGCGATCGTCTCCGCCGCCGTCAACGCCGCAGCGCTGCGGCTCGTCTTCGGCGGTGAGGCGGTCCGGCTGCCGCCCGACTGGCCCGTGGCGGCGGCCGGATGGGCCGGACTCGTCATCGGCTGCACCTGGGCGGGGCTGCTCGCCGCAGGACTGTTCCGCTCGACGGCGACGGGGCTCGCCGCGGTGCTGGCGGTGCCCATGCTCGTCGTCCCTGCGGTACGGGCGATTCCGGTGGGCCCGGCCGCGTACCCGCTCGCCGGGCTGTCCGACCGCCTGCGGTCCACCAGCCTGCTGCAGTGGCCGGGCGGCGTCGACCGCTGGCTCACCGGCGCGCTGCGCCTCGGTGCCCAACCGGTGGGCCAGGCCCTGGCGTTGTCGCTCTGCGCGCTGATCGGCGCTTACCTGGTCGCGGTGTTGCGTGGCAAGGCGGCCTGGTGGCCCCTGCTCCGTCGGGTAGCACGCGAACTGCCCACAACCCAGCGGAGATAGCCCATTTCCTTCCGATTAGGCGTCAATTATGAGGTGATGGGCGATCACCCTTTCGTGTGCTTTTCACCAAAGACCTCAAGGCTGCCCGGAGCGCCGCCGACAAAGGATGCGTGAGTACCCTTGCGCACACCATGATGACCGCGGCTCGCCCCGTCGACTCCGGCCTCCCCGGTCCGGGCGAGCTTGACCGCTACCCCTACGGCGAAGCCCCGGGCGCCGACCGAACCGGCAGTCCCTCATGGGACGGGTCCGACGCGGAGATGGGCCGAGTCGGCCGCCGGGCGACCGGCAGCCGCGGCCGAGGGCTGCATGGCCAACTCGTCCAGCAGCTGGGCCAGATGATCGTCTCCGGAGACCTCGGAGCCGACCGCCCGCTCGTCCCCGAGGAGATCGGCCAGCGATTCGAGGTCTCCCGGACCGTCGTACGCGAGTCGCTCCGCGTCCTCGAGGCCAAGGGCCTCGTCAGCGCCCGCCCCAACGTCGGCACCCGGGTCCGCCCGGTCAGCGACTGGAACCTGCTGGACCCGGACATCATCGAGTGGCGAGCCTTCGGGCCGCAGCGCGAGGATCAGCGCCGGGAGCTGTGCGAGCTCCGCTGGACCATCGAACCGCTCGCCGCCCGGCTCGCCGCGGGCCACGGCCGGGAGGAGGTCCAGCAGCGGCTCGCCGACATGGTCGAGATCATGGGGCACGCCCTGGCGCAGGGCGACACCCTCACCTTCTCGCGCGCCGACACCGAGTTCCACGGCCTCCTGCTCCAGCTCAGCGGCAACCGCATGCTGGAGCACCTCTCCGGGATCGTGTCGTCCGCGCTCCAGGTCTCCGGCGGGCCCGCCACCGGCTGCGACCGGCCCACCGAGGCCACCATCGGGCTCCACTCGCGGATCGTGGAGGCGCTCGGCTCCGGCGACGCCGCTGGGGCGGAGTCGGCCATGCGCCAGCTGCTCACCGTCCACCCGGAGGTGGAGCGTGTCGTGCCCGCACCCCGCGAGCACTGACGTCGGCGCAAGTACGGGCAGCAGCGCGTGTACCGGCGCCCGTACTGACGCCCGCGCGAGCACGTGAGCATCGACCGCGGGATCGGCTCCTGCCCCGCCTGAGCGCCCGCCCGAGTGGGGCAGGAGCCGATACGCGAGCCAATCGCGACGATGTGCCCGATTACGGCCGGTTTACGGCCGCTGCGAAGTGTGACTCGGGCCACGTGGATTGGGCGTAACACTCTTCGGGGCAGCGCGATGACCTAAGAGGTGATAGCTGCTGAGGGAATACGGATGTCGTTCGCGACGCTGTGTTGCTCTGCGGTTCCGCCCGCGCCGTCGGTCCATCCCCGCCGGCGGTCGTCGGCTCCGGTCCACTGTGGACGGGGCCGGAAGCCGTTCCCATCGTTCCGAGAGGTTGTTCGTGTCGGCCAGCACATCCCGTACGCTCCCGCCGGAGATCGCCGAGTCCGAGTCTGTCATGGCGCTCATCGAGCGGGGAAAGGCTGAGGGGCAGATCGCCGGCGACGACGTGCGTCGGGCCTTCGAGGCTGACCAGATTCCGCCAACCCAGTGGAAGAATGTTCTGCGCAGCCTCAACCAGGTCCTCGACGAGGAGGGTGTGACGCTGATGGTCAGTGCCGCAGAGGCGCCCAAGCGCACCCGCAAGAGCGTCGCAGCGAAGAGTCCGGCGAAGCGCACCGCGACCAAGACCGTCGCCGCGAAGACGTCCGTGGCCAAGAAGGCCACCGCCCCCGCCGAGACCGCCGCTGCCGCCGAGGCTGCGGACGGTGTCGCCGACGAGGCGGAGGCGGCGCCCGCCAAGAAGACCGCGGCGAAGAAGACCGCGGCCAAGAAGACGGCCGCGAAGAAGACCGCGGCCAAGAAGACGGTGGCGAAGAAGACCGCTGCCGGCCCGGTCAAGAAGGAAGCCGAGGAGCTGGTCGAGGCCGACGAGGCCATCGAGGAAGCCGCTGCCCCAGGCAAGCCCGCGGTGGAGGGCGCCGAGGCCGGCCCCGAGAACGAGGGCTTCGTGCTCTCCGACGAGGACGAGGACGACGCCCCCGCGCAGCAGGTCGCGGCGGCCGGTGCCACCGCCGACCCCGTCAAGGACTACCTCAAGCAGATCGGCAAGGTCCCGCTCCTCAACGCCGAGCAGGAGGTGGAGCTCGCCAAGCGCATCGAGGCCGGCCTCTTCGCCGAGGACAAGCTGTCGAACGCCGACAAGCTGGCCCCGAAGCTCAAGCGCGAGCTGGAGATCATCGCCGAGGACGGCCGGCGCGCCAAGAACCACCTGCTCGAGGCGAACCTCCGACTCGTGGTCTCCCTGGCCAAGCGCTACACCGGCCGCGGCATGCTCTTCCTGGACCTCATCCAGGAGGGCAACCTCGGTCTGATCCGCGCGGTCGAGAAGTTCGACTACACCAAGGGCTACAAGTTCTCGACCTACGCCACCTGGTGGATCCGTCAGGCGATCACCCGCGCGATGGCCGACCAGGCCCGCACCATCCGTATCCCGGTGCACATGGTCGAGGTCATCAACAAGCTCGCACGCGTGCAGCGCCAGATGCTCCAGGACCTGGGCCGCGAGCCGACCCCGGAGGAGCTGGCCAAGGAACTCGACATGACCCCCGAGAAGGTCATCGAGGTCCAGAAGTACGGCCGTGAGCCCATCTCGCTGCACACCCCGCTGGGCGAGGACGGCGACAGCGAGTTCGGTGACCTCATCGAGGACTCCGAGGCGGTCGTGCCGGCCGATGCGGTCAGCTTCACGCTCCTGCAGGAGCAGCTGCACTCGGTCCTCGACACGCTGAGCGAGCGCGAGGCCGGCGTGGTGTCCATGCGCTTCGGCCTCACGGATGGACAGCCGAAGACGCTGGACGAGATCGGCAAGGTCTACGGCGTGACGCGTGAGCGCATCCGGCAGATCGAGTCGAAGACGATGTCCAAGCTGCGCCACCCGTCCCGCTCGCAGGTGCTGCGCGACTACCTCGACTGAGGCACGGCGCGCGCCGTCGGCAGTGAACGGCGGACAGCGGACCAGCACCGCTCGGAGCTGCTCTTTCCGGCCCGGAATCCCGCTCGGGGTTCCGGGCCGGTTGCTGTCCGGTGCGTCCGTCCGGGTGCGTTCTCCGCCCGATTGGGTCACTCTGGGTGTGCACAGTGCACCAGAGAGTCAGGAGTCAGCATGCGTCCCATCTCCCGTGTACTCGTCGGCGCGCTGGCGCTGACGTCCGCAGCCGTGGCTCTGCCGCTCGCGACGCCGGCCCCCGCCACCGCGGACGGCGTGATCATAGGCGGGCAGCCGGTTCCGGTGGCCAAGAGTCCCTGGGCTGTGGCGCTGGGCAGTCGCCAGCAGTTCGGCGGTAAGAGATCCGGGCAGTTCTGCGGGGCGGTGGTGGTCGGGCCTACGAAGGTCCTCACCGCGGCGCACTGCATGAGCCGGGAGGTGCTGGGGACGGACCGGAGCGCCGTACGCGATCTTCAGGTCATCGCGGACCGCGACGACCTGCGGGGCCACAGCGGCCGGGAGATCCCGGTGCGGGGGATCTGGGTCAACCCGGACTACGACGCGGAGAGCAACTCCGGAGATGTCGCGGTGCTCACGCTGTCACGGGCGTTGCCCCGGAACCATGTGATCCCCATGGCGGAGGCCGGTGACGCCGCCTACCAGTCGGGCACCGCGGCCGCGGTCTACGGCTGGGGCGATACGACGGGCCGGTCCACGTACACGACCCGGCTGCACGCGGCCGGGGTGCAGGTGCTGAACGACGCAGTCTGTGAGGTGGCGTACCCGGGGACGGAGGAGGGCCGCTACGAGGCGGAGACGATGGTCTGCGCCGGGCGGGCCGGGGGCGGGCGGGACGCCTGCCAGGGGGACAGTGGAGGGCCTCTCGTGGCCCGTGGCCGGCTGATCGGGCTGGTCTCGTGGGGAAGTGGATGCGGGGAGCCGGGAAGCCCCGGCGTCTACACGAGGGTGTCCGCGGTATCCGGGCTGGCCGCCCTGAAGTCGTGACCCTGACAGCCATGGCGCGCGCGGCCGTGAAATGGAGCGGTCAATTCCGCCGAGAGCCGACGAGAGCGGGCGGCCACCCCTTGTCCACAAGGGTGACCGCCCACCGGCCGGCCCTGGGCCGGCAGAGGCTCGTCGGACAGCGATGCGTCAGCGTTCGTCCTCGGACGCGGACACGGGCACCGTGGTGAGGCGCTCCGTCTCATCCTGTATTTCCGCGGCGATCTTCTTGAGTTCGGGTTCGAACTTGCGGCCATGGTGGGCGCAGAAGAGCAATTCACCGCCGCTCATCAGGACGACGCGCAGGTACGCCTGGGCGCCGCAGCGGTCGCAGCGGTCAGCGGCCGTCAGCGGAGTCGCGGGTGTCAGAACAGTAGTCACGTCGCCTCTTCTCTAGCTCGACGAGCTGTCGTACCAGGGTCAACATCCAACCAGGCCGTAAACGTTCCCGCTCGGGCCTTTTCCTCGAAAGTTTGCTTCCGAGACGGCTGGACGCTGCCGGTTGGCGGCGAATGAGCCGTATTGCCTTGGCTTACGTGGTCATCGCGCTGGTCTTGCTTGCTTACATCGTCCTCCCGGCTGGATTGCCGGTTTGTTCATGAGGACGTGCCCGGAGCCTAAATGGTTCATGCCTCGAAGGGAACGTGATGTTCGCGTCATCCCTCCGGGGTATCGAACGTACGAACGACTCTGGACTAGCATGGACGTCCTGACGGGTGGCGGCACAACGGCTCTATCAAGCCTCGGTACCCTCTGACGGGCGACCCAGTCATCTCTGAGTCCCCACCCGGATCCAACAGAAATTCAGCGAGGAGCGAACCGCGTGACCGCCGAGACGTCCGTGCCGTCCACTGCGCTGCTGACGGGAGCAGACCGCGACGGCTCCAATTACACCGCGCGGCACCTGCTCGTCCTCGAGGGCCTGGAGGCCGTGCGCAAGCGCCCCGGCATGTACATCGGCTCGACCGACAGCCGGGGCCTCATGCACTGCCTCTGGGAGATCATCGACAACTCCGTCGACGAGGCGCTCGGCGGCCACTGCGACCGGATCGAGGTCCTGCTCCACGAGGACGGCTCGGTCGAGGTGCGGGACAACGGCCGCGGCATCCCGGTCGACGTCGAGCCGAAGACCGGCCTGTCGGGCGTCGAGGTCGTCATGACCAAGCTGCACGCGGGCGGAAAGTTCGGCGGCGGCTCGTACGCGGCCTCCGGCGGTCTGCACGGCGTCGGAGCGTCGGTCGTCAACGCCCTGTCCGCGCGGCTCGACGTCGAGGTCGACCGCGGCAGCCGCACGCACTCGATCAGCTTCCGGCGAGGCGTGCCCGGCATCTTCACCGAGTCGGGCCCGGACGCGCCGTTCGACCCGTCGAGCGGCCTGCTGAAGGGCAAGAAGGTGCCGAAGACCCGGACCGGCACCCGGGTGCGCTACTGGGCGGACCGCCAGATCTTCCTCAAGGACGCCAAGCTCTCGCTGGACACGCTGCACGCGCGCGCCCGGCAGACGGCGTTCCTGGTGCCCGGCCTGACCATCGTCGTACGGGACGAGCGTGGGCTCGAGGCCGACCGGCCGGTGGAGGAGGTCTTCCGGTTCGACGGCGGCATCAGCGAGTTCTGCGAGTACCTGGCGCAGGACAAGGCCGTGTGCGACGTGCTGCGGCTGACCGGGCAGGGCACGTTCAAGGAGACCGTCCCGGTCCTGGACGACCGCGGCCACATGACGCCGACCGAGGTCACCCGCGAGCTGGGCGTCGACATCGCGCTGCGCTGGGGCACCGGCTACGACACGACGACCAGGTCGTTCGTCAACATCATCGCCACCCCTAAGGGCGGCACCCATGTCGCGGGCTTCGAGCGGTCGGTCACCCGGACCATCAACGAGGTGCTGCGCTCCACCAAGCTGCTCCGGGTCGCCGAGGACGACGTCGTCAAGGACGACGCCATGGAGGGGCTCACGGCGGTCGTGACGGTCCGGCTCGCCGAGCCGCAGTTCGAGGGCCAGACCAAGGAGGTGCTGGGCACCTCCGCCGCGTCCCGGATCGTGGCGGCCGTCGTGGCCAAGGAGCTCAAGGCCTTCCTGACGTCAACGAAGCGGGACGCCAAGGCGCAGGCCAGAGCGGTCCTGGAGAAGGTCGTCGCGGCGGCCCGTACGCGTATCGCGGCTCGGCAGCACAAGGAGGCGCAGCGCCGGAAGACCGCGCTGGAGTCCTCCTCGCTGCCGGCGAAGCTGGCCGACTGCCGCAGCGACGCCGTGGACCGCAGCGAGCTGTTCATCGTCGAGGGCGACTCGGCGCTCGGCACGGCCAAGCTGGCGCGGAACTCCGAGTTCCAGGCGCTGCTGCCGATCCGCGGAAAGATCCTCAATGTTCAGAAGTCGTCGGTCTCCGACATGCTCAAGAACGCCGAGTGCGGCGCGATCATCCAGGTGATAGGAGCCGGTTCCGGCCGGACCTTCGACATCGACCAGGCGCGCTACGGCAAGGTCATCTTCCTGGCCGACGCCGATGTCGACGGGGCGCACATCCGCTGTCTGCTGCTGACCCTCTTCCAGCGCTACATGCGGCCCATGGTCGAGCAGGGCCGGGTCTTCTCGGCGGTGCCGCCGCTGCATCGGATCGAGCTGACCAACCCCAAGAAGGGCCAGGACAAGTACATCTACACATACTCCGACAGCGAGTTGCGCGAGAAGCTGCTGGAACTCCAGGCCAAGAACATCCGTTTCAAGGACAGCATCCAGCGCTACAAGGGCCTTGGCGAGATGGACGCGGACCAGCTCGCGGAGACCACGATGGACCCGCGCCACCGGACGCTGCGCCGGGTCAACATCAGCGACCTGGAGGCGGCGGAGGCGGCCTTCGACCTGCTCATGGGCAACGAGGTCGCGCCGCGCAAGGAATTCATCACCAACTCCGCGGCCACGCTGGACCGTTCCCGCATCGACGCCTGACACCAAACCGTACGTAACGCCGGATTCTTCACCTGATGGGGTGAACGTCCGGGATAAGAGATTCCCGGATCTTCCCGCTCTGTCCATCCTTGCTGCGCGGCCACCAGTCCGCGGAGCAAGGGAGTCCGGGGTGGAAAGACACGACAGGCCCGATGCCGGAACGACCCGGCTCGACGACCCCTGGTACGACGTGGTTGCCTCGGGCTGGGACGAGCCTGCCCATGAGAGCCATGAGAGCCATGAGGGCCATGAGAGCCCGTCGCGGGCGGGCGGAAGGTGGCCGGGTGCCCCGGCTGCCGCAGCACAGCGCCCGCCCCGGCCCGAGTCCGCCGCGGACGTCTATCTGGCGGTGCAGCACAGCGCGGCCTTCCAGGAGGTGCGCGGCCGGTACCGCCGCTTCGTACTGCCCGCGTCGATCGCCTTCCTGGCCTGGTACTTCGCGTACGTGATCGCCGCGACCGCGGCCCCCGGCCTGATGGCGCGGCCGGTCGCCGGAGGGCCGCTGAACGTCGCGATGCTGGCCGGGCTCGCCCAGTTCGCCACAACGTTCCTGCTGACGTGCGCCTACGCCCGGCACGCGCGGCTGCGCCGGGACCGGGCGGCCCTCGAGCTCCGCTGGGAGACCCAGGAGCTGACGCGGGAGCAGGGGCGTTGACCGGCGGGCTCGCGGCCACGGAGCACCAGACGCTGGCGCTCGTGCTGTTCAGCGCCTTCGTCGCCGCGACTCTCGCGATCACCACGTGGGTGAGCCGCAGACGGCGCGGTTCCGCGGAGGAGTTCTACGCGGGCGGGCGGTTGTTCTCGCCCATGGAGAACGGTTTCGCCATCTCCGGCGACTACATGTCGGCCGCTTCCTTCCTCGGAATCTCCGGGCTGATCGCGCTCTTCGGCTACGACGGCATGCTCTACTGCGTCGGCTTCCTCGTCGCCTGGCTCGTCGTCCTGCTGCTCGTCGCCGAACTCGTCCGCAACTGCGGCCGGTTCACGCTCGCCGACGTCGTCGCCGCCCGCGTCCGGGAGCGCCCCGTACGGATCGCCGCGGGCATCTCCTCGGTCACGGTCTCCGTGCTCTATCTGGTCGCCCAGATGGTCGGCGCGGGCAGCCTGGTCGTGCTCCTGCTCGGCGGCTCGGGGCCTGGCGCCCGCACCTGGGCCGTCGTCGTGGTCGGCGCGCTGATGGTCGTCTACGTCTCCTTCGGCGGCATGCGGGCCACCACCTGGATCCAGATCGTCAAGGCCGTGCTGCTGATGGGCGGGGCCGCCGCCCTGACCGCGTTCGTCCTCGTACGCTTCGACGGCCATCTCGGCGTCCTGCTCACCACCGCGGCGGAACGCAGCGGCCACGGGCGGGACTTCCTCGCGCCCGGGCTCGCGTATGGCGGCGACTGGACCGCCCGGCTGGACTTCATCAGCCTCGGCCTCGCGCTCGTCCTCGGGACCGCCGGGCTGCCGCACATCCTGTCCCGCTTCTACACGGTGCCGACGGCCCGCGCCGCCCGCCGCTCGGCCGTCTGGGCGATCGGGCTGATCGGCGGTTTCTACCTCATGACGATCGTGCTCGGATTCGGCGCGGCCGCCGTCGTCGGCACGGATGCCGTACGCGCCTCCAACCCCGCCGGGAACACGGCCGTTCCGCTGCTCGCCCTCGACCTCGGCGGCGGGCCCGGCTCCACCGGCGGGACGGTGCTCTTCGCCGTGGTCGCCGCTGTCGCCTTCGCCACGATCCTCGCCGTCGTCGCGGGGATCACGCTCGCCTCGTCCGCGTCCGTGGCCCACGACCTGTACGCGTCGCTGCGCCGCGGCCGCCGCGCAGGGCAGCGCAGCGAGGTCGCGGTGGCGCGGGCTTCCGCCGTGGGTATCGGGGCGGTGGCCATCGCCCTCGGGCTGCTCGCGCAGGACCTCAATGTGGCGTTCCTGGTCGGCCTCGCCTTTGCCGTGGCCGCCTCCGCAAACCTCCCCGTGCTCCTTTACGCCCTCTTCTGGAGCCGCTTCACCACGCGGGGTGCGCTGTGGGCCGTCTACGGGGGCCTGGTGCCGGCCGTGGTGCTGGTGCTGCTCTCACCCGTGGTGTCCGGCAGCCCCGAAGCGATCGTCCCCGGCGCGGACTTCGCGCTCTTCCCGCTGCAGAACCCCGGTCTCGTGTCCGTACCGCTCGGCTTCCTGGCGGGCTGGCTGGGAACGGTGACGTCTCGCGAAGAGCCGGACCGGGTGGCCAGGCATGCCGAGACGGAGGTGCGGTCACTGACGGGTGCGGGGGCCGCCTAGGCCCGGCGCTCCGCGCCGGGAAGCGAGCTGCGCCGCGGGCGCGGGCCCGCGCCGCGTTCGTTTCCGGACCGGGTGAGGCCAGGCCCGACCGGTCAGGCCCGGTCCCACAGGTAGCGGTGCTCGGGGCGGCCCGTCTCCCCGTACCGCAGGCTCATCCGGACCCGTCCCGCCCGCTCCAGGAGCTTCAGATAGCGCTGCGCGGTCTGCCTGCTGAGCCCTGACCGTTCGGCGACCTCCTGCGCCGACAGCGGGCCCTCCGCGCCTCGCAGCACCTCCCGGACGAGGTCGGCCGTGAGCGCCGAGTGCCCCTTGGGCAGTTCGGCGGGGCCCGCCGAGGCACCGCCGAGTGCCCCGAAGATCCGGTCCACCTGGTCCTGTTCGGCCTCGCCGCCGCTGCCGAGGGCGCGGCGCAGCGCGGCGTAGCCCTCGAGCTTGGCGCGAAGTCCGGCGAAGGTGAAGGGCTTGACGAGGTACTGCAGCGCGCCGTGGCGCATGGCGGCCTGGACCGTCGCGATGTCCCTGGCCGCCGTCACCATGATCACGTCGGTGTGGTGGCCGAGCTGCCGCAGCCGCCCCACCAGCGCGAGACCGGTCTCGTCCGGCAGGTAGTGGTCGAGCAGGACCAGATCGACCTCGTTGCCCTCCAGGAAGGCGAGGGCCTCGGCCGCGGTGTGCGCGGTGCCCGCGACGCGGAAGCCGGAGACCTTCGCGACGTACGCCGCGTTGATCCCGGCGACGCGTACGTCGTCGTCCACGACCAGGACGTCGATCGGTGCGCCGCTCATCGGGCCGCTCATCGCACCTCTCCTGCCTCGGCCAGTCCGGCCTCGGTCAGATCCTCCGTCAGCTCCTCGGCCAGGGCCTCCGGCAGAACGACCGTGAACTCGGCCCCGCCGCCCTCCCGGGCGCCGACCAGGGCGCTGCCGCCCTGCCGCTCGGCCAGCCGCCGCACCAGCGCGAGCCCGATCCCGCGCTGTCCGTGCGACGGGGCCTCTTTGGTGGACCAGCCCTCGGTGAAGATGAGTTCGCGCTGTCCCGGCGGGACGCCGGGCCCGGAGTCGCCGACCCGCAGCACCGCCGTACGCCCCTCCGCCCGCAGCGCAACCTCCACCAGGGGCTCCTGGGTTCCGGCGGCCGCGTCCAGCGCATTGTCGACGAGGTTGCCCACCACGGTCACCAGTCCGCGCGGGTCGACCACCCGGTCCGGCAGCAGCGTGTCCCCGGAGATCCGCAGGCCGACGCCGCGCTCCGCCGCGACCGCGGCCTTGCCCACCAGCAGGGCGGCCAGCAGCGGGTCGTGCACCCGCTCCGTGACCTGCTCCGCCGTCGCCCGGTGCACGCCGACGACCTCGGTGACGAACTCCACCGCCTCCTCGTAGAGGCCGAGCTCGAGCAGCCCCAGCAGGGTGTGCATCCGGTTGGCGTGTTCGTGGTCCTGGGCGCGGAGCGCGTCGATCAGGCCGCGGGTTCCGTCCAGTTCCCGGCCGAGCCGCTCAAGCTCAGTGCGGTCGCGCAGGGTGGCCACGGCCCCGCCGTCGTCGGTCGGCATGCGGTTGGCGACGAGCACCCGGTTGCCCCGGACGGTCAGCAGATCGTCGCCGGTGACCCGGCCGGCCAGCACGTCGGTCGTACGGCCCGGGCCCAGCACCTCGTCCAGCGGCCGCCCGGTGTCCGCGGGGCCGATGCCGAGGAGCCGCTGCGCTTCGTCGTTCACCAGCCGGATCCTGCCCCGCGCGTCGAGCGCGACCACGCCTTCCCGGATGCCGTGCAGCATCGCCTCGCGCTCGGCGAGCAGCGCGGAGATGTCGGAGAAGGCCAGATCGTGCGTGCGCCGCTGGAGCCTGCGGGAGACGACGTACGCCGCGAGGGCGCCGACGGCCAGGGCGCCGCCCGCGTACGCCAGCAGCCCCGGCACGGCCGAGATCAGCCGGTCGCGCACGCTCTCGTACGCGATGCCGACCGACACGGCGCCGACGATGTCGCCGTCGGCTTCGCGCAGCGGCACCTTGCCGCGGGCCGACCGCCCGAGGGTGCCGTTGTCGATCTGCATGACCTCCTGGCCCGCGAGCGCGGCGCTGGGGTCGGTGGAGACGTGGTGGCCGATCTCGTCCGGCGAGGTGTGCGACCAGCGGACGCCGCGCTCGTCCATGACCACGATGTACTCGGCGCCGGTGGACCTGCGGATGCGTTCGGCCTCGGCCTGGACGGGACCTTCGGGGGAGGGCGCGGTCCGCTGGAGATCCTCGGCGAGGCCGGGGCGGGCGGCGGTGGTCTGCGCGATCGCGAGGGCCCGTCGCATGGCCTGGTCGTCGAGCTGGTCGCCGAGCGGGGCGAGGAACAGCCCGGTGGCGAGCGCGGTGACGCCGGTGGCGATGGCGAGCTGCATGAGCAGCACCTGCGAGAAGACGCGGCGGGGCCATCCGATGCGCATGCGTCCGCCTCCGTCTCGCCGCTCACCGCTCCGGTGCGGAGCGCCCTCTTCCGATTCGGCCATGTGAACGAAGGGTAAGGGGGCGGCCGGGGTGAGCGCTGTCCGCGGCCTGGTCCGTGGCTGTTGTTGTAGCGCGAGCGAAAAGCGCAGAACAGGGGCGCGTCGCAATGCGCGCTGCCGGTCGCGTCGCCCAGGAGGCGGGGCTTACGAGGCGCGGGCGACCACATGGGCCCATGGCCTACGCGGCGGGGGCCGCCTCGCGGACGGCCAGGACGTCCATCCGGGCGGGGGAGCCGAGTGCTGAGCCGCAGCTCTCCGGACGCGGCGGCTCGGCCGTTCCCTGCGCGATGTCGACGTGCCAGATCCGGCCGTCCGCGTGGGCGACGGTCACGGTCCAGGCCGGAGCGGGGCCCGGGCCATCGGTCCGGACGGCCATGTTCACGATGTCGAGGGCGCCTGCCCGGTCCTCGCCGGTGAGTTTCCTCACGGCCAGGTCGGCCGCCTGTCCCGGCCGCTCCCAGGCCGAGCGGCCGCGTGCGTCCGCCGTGACGACACGGCCCGCGCGCGCCGCCTCCAGGACGTCCTTGGCCGCGTGGGCGGTGGCCCGGCCGTACGCGTAGCCGTGCGGGAGCACGAAAAGGGTGGGGGCGAACCGGTGGCCGCCGATGTGCGTGACCTCCCAGACGCCGCCCGCGCCCGAGGCCGCCAGTTCGGCCGCGAGTGTCCGGCCCAGCAGCGCGCAGCAGCGGTCGCGTTTGCCGTTGGTGCAGACGAGGACGAGCGGATCGCCCTCGTACGCCTCCCACGGGGATTCCAGGCCGCCGGGCTCGCCCGCGCCCAGGGCCGCGAAGTCGAGGCCGAGCAGCGGCTCGGGGCCGGTCAGTTCGGCCGTACGGATCCAGGACCGGCCGGGCAGGGTGTGCGCGGCGTAGACCCGGCGCCGGGAGGGGGTGTGGCAGTCGGCGTGGCGGCCGGGCCGCCGGATGAGCGCGACCCGTACGCCGGTCCCTTCGGCCGCCCGCTCCAGGGCGCGCCCGACCGCCGGGTCGAGGTGGCTGGAGGTGAGGGCCTTGGCGCCCCAGGGGCCGGGCTGTTCGACCAGCAGCCACGTGCGGGCGGTGGCCGAGGTGCCCGCGAGAGGCTCGGCCAGCTTCCGCGATGCGGTGGCGCAGGTACTCACAGAGGTGAGCCTAACCTCGCTGCGCGCCTCCATCGACACCAGCCTCGCCGCGCACGCGCGCGTTGGCGCGGCTGCGACCTGGATGCTGTGCAGCCACGACATGACCTGTACGACCACCTGCTTCGGCTGCGACGGCACCGGCTTCGACTCCGCGACCGAGGCGCACGGCGTGCCCGACGACCCGGCGCTGGGTATCCGCCGCGCCCGGCCGGCGAGCTCGCGTACGCACGGACTCGTCCGCGTCGTCGAGCTCGCCGGGGAGCCCGCCGGACTCCCGGGCACAAGCGTCCTGCTGGAGGTTGAGCGGCTTCCGCAGGACATGTCGGCCTGGCTGCGCACCCGACGCCGTACGCCCGGCCGCCGTCTCGCCTGCGCGGTCGCCCGGCCCGGGCCGCTCGCCGGGCCCGCCGTACACCACCGCGGCCGCCAGGCACCACGCTGCCGGCTCACCTCTGTCGAGGCCGGGGCAGCGGTGAACGACGGCACAAGGATCGGGCAGGACTGCTGATCGGACGGGACTGCTGGTTGGAGATGGCGATGCCGCTCCCCAGCGCGCGGAGGCTTACCGGGCCCGGTCCGGAAGGGGCCGGGAGCCGGGCGGCACCGCCCGTTACGGCAACGGCTGGGGCGGGCGGGGCCCGCGGTAGCGGCCGCTGGGGCGCATTCTCAGTGGCCGCTCCGCGTACTCCTCCAGCGCATGGGCGATCCAGCCCGCCGTACGGGCCACGGCGAAGACCGTCTCGCCCGCCTCGGGCGGCATGCCCGTGGACACCGTCAGCACGGCGAGCGCCAGGTCGACGTTGGCGTGCAGCGGGACGTGGCGGGCCGTCGTCGCCTCCACCTCGCGGGCCGCCTCCAGCGCGCGGGCGGCCCGCGGCATCTCCTCGAGCAGCGTGAACAGCGCCTGTGCGCGCGGGTCTTCGCCCGGATAGAGCCGGTGCCCGAGCCCCGGCACCCGGCGCCCGGCTCGCAGGTGGTCGGCGACGACCGCGGCCGCGCTGCCCCGCTCCAGAGCCTCGGCCAGCATCCGGTGCGCTAGACCGCTGGCGGCGCCGTGCAGCGGTCCTTCGAGCGCGCCGAGGCCCGCGGAGACCACGGCGTACGGGTGGGCGCGCGCCGACGCGGCCACGCGCGCGGCGAGCGTGGACGCCGCCAGATCGTGGTCGATGAGCAGCACCAGAGCCCCGTTCAGGGCCCGTACGGACGCCTTGGTGTCGGGAGTGTCCGTCAGCCGGGGCCACAGCCGCTGTGCCAGCTCCGTGCGCGGGCCCGGTGCGCGCCCGGCGAGGGGGAGGGCGCCGACCAGCGTCGGGATCAGGCTGCGGGCGGTGGCCAGGACGGTCGTCTCCGACAGGTCGAAGCGGAGCGGGTCGGCGGCCGCGGCGGCGACGGCAGCCACCCGCAGCCGGTCCGTCGGGCCGCTGTGCGGGGGCAGGGCGGCGACGGCCCGGCGGGCGGCCGCGAGGGCCTCCTCGGGCGCGGAGAACCGGATGCCGGGCGTCATCGTGCCGGTCCACAGCCACTCGGCGACCTCTTCGTAGCCGTACCGCCGGGTGAGCTCGGTGGCGTCGACGCCCCGGTAGTAGAAGCGGTCCCGGCCGATGAGGGTGATGCCGGTGCCGATGGCCGGGGCGCCCCCCGTCGACACGGCGTCGGCGCCCGGGGCGGGCTGGTCGCGGCGGCCGTGCCGGGCGAGCGCCTCGACCTCCTTCGGGTCGAACGTGCTGCCGCGGCCCCCGGACGTGCGGCGGCTGGTCAGCAGCCCGCGGCTCACGTACGCGTAGACCGTCTCCGGCTTCACGCCCAGCCGGTCCGCGGCCTCGCGTGTGGTCAGCCGTCGTCCCTGCCGCTGTGCTCCTTCGCCCTCGTCCGTCATGGCTCCGCCCACTCATATTGATTGAATCAATCTTGACGCACATTGAATCAAGCATGGACAGTCGAATCAACACTTCTGGAGGACACCATGCAGACCATCCCGCCGACTGCCGTGCCCCGGGGGCTCACGGGAGTCGTCGTCACGGACACCGCGCTCGGGGACGTACGGGGGAGCGAGGGCTTCTACCACTACCGCCAGTACTCTGCTGTCGAGCTGGCAGGGACCCGTACTTTCGAGGACGTCTGGCACCTCATGTTCCACGGCGCGCTCCCGGACCCGGTCGAGCGCGCCGCCTTCACCGCCCGGACCGCCGCTCTGCGACACCTGCCCGCTGACGTGTCCGCCGCCCTGCCCGCCATCGCCCGTGCCGGCTCCGCTTCCGGCCCGCTCGCGGGCCTGCGCACCGCGCTGTCACTGCTCGGGGCGTCGGCCGGTTTCCGGCCGCTCTACGACACCGGGGCCGAGCGGCGCGGCGAGGACGCCCTAGCCGCCTGCGCCGCCGTCCCGACCCTGCTCACCGCGCTGTACCGGCTCGGCCGTGGCGAGGAGCCGGTCGCGCCCCGGGACGACCTTCCGTACGCGGCCAACTACCTCTACATGCTCACGGGTTCGGAGCCGGGCCCGGCCCGGGCGCGTGCGATCGAGCACTACCTGATCTCCACCGTCGACCACGGCTTCAACGCCTCGACGTTCACCGCCCGGGTCATCGCCTCGACCGGAGCCGATCTGGCCGCATGCCTCGTGGGGGCGGTCGGTGCCCTGTCGGGGCCGCTGCACGGGGGCGCACCGAGCCGCGCCCTGGACACGCTCGACGCCATCGGGACGCCGGAGCGGATCGACCTCTGGGTCCGGGAGCGGGTCCTCGCCGGGGAGCGGATCATGGGCTTCGGGCACGCCGTCTACCGCACGGAGGACCCGCGTTCGCGGATGCTCCGCGGCATTGCCGAGGAGTTCGGCGGCCCGCTGGTGGAGTTCGCCGTCCAGGTCGAGGGGCGGGTCGAGGCGATCCTCGCGGAGCTCAAGCCGGGCCGGGAGCTGCACACCAACGTGGAGTTCTACGCGGGGGTGGTGATGGAACTCTGCGGGATCCCGCGGGAGATGTTCACGCCGACCTTCGCCGCCGCCCGGGTGGTGGGCTGGAGTGCGAACATCCTGGAGCAGGCCGAGGACAGCAAGATTATCCGGCCTGCGGCCCGCTATGTGGGCCCGCCTCCGGCGGAGCCGGACCCGGCCGCTTAGCCGTCACCCCACGGCGTGCGGGTAGCCGTGGCGTGACGGGCGGGGGAGTGACCGCGGCAGCTACGGATGAGGTGGCCCGGGACGGGGGTCCGGGCCGCCTGCGACAGGGCTGGTGCCGGGGTCGACCGGTGGCGAGACGGCGTGCGGGTGCCGAGCCGCATCTCGCCCGTCCGCCCGGCCGCCCGGCCGTTCCCGCGGCCTGACTACGATCTGGGCGTGGCCAAGAAGCAGATCCCCGTCATCGTCCTCGCGGGCTTCCTGGGATCGGGCAAGACCACCCTGCTCAACCATCTCCTCCGCAACAGCAGAGGCAGCCGCATCGGCGCGATCGTCAACGACTTCGGCAGCATCGAGATCGACGCCATGACCGTCGCCGGACAGGTCGACTCGATGATCTCGCTGGGCAACGGCTGCCTCTGCTGTGCCGTCGACACCAGCGACATGGACGAGATGCTGGACCGGCTCACCCGCCCCGCGGCCCGTATCGACGTGATCGTCATCGAGGCGAGCGGCCTGGCGGAGCCGGAGGAGATGATCAGGCTGATCCTCTCCACCACGAACCAGCGGATCGTCTACGGCGGACTGGTCGAGGTCGTCGACGCGGCGGAGTTCCCGGACACCCGGGCCAGGCACCCGGAGCTCGACCGGCACTTGGGGGTCGCCGATCTGGTGGTGCTGAACAAGACCGACCGCGTGGCGGAGGAGGCCCGCTCGGCGCTCCTCGAAGAGCTCGCGCGGCTCAGCCCCGGAAGGCCCGTGGTGCACGCCTCCTACGGCCGGGTGGACCCGGAGCTGCTCTTCGACCGGCGGGAGGGGGCGGACCGGGAACCGGCCGTCCGCCAGCTCTCGTTCGACGAGCTGTGCGCCGGCGAAGAGCACGGCCAGAAGCACGACCAGAAGCACGGCCACGGCCACGGCAGCGGTCACGATCACGGCCATCAGCACGACCACGCCCACCATCTCCACGCCGCCTACGAGAGCGTGGCCTTCACCTCCGACGATCCCGTGGACCCGCGCCGCCTCATGGAGTTCCTCGACGCCCGGCCGGAGGGCCTCTACCGCATCAAGGGCTTCGTCCACTTCGCGGTGGCCGGGCACCGGCAGAAGTTCGCCCTGCACGCGGTCGGCGACTTCCTGCGCTTCTACCCGTCGCCGTGGGCGCGCGGAGAGAAGCGCTCCACCCGGCTGGTGC
Source organism: Streptomyces sp. 8N616 (assembly GCF_052246385.1). NCBI lineage: Bacteria > Bacillati > Actinomycetota > Actinomycetes > Kitasatosporales > Streptomycetaceae > Streptomyces > Streptomyces sp. 8N616. Next base: position 80,192 of record NZ_JBQQBY010000010.1, on the reverse strand, counting down.
TGATCGGCGCCGGCATCGACGCCGGCGCCCTGCGGCGGGGGCTCGCGGCATGCGCCGGGACCGGCCCGCAGAAGGCCGGTCCCGAGAGCATGTGGGGCGTCCTGCGCTACGCGCAGGCATAACCGAACCGGGCGCGCGGACGGGGCGCACCGGCCGGGCCACGCCCGCGTACCCGGTCACTCCAGCGCGGCCACGCCCCCGTACCGGCCGGGCCGACCTCGCACACCCCGGGTCCGGCCACGCCCGCGTACCGGCTACACCGGCCCCGCCACCACCGCCACCGCCTTCGCCAGCGGCACGCCCGAGCCGTCGCGCCGCGGGTCCGGCTCCGGCAGCTCCGCCGGAGTGCCGTTCGTCGTCGCCGCACGAGCCGGAACGGCGCCCGCCCAGGCCAGCACCAGGCAGTCCTCGCCCTTGAGGAACCGCTGGCAGCGCACGCCGCCCGTCGCCCGCCCCTTGCGCGGGTACTGGTCGAACGGGGTCAGCTTGGCCGTGCCCTGCGAGCTGCCGTCGAGGGTGTCCAGCGCTCCGGCGATCGTGAACACCGCGGCGTCCGCCGCCGGGTCCACCGCCCCGAAGAAGACCACCTTCGCCCCGGCCGTGAGCTTGACGCCCGCCATGCCGCCCGCCGGACGGCCCTGCGGCCGGACCGCCCCCGCCGGGTAGCGCAGCAACTGCGCGTCGTCGGTGATGAAGACCAGGTCCTCCTCGCCGGTCCGCAGCTCGACACCGCCGACGACCCGGTCGCCCTCCTTGAGCGAGATGACCTCCAACTCGTCCTTGTTGGACGGGTAGTCGGGCACCACGCGCTTGACGACGCCCTGCTCGGTGCCGAGCGCGAGGCCGGGCGAGGACTCGTCCAGGGTGGTCAGGCACACCACCGCCTCGTCCGGCTCCAGGGTGAGGAACTCCGCGATGGGAGCGCCGCCCGCCAGGTTCGGAGCCGTCGCGGTCTCGGGCAGCACCGGCAGATCGATCACCGAGAGCCGCAGCAGCCGCCCCTCAGAGGTCACCGCGCCCACCTCGCCGCGGGTCGTCGCCGGGACCGCCGAGACGATCACATCGTGCTTGGAGCGCTTCGCGTCGTCCGGGCCGAGCGGTTCGCCGTTCGCCGTACGGGCCAGCAGCCCGGTGGAGGACATCAGCACCCGGCACGGGTCGTCCGCGACCTGCAGCGGCACCGCCGCGACCTGGATGCCCGCCGACTCCAGCAGGACCGTACGCCGCGGGGTGCCGAACTTCTTCGCCACCTGGGCCAGTTCGCCGGAGACCACCTTGCGCAGCTCCGCGTCCGACTCCAGGATCCGGGTCAGCTCCTCGATCTCCACGCCGAGACGGTCGCGCTCCGACTCCAGCTCCAGCCGGTCGAACTTGGTCAGCCGGCGCAGCGGGGTGTCCAGGATGTACTGCGTCTGGATATCGCTCAGCGAGAAGCGGTCCATCAGGCGCTCCTTCGCCTCCGCCGAGTTCTCGCTCGACCGGATGATCCGGATGACCTCGTCGATGTCGATCAGCGCGACCAGCAGGCCCTCGACCAGGTGCAGCCGGTCGCGGCGCTTGCCGCGCCGGAACTCGCTGCGCCGCCTGACCACGGTGAAGCGGTGGTCCAGATAGACCTCGAGCATCTCCTTCAGGCCCAGCGTCAGCGGCTGGCCGTCCACCAGCGCGACGTTGTTGATGCCGAACGACTCCTCCATCGGCGTCAGCTTGTAGAGCTGCTCCAGCACGGCCTCCGGGACGAAACCGTTCTTGATCTCGATCACCAGGCGCAGGCCGTGGGCCCGGTCGGTGAGGTCCTTGACGTCCGCGATGCCCTGCAACTTCTTCGCGTTGACCAGGTCCTTGATCTTGGAGATCACCTTCTCCGGGCCGACCGTGAACGGCAGCTCGGTGACCACCAGGCCCTTGCGGCGGGCCGTGACATTCTCCACCGCCACGGTCGCGCGGATCCGGAACGAGCCGCGCCCCGTCTCGTACGCGTCCCGGACCCCGCTCAGCCCCACGATCTTGCCGCCGGTCGGCAGGTCGGGTCCCGGCACGTGCCGCATCAGGGTCTCGAGGTCCGCGTTCGGGTGCTTGATCAGGTGCCGGGCGGCGGCGATCACCTCGCTGAGGTTGTGCGGCGGCATGTTGGTCGCCATGCCGACGGCGATCCCGGAGGAGCCGTTGACCAGCAGGTTCGGATAGGCGGCGGGGAGCGCGAGCGGCTCCCGCTCCTGGCCGTCGTAGTTGGGGACGAAGTCGACGGTGTCCTCGTCGATGGACTCCGTCATCAGGGACGTGGCGGAGGCCATCCGGCACTCGGTGTACCGCATCGCGGCCGGCGGGTCGTCGTTGCCCAGCGAGCCGAAGTTGCCGTGCCCGTCCACCAGCGGCAGCCGCATCGAGAAGGGCTGCGCCATGCGCACCAGCGCGTCGTAGATCGACGCGTCGCCGTGCGGGTGCAGCTTGCCCATCACCTCGCCGACGACGCGGGCGCACTTCACATAGCCCCGGTCGGGGCGCAGGCCCATCTCGTTCATCTGGTACACGATGCGGCGGTGCACCGGCTTCATGCCGTCGCGGGCGTCGGGGAGGGCGCGCGAGTAGATGACCGAGTAGGCGTACTCGAGGAAGGAACCCTGCATCTCGTCGACGACGTCGATGTCGAGGATGCGCTCCTCGAACTCGTCCGGCGGCGGGGTCTTCGTACTGCGGCGGGCCATCGCGGCTGCTGCTCCTTAGAAACTGCCTTCAGCGGTGTGTTCCGGGCCCCTCCCGCGCGCCGGAGGCGGCAGCAGGAGGGAGGTTCTGACGCCGACCATTGTGGACCCACCCACCGACAGCGCGTTCCACCTACCCGTATGACCCCCGTACGGTACGGGAACTTCGCCAGGTGGCAGCACGCTTGCATACAGTGGCAGGACTCTTTACGACCTCTGCCATCCCGCGATCGAAGGGACGTACATGCCCATGGGTCACACGGCCACGCAACAGGCCGGTTCCGGCGGCCTGAAAGCGACCGAGCACCGCCTGGACAACGGTCTGCGCGTGGTGCTCTCCGAGGACCACCTGACCCCGGTCGCCGCGGTCTGCCTCTGGTACGACGTCGGCTCCCGCCACGAGGTCAAGGGCCGCACCGGCCTGGCCCACCTCTTCGAGCACCTGATGTTCCAGGGCTCCGCCCAGGTGAAGGGCAACGGCCACTTCGAGCTGGTCCAGGGCGCAGGCGGCTCCCTGAACGGCACCACCAGCTTCGAGCGCACCAACTACTTCGAGACCATGCCCGCCCACCAGCTCGAGCTCGCACTCTGGCTGGAGGCCGACCGCATGGGCAGCCTGCTGGCCTCGCTCGACGAGGACGGCCTGGAGAACCAGCGGGACGTCGTGAAGAACGAGCGCCGCCAGCGCTACGACAACGTGCCCTATGGCACCGCGTTCGAGAAGCTGGTGGCCATGGCCTACCCCGAGGGCCACCCGTACCACCACACCCCGATCGGCTCCATGGCCGACCTGGACGCCGCCTCCCTTGAGGACGCGCGGAACTTCTTCCGCACCTACTACGCGCCGAACAACGCCGTGCTGTCGGTGGTCGGCGACATCGACCCGGAGCAGACGCTCGCCTGGATCGAGAAGTACTTCGGCACCATCCCGGCCCACGACGGCAAGCCGGCGCCGCGCGACGGCTCGCTCCCGGACGTCATCGGCCGGCAGCTGCGCGAGGTCGTCGAGGAGGAGGTCCCGGCCCGCGCCCTGATGGCCGCCTACCGCCTCCCGCACGACGGCACCCGTGAGGCCGACGCCGCCGACCTGGCGCTCACCGTCCTCGGCGGCGGCGAGTCCTCCCGGCTCCACAACCGCCTGGTGCGCCGCGACCGTACGGCCGTGGCCGCCGGCTTCGGCCTGCTGCGGCTGGCCGGCGCCCCCTCGCTCGGCTGGCTGGACGTGAAGACCTCCGGCGGCGTCGAGGTCCCGGACATCGAGGCCGCCGTCGACGAGGAGCTGGCCCGGTTCGCGGAGAAGGGCCCGACGCCGGAGGAGATGGAGCGCGCCCAGGCGCAGCTGGAGCGGGAGTGGCTGGACCAGCTCGCCACCGTCGGCGGCCGCGCCGACCAGCTCTGCCGTTACGCGGTGCTGTTCGGCGACCCCCAGCTGGCGCTGACCGCCGTCGACCGGCTCCTGGCCATCACCGCAGACGAGGTCAAGGCCGTGGCCGCCGCCCGGCTGCGCCCCGACAACCGCGCGGTCCTCGTCTACGAGCCGACAGCACCCGCAGACAGCCAGGCCGACGACAACGCAGGACAGGAGGCGGCCCAGTGAGCGACGCCGGCCCCACCATGACCTTCCACCCGCAGCCGCAGGGCGGGATCGCCAAGCCCTGGGCCTTCCCGGCCCCCGAGCGCGGCACTCTCGCCAACGGCCTGACCGTGCTGCACTGCCACCGCCCCGGCCAGCAGGTCGTCGCCGTCGAAGTGAACCTGGCCGCGCCGCTCGACGCCGAGCCCGCGGGCCTGGACGGCGTGGCCACGATCATGGCGCGGGCGCTGTCGGAGGGCACCGACAAGCACACCGCGGAGGACTTCGCAGCGGAGCTGGAGCGCTGCGGCGCCACCCTCGACGCGCACGCCGACCACCCCGGCGTCCGCGTCTCCCTGGAGGTCCCGGCCTCCCGGCTGTCCAAGGCGCTCGGCCTGCTCGCCGACGCCCTGCGCGCCCCCGCGTTCCCGGACAGCGAGGTCGAGCGGCTGGTCCGCAACCGCCTCGACGAGATCCCGCACGAGCAGGCCAACCCGGCCCGCCGCGCCGCCAAGGAGCTTTCCAAGGAGCTGTTCCCGGCCACCTCCCGGATGTCCCGGCCCCGGCAGGGCACCGAGGAGACCGTCGAGCGCATCGACGCCGCCGCCGTACGGGCCTTCTACGAGGCGCACGTCCGGCCCGCCACCGCCACCGCGGTGGTCGTCGGCGACCTGACGGGCATCGACCTCGCCGCGGTCCTCGGCGACACCCTGGGCGCCTGGACCGGCACCACGGCCGCGCCCCGGCCCGTACCGCCGGTGACCGCGGAAGACACCGGCCGCGTGGTGATCGTCGACCGTCCCGGAGCCGTCCAGACCCAGCTGCTGATCGGCCGTATCGGCTCGGACCGCCACGACAGGGTCTGGCCCGCCCAGGTGCTCGGCATCTACTGCCTCGGCGGCACCCTCACCTCCCGGCTCGACCGGGTGCTGCGGGAGGAGAAGGGCTACACCTACGGCGTGCGGGCCTTCGGCCAGGTGCTGCGCTCGGCCCCGGACGGCACGGGCGCGTCCCTGCTCGCCATCAGCGGCTCGGTGGACACCGCCTCCACGGGCCCGGCGCTCGAGGACGCCTGGAAGGTCCTCCGCACGCTGGCGGCCGAGGGCCTGACGGACGCGGAGCGGGACACCGCCGTGCAGAACCTCGTCGGCGTCGCCCCGCTCAAGTACGAGACGTCGGCGGCGGTCGCGGGCACCCTCGCCGACCAGGTGGAGCAGCATCTTCCGGACGACTACCAGGGGCAGTTGTACGCGCGGCTCGCCGACACCGGCACCGTGGAGGCGACCGCGGCGGTCGTCAGCGCCTTCCCGTCCGACCGCCTGGTCACCATCCTCGTCGGCGACGCGTCCGCCATCGAGGAGCCCGTACGGGCCCTGGGCATCGGCGAGGTGAAGGTCGTCACTGGCTGACGGTGCGTCAGGCCCTCTCGCGGGAGTGACGAAGTACCCCGGAGCGTCCGTTGCTCCGGGGTACTTCCGTATGCCCGGTTTGTTGATGAGTCGGCCGTTTGTTGTGTGGTGTCGGCTACAAACGCCCTGATTTCTTTGGCGATTGAAAGATGTCCCGTTTAGCGTCGGTCCGGCTGTCCGGCCGACCACGCGCCGCACCCGCGGCTCCGGGCAGTCATCGCCGAGTCCCCGTACGGCGCGAGCCAGGGGAGCCGGGGACCCAAACTGTGAGTCCCTGGGGTGAATCGGGCGCCTCCTGGCGGAGGGGCCCGTAGGAGACCTTCCTGCTCCGAACCCGTCAGCTAACCCGGTAGGCGAGAAGGAAGGAAAGGAGCACCGCCGCCGCATGGCGTCGTTCACCCGTGCCACCGGGAAGCACCGCCGTCCGAGCCGTCTCGTCCGCTCGGGCGCGAACATCGCAGGCATAGCCACCCTCGCCACCACTGGCGTCGTGGCCTCCCTCGCCTCGGGCTCCGCGCTCGCCGCGCCCGCTCAGCCGCCCGAGGCCGAACAGACCGGGCTGCGCCAGGCGATCGTCATGGGCGACTCGCTCGCCGAGACGATCAGCGCCCAGGCGCAGGCCCAGCGGACCGCGGCCGACGAGGCCGCCGCGCGGGCCAGGGCCGAGGCCGAGGCCAAGAAGCGGGCGGCGGAGGCCAAGGCCAGAAAGGAGCGCGCGGCGCGCGAGGCCGAGCGCAAGCGGCTGAACGCCTTCGTGCTGCCGGTCGAGGGCAGCTACATCTCCACCGCGTACGGGGCGGCGGGCGGCGCCTGGTCCTCCGGGGCCCACACCGGCGTGGACTTCCACGCCGCGGCCGGAACCTCGGTACGCGCGGTGGGCGCGGGCACCGTCGTCGAGGCGGGCTGGGCCGGCGCGTACGGCTACAACGTCGTGATCAGGATGAAGGACGGCACGTACACGCAGTACGGCCACCTGTCGGCGATCCGCGTCTCCGTCGGCCAGAGCGTCACCCCGGGGCAGCGGATCGCCCTGTCGGGCAGCACGGGCAACACCTCGGGTCCGCACCTGCACTTCGAGGCCCGTACGTCCGCCGACTACGGCTCCGACATGGACCCCGCGGCCTATCTCCGCTCGCACGGAGTGCGTATCTGACCCGTTTCGTGGCCTGTTTCACAGCCGCTCTGGCCAAAAGATATCCATGTTCCGGCCCCGCCCGTCGGAAATTCCACCGCATTGCAATAGAGTCCCTGAACAAGCAGTGATCGAGCATGTTTCACGGGGATTAAAGCGGAGGACCGGCTATGCGGGGTCGGATGTGAACGGCGATGCGGTGGCCACGGGCCGCATTCCCGCGCACGCGGTGTGCCAGGCGATCCGGGACGACATCGTCTCCGGCGTGCATCCCCCCGGCAGCAGACTGACCGAGGAGGTCCTGGCCCGCCGGTACGGCGTCTCCCGCGTCCCGGTCCGCGAGGCCCTGCGCACCCTGGAGTCCGAGGGCTTCGTGACCACCCGCAGGCATGCCGGAGCCTGCGTCGCCGAGCCGTCGGAGCAGGAGGCGGCCGACCTCCTCGACATCCGTGCCCTGCTGGAGCCGCTGGGCGCCGCGCGCGCCGCACAGCGCCGTACCGAAGCGCACCTCAAGGTGTTGCGCGGGCTCGTGCGGCTGGGTCAGGAGCGCGCCCGCCGCGGGCACTTGGCGGATCTGCGGTCGCTGGGCGGCTGGTTCCACGAGACCCTTGCCCAGGCCTCGGGCAGCCCCAGCCTCGCCGCCCTGCTCACCCAGGTCCGCCGCAAGATCACCTGGGTGTACGCGTCGGACGCGCCGGTCAGGGCCGCCGACTCCTGGGAGGAACACGCGGCCATAGCCGACGCGGTGGCCCGGGGCGACGCCGACCGCGCGCGTGCCCTGATGACCGTGCACACCGAGCGCTCCCTCGCGGGCTACCGGCTGCGCCGCCCGGGCCATGTGAGAACTTCGAAACACTCCGTAAACAGATTGAGCGCGCAGAATTAACAGAGCTGCCGTATACAACGAGGGGCGAATTCCGCGCGGAAAAGAAAAGCGACTTCCGAACGACGGAGCCGCGGTGGCCATAAAGGTCCACCGCGGCTCGTTTGCGTATTCCGCCGAGTCGGGTCCGGACGGTTCAGACAGTCTCCGGAAGCTCTTCGAGACCCTCGGCGACCAGCTTGGCCAGACGGTCCAGAGCGATGTCGGCGCCATCGGCGTCCGACGCGAGAACGATCTCCTCGCCACCCTGGGCGCCCAGGCCGAGCACGGCGAGCATGGAGGCGGCGTTGACCGGGTTGCCGTCGGGCTTGGCGATCGTCACGGGGACGCCTGCGGCGGTCGCCGCGCGGACGAAGATCGAAGCAGGCCGGGCGTGCAGGCCCTCGTTCCAGCCGACGGTGACGCGGCGCTCAACCATGGTGCTGCCCTTCGGGTCGTGTCAGGTTTCCCGACGTTGTCTAGACCAGTAGTTCCGTCCAGTCTCTCACGGCTCACGGAGTGCTCCGCTCCGCCCTGCGCCCGTACGCTTGTCCCCATGCAGACGACGCCGGAACACGCCTACCCGGCCCACTGGGAGGCCGACGTCGTGCTGCGTGACGGCGGCACGGCGCAGATCCGGCCGATCACTCCGGACGATGCGCAGCGCCTGGTGCGCTTCTACGAGCAGGTCTCGGACGAGTCGAAGTATTACCGCTTCTTCGCACCGTACCCTCGGCTCTCCGACCGCGATGTGCACCGGTTCACCCACCACGACTACGTCGACCGGGTCGGCCTCGCGGCCACCGTCGGCGGGGACTTCATCGCGACCGTGCGCTACGACCGGATCGACGCCGACGGACGGCCCGCCACCTCCGGCCCGTCGCCCACCGCCACCCTCAACGGACGCTTCGCGACCTCTCCCGATATCGCCGACGAGGCCGAGGTCGCCTTCCTGGTCCAAGACGCCCACCAGGGCCGCGGCGTGGCCTCCGCCCTCCTCGAGCACATCGCAGCCGTCGCCCGCGAGCGCGGCATCCGCCGCTTCGCCGCCGAGGTGCTGCCCGCCAACAACAAGATGATCAAGGTGTTCACGGACGCCGGGTACACCCAGCAGCGCAGCTTCGAGGACGGCGTGGTGCGCCTGGAGTTCGACCTCGAGCCGACCGACCGGTCCCTCGCCGTCCAGCGGGGCCGGGAGCAGCGCGCCGAGGCCCGCTCCGTGCAGCGGCTCCTCGCCCCGCGCTCCGTCGCCGTCATCGGCACCAGCCGCAGGCCCGGCGGCGTCGGCCGCACCGTGCTGCGCAACCTGCTCGCCGGTGGCTTCACCGGGCGGGTGCACGCCGTCAACCACGCCTTCCCCGAAGGCGGGGCGGTGCTCGGCGCACCCGACCTCCCGGGCCCGGGCGTCCAGGCCCACCGCTTCGTCCACGACATCGGCGAGCAGGTGGATCTGGCCGTCGTGGCCGTACCGGCCGAGCATGTGCCCGCGGTCGTCGCCGACTGCGGAGAGCACGGCGTGCAAGGCCTGGTCGTGGTCTCCTCCGGCTACGCGGAGAGCGGGCCCGCGGGGCGCGAGCGGCAGCGCGAACTCGTCCGGCAGGCCCGCTCGTACGGCATGCGGATCATCGGGCCCAACGCCTTCGGTCTCCTCAACACGGCCGAGGCCGTACGGCTGAACGCCTCCCTCTCGCCCGAGCTGCCCCGGGCCGGCCGGCTCGGCCTGTTCACGCAGTCCGGCGCCATCGGCATCGCGCTGCTCTCCGGGCTGTACCGGCGCGGCGCCGGGCAGATCGGTCTCTCCACGTTCGTCTCCGCGGGCAACCGGGCGGACGTGTCCGGCAACGACTTCCTGCAGTACTGGCACGACGACCCGGACACCGACGTCGTCCTGATGTACCTCGAATCCATCGGCAACCCGCGGAAGTTCACCCGGCTCGCCCGGCGCACCGCCGCTGTCAAGCCCGTCGTGGTCGTCAAGGGCGCCCGGCACACGGGCAGCGCGCCGACCGGCCACACCGTGCCCACCACCCGTATCCCCGACGCCACCGTCTCCGCCCTGCTCCGGCAGGCCGGCGTCATCCGCGTCGGCACCGTCACCGAGCTCGCCGACGCCGGGCTGCTGCTCGCCGGGCAGCCGCTGCCCGCGGGGCCGCGCGTCGCGATCCTCGGCAACTCCGAGTCCCTCGGGCTGCTGACGTACGACGCGTGCCTGACCGAGCGCCTCCGCCCGCTCCGGCCGCGCGACCTCACGACCGCCGCCACCCCCGACGACTACCGCACGGCGGTGGCCGCCGCCCTGGCCGACGACATCTGCGACGCGGTCGTCGTCAACGCGATCCCCTGGGTCGGCGAGGACGCCGCTTGGGCCGGCGAGGACGCCGCCACGGAGGCCGACCGCCTGGCGGAGGGACGGGCCCTCGCCGCGGCCCTGCGGCAGGCGGTCGCGGACGGCGGGGCGGCCAAGCCGGTGGCCGTGGTCCACCTCGAGATCGAGGGCCTCGCCGAGGCTCTCGGCGCCCCCGGGATCCCCACCTACCCCGCCGCCGAGCGCGCGGTGCGGGCCCTCGCCGAGGCCGTGCGGTACGCGCAGTGGCGTCGGCAGGCAGCCGAGCCGGGGCGGGTGCCGGAGTACGAGGACATTGAGGAGGCGGCGGCAGGGGCGGACATCGACGCGCTGCTCGGGGTCGCGGGGGACGGCGACACGCGGGCCCCGAGCGAGCCCGGCAGCGGCCCGGTGCCCCGCAGCAGCCCGCTGGCCCCGGACGACGCGGCGCGCCTGCTCGCCCGCTACGGCATCGCCGTACGGCCCACGCTCCCCGCCCCCGACCCGGACGCCGCGGCCGCGGCCGCCGCCCGGCTCGGCTACCCGGTCGCCCTCAAGACCACCGCGCCCCACCTGCGGCACCGCGCCGACCTGGGCGGTGTCCGGCTCGACCTGACCACCGAGGCCGAGCTGCGCCGCGCCCACCAGGAGTTCACCGACCACCTCGGCAAGGCAGACGAGCTGCGGCCGGTCGTTCAGGCCATGGCGCCGCGCGGCGTGGACACCGTCGTACGGGCCGCCATCGACCCGGCCGCCGGAGCCGTGCTCTCCTTCGGGCTCGCGGGCGCCCCCTCGGAGCTGCTCGGCGACACCGCCCACCGGCTGGTCCCCGTCACCGACCGTGACGCCGCCGAGCTGATCCGGTCCATCGGGACCGCGCCCCTGCTCTTCGGCTGGCGCGGCTCCCAGCCCGTCGACACGGCCGCACTGGAGGAGCTGCTGCTGCGCGTCTCGCGGCTCGTCGACGACCATCCGGAGGTCGTCCGGGTCGAGCTGGAGCCGGTGGTGGTCGCGCCGCAGGGACTGACGGTCCTCGGCGCATCGGTCAGCCTGGCCCCCCGCCCGGCCCCCGCGGACCTGGGCCCCCGCCGCCTCCCGGCGTACTGAGCGAAGCGCCCTTGCGGCGCGCTCTTCCCACCGCTGGCCCGTCGCGGACGCCCGCCAGGGGGAGCGCGGCAGGTGTGGCCGGGGCCGGTTCGGCAGCGCCGACCTCTCGCCGCTGCCGCGGAAAGAACTTGCCGCCGGGGCGGCGAGAGGCGGGGACGGTGCCGTCGGGCGGTGCCGAACTCTCCCAGCCGCTGCCGGGTGCTGTGCCCCGCGCCCGGGGCCCCACGCGGGCCCGGGCCACGGCGGGGGGAGGCTTGGGGGCCGGTTCGGCAGCGCCGACCTCTCGCCGCTGCCGCGGAAAGAACTTGCCGCCGGGGCGGCGAGAGGCGGGGACGGTGCGGTCCGGCGGTGCCGAACTCTCCCAGCCGCTGCCGGGTGCTGTGCCCCGCGCCCGGGGCCCCACGCGGGCACAGGCCACGGCGGGGGAGGCTAGGGGGGCCCGCGGCCCCTTAGGATGGGCCGCATGGCGAAGACCGGTACGACGACCCAAGGGCTGCGCGCGGCGATCGAGCGCAGCGGCTACTACCCGGCCCTCGTGGCCGAGGCGGTGGAGGCCGCCGTGGGCGGTGAGCCGGTGGCGTCCTACCTGGTCCACCAGGAGACGACCTTCGACGCCAACGAGGTCCGCCGCCACGTCACCGTCCTCGTCCTCACCGGCACCCGCTTCATCGTCAGCCATACCGACGAGCAGGCCGCCGACGGCACGTCCCCCTCGCCGTACGCCACCACCTCCACCGAGTCCGTCAAGCTCGACCGGATCTCCTCGGTGGTGGTCAGCCGGGTCGTCGCCAACCCCGAGTCGTACACCCCCGGCAACCTGCCCCGCGAGGTCGTCCTCACCATCGGCTGGGGCGCGGTCAGCCGCATCGACCTCGAGCCCGCCGCCTGCGGTGACCCCAACTGCGAGGCCGACCACGGCTACACCGGCTCCTCCACCGCCGACGATCTCAGCCTCCGGGTCAGCGAGGCAGGCGACGGCCCCGACTCGGTCCGGCAGACGCTGGCCTTCGCACAGGCGCTGTCCGAGGCCACCGCGGCCTCCGTGTCCGGCCGTTGAGATGGTCCAGGCCGCCACCGAAGGCTCCGGCCGGCACGAGCCCGCCGCCCTCGACCCGCGCAGCGCACCCGCGCCCGAGTACGGCACGGGCTCGCTCGCCGATCTGCTGCCGACCGTGGTCGCCGGACAGGGCGTGCCGGGTCTGTCCGCGGGGCTCGGTCTCGAGCCGGCCGACCGCGTCTGCGTCTTCCTGGTCGACGGGCTCGGCTGGGAGCTGCTGAAGGCCCATCCCGGCGAAGCGCCGTTCCTCACCGGCCTGCTGGCGAGCTCGCGCGGCGGCACCGGCGTGCCGATAACCGCCGGCTTCCCGTCCACCACCGCGACGTCCCTCGCCTCCGTGGGCACCGGCCGCCCGCCCGGCGCGCACGGTCTGCCCGGCTACACCGTCCTGGACCCGGACACCGGCGCCCTGATGAACCAGCTGCGCTGGAAGCCCTGGACGGACCCGCACGTCTGGCAGCCGTATCCCACCGTCTTCCAACTCGCCGAAGCCGCCGGGATCCACACCTGCCAGGTCACCTCGCCCGACTTCCAGCACACCCCGCTGACGAAGATCGCGCTGAGCGGCGGCAGCTTCCTCGGCAGGCTCTCCGGCGAGGAGCGGATGGACTTCGCGGCCGAGCAGCTGGCCGCAGCGGACCGCTCGCTCGTCTACACCTACTACAGCGAAGTGGACGGCAAGGGGCACCGTTTCGGCGTGGACTCCGACGCCTGGCGCGGCCAGCTCGCGTACGTCGACCGGCTCGCGCAGCGCCTCGCCGAGCAGCTGCCGCCCCGCTCGGTCCTCTATGTCACCGCCGACCACGGCATGATCGACATTCCCTTCGACCCGGAATCCCGGATCGACTTCGACGAGGACTGGGAACTGCGCGCCGGAGTCGCGGTGCTGGGCGGCGAGGGGCGCGCGAGGCACGTCTACGCGGTGCCGGGCGCCGCCGGCGACGTGGCCGCGGTCTGGAGCGAGGTGCTGGGCGACCGGATGTGGGTGGCGACCCGTGACGAGGCGATCGAGGCGGGCTGGTTCGGCCCGCCCGGGGCCGGGGTGGACGAGCGCGTCTACGGGCGGATCGGCGATGTCGTGGCCGCGGCCTGCGACGACGTCGCGATCGTCGCCCTGGAGAGCGAGCCGCACGAGTCGTCCATGGTCGGCCTGCACGGCTCGATGACGGCCGTCGAACAGCTCGTCCCGCTCCTCGAAGTACGCAGCACCTGACCGTATGAGTCGCGCCCCCGAGCCCGCCTGAAGCCTGAAGCCCGAAGAAAGGCCCGACAACTCCATGCCCGAGCTGGTGTTCTTCAGCGGCACGATGGACTGCGGCAAGAGCACCGATTTGCTGGGGCATTCGCCATGTGTTGCTGGTGTTGTGGGCGGGTTTGTGTCGTCTGTTGCTGTTGTTGTCCGGCTTGGCGGTGTGTGTCGTCTTCGTTCGATCCGGAAGGTCCCGCGGTCCTGATGTCCGAATTGGTGTTTTTCTCGGGAACGATGGACTGCGGGAAGAGTACTTTGGCGCTTCAAATCGAACATAATCGAACGACGCGAGGGCTGCAGGGGTTGATCTTCACACGTGATGACCGTGCCGGGGAGGGCAAGCTCTCGTCGCGTCTGGGGCTGGTGACCGACGCGGTGGAGGCGGGGCCGGGTCTGGAGTTGTACGGGTACGTGGTGGAGCAGTTGTCGCGGGGCGGCAAGGTCGACTACGTGATCGTCGACGAGGCCCAGTTCCTGCTCTCGGAGCAGATCGACCAGCTGGCCCGGATCGTGGACGACCTGAACCTGGACGTCTTCGCCTTCGGTATCACCACTGACTTCCGCACCAAGCTCTTTCCCGGCTCCCAGCGCCTGATCGAGCTCGCCGACCGTGTCGAGACTCTGCAGGTCGAGGCGATGTGCTGGTGTGGTGCGCGGGCGACTCACAACGCCCGTACCGTGGGCGGGGAGATGGTCATCGAGGGCGAGCAGGTCGTGGTGGGGGATGTTGCCCGGTCGGCGGCTGAGGTGGGGTACGAGGTGCTGTGTCGACGCCATCACCGCCGACGGATGACGAGTGCTGCGTCGAGGGCGGGGACGCTGTCGCCGGACGTGCTGCCGGTCTCCTCTGCGTGACCTCCGGTCGGAGGGGGGAAGCGAGAGGGCTTGCTCGCTGATCGTGCCCGTCGCAGCGGAGCGAGCGTTCGGGGCATGGTGCGGCGGTGAGTTCTGGAGCGGATGGAACGGGGGAGGCTCTGGGTGGTGGACTCAGGAGGTGTATGGGCCCTGGCGGATGGTCTTGGCCGCAGGCTCGAGCCCCCCGGGGACCCGGAAGAGGGGTAAGTCCCGGTCAGCCACGGCGCAGCGCTCGTGATGTGGTCAGCGGTGCTTCTGAATGGGGAGCGCCGGGCGCACGCGCCTTTGGAAGGCAGAGAGTGTCAGCGCACGTGGTGGAGTTCCGCTTCAACGTTTAGTGCCGGTCGGCCGCTTCTCGGACCGAAGAATTCGCAGGTCAGGGGCGTTGGGCTGGTTGGCTCGTGGGTGGTGTTCACTGTGTTCCGCTGAATTTCTGCAGGATGAACTGACGTTGAGTCAGAAAGACTTCGCAGGTCAGGTCGTGCGACGTGGGCGTCTTTGTTTTATGTCCGGAATGCGGACGCTGGATTGGTGCTGGATGCGTTTGATCTTGGGTCCGTTTTGGCTGCCGAGGCCGGCGTTGTGCCGCACTGCAGAACGTCGACGTCAGGGCCAGCGCTGCCCCGGCGGCCGCGCGCCACATCCCGCGTTGGGAGGGGTGACGCACAGCTGACGGTGATCGGGCCAGCACGGCCGCCCAGAGGAAGGCTGCCGCGATGGTCGCCAGACGCTCGTCCCCCGGGGGAAGAGTTCAGCACGCATGCGTGCCGTCCATCCCGAAGGCGCCCTGGGTTTTCCGACAGCGTTCCTCGGGCCACTGCAGCTCCGGTCGGCGGCGCTGATGCGGATGAGGCTGGCGAGCGTCCGCCAGGAGCGCCAGGAGGTGCGGCCCCCCGTCCGGTGCCGGGCGGGCTGGTTCCGTGGTGCACTCCTCCGCCACCAGATGGATACCGGTGCCGCCGAAGCCTCCTAGGGCGCTCACCCCCCGCCCGGCGCGGCTGCCCGGCCCCCGGCCATCAGGTCGGCGTCGTCGGGACGGTCAGCCGCGCGGCGTCGGGCCCGGAACGGTCGGCCAGGTCGAACTCCGGCTGCGGCGGTATCACTCCCCGGTGCACGGCCAGGACGGTCTTGATGAGTCCGGCTATCCCCGCGGCGTTGAGCGAGTGCCCGACCACCGCCTTCACCGCGCCGAGGAAGCCGGGTGCACCCCGCTCACCCCGCTCACCGCGCAGTTCGCGCAGGACGCCGACCTCGACCGGGTCGCCGACCGTGGTCCCGGTGCCGTGCGCCTCCAGGTAATCCACCGAGTCCGGGGTCAGGCCCGCATCGCGGTAGGCCCGGCGCAACGCCCGGAGCTGACCGGCCGCCTGGGGATGCATCCCGCCCTGCACGGTCCCCTCATTAGCCGTTCCCACACCCCGGATCACCGCATGGACCCGGTTCGCCGGCCGCCAGCGCATCGTCCGCCGGAACACGCCGAGTCCAGCGCGTAGCTCTCGCCATGCAGATCGAAGACCGAGCTGAGTTGTTCCGGGTGGGGCTCAGCGGTAGTGGTCCGCCACGATCGCGGCCAGCTCCAGTGCCTGGCGGCGGTTCAGGCGCGGGTCGCAGGCGCTGTCGTACCGGTGGCACAGCTCGTCCAGCGTCACCCCGTCCGTGCCGCCAACGCACTCGGTGACCGGCTCACCGGTGAATTCCAGGTGGATGCCGCCGGGATGGGTACCCAGATCGCGGTGCACCTCGAAGAAGCCCGTTGTCTCGTCGAGGATGTCCGCGAACCGGCGCGTCTTGTGGCCGCTCGGCGCCGAGAAGGTATTGCCGTGCATCGGGTCGCACACCCACACCACCTGCGCGCCCGACGCCGTGATCTTCTCCACCAGGTCGGGCAGCACCTCCCGTACCGCGCCCGCACCCATGCGCGAGATGAAGGTGAGCCTGCCGGGCTTCCGGTCAGGGTCGAGCCGGTCGATGAGGTCCAGAGCGTCGTCGGCGGTGGCCTCGGGGCCGAGCTTGACACCGATCGGGTTGCGTATGCGCGAGGCGAACTCGATATGCGCACCGCCCGGTTGCCGGGTCCGTTCGCCGATCCACAGCATGTGGCCGGAGCTGCCGTACATTCCGCCGGACTCGGGGTCAGTGCGGGTCAGCGCGCTCTCGTAGTCGAGGATGAGGGCCTCGTGGCTGGTGAAGAACTCGTCGTCGCAGCGCTCCGTGCCACAGGCCCCGTACGCGGTGTACCCGCGCAGCAGGTTCAGCGTCACCGCCGACGCGTGGTACGCCCGTTTCAGCCGCTGCGGGTCGGGCGTACGGGCCTGGGCGGTGAAGGCTGTGCCGTTCACGGCGTCGCCGCGGTAGACGGGCAGGGGCACCCCGTCGCGGACCTCCAGCGGGCGGGAGCGCGGCTTGGAGTACTGCCCCGCGATCCGGCCGACGGTGACGACCGGGGCCGACGCGGCATCGGCCAGTGAGGCGGCCATCTGCCCCAGCGCCGCGTATTTGTTGCGGACCTGCTCCTCGGAGGTGCCGTCGAAGGTCTCCGCGCAGTCGCCGCCCTGCAGCAGGATGGCCTCGCCGCGCGCGACGGCGGCCAGCCGGACCCGCAGCCGGTCGGACTCTTCGGGGAAGACGAGCGGGGGGAGTTCGCGCAGCTCCTCGGTGACCCGGTGCAGTGCTGCCGGGTCCGGCCAGTCGGGCTGCTGGGCGGCCGGGAGCCGCCGCCAGGCGGTGGCAGTGTCGTCGGAAAGGGAATCGTAGGCACGGCTCAGTTCAGGTTTCGTCACGACTCTCACGACCTGGAATCGATGGGCGGATCGTACGTATGACGCGGTGTAAGTCAGCTGGTCAGGCTGCGATTCCTTCGATCTCGACGAGCAGCTCCGAGCGGCAGATGTCGACGTTCAGATATGCGATGTCAGTTGTCGGCGAGAAGGCTTGCTCACAGATATTCCGCACGACGGGCATGTCTTCCCGGCGCCGGATGTAGACCTTGACATTGCGCAGATCCGTGAGTTCGTAACCCTTCTGTATGCCGTACCGCAACAGATTGCCGGTGCCGATGACACTGCTGATGTTGTCCAGTGCCAAGCTGCACTGCTTTTCAACGTCGCCCTGATGAATCGTCCGGTGCCCGAGAATGCTGGCTGTACCCGCGACGAAGAGCTGCCCGTTCGTGTCCGGTGGGCCTTCAGGCGCGATGTAGGTAGCGCGGGCAAAGGCGGGTGACTTGGGTCCGTACAGCTTCGGATAATGGTAGGCCGCCATTTGCCTCGGGTTCTCGATGTTGACCCTGTGGCCTGACCGCGAGGCGAGGAGATAAAACGCGATCCCGCCGCCGAGCGAACCAATCCCGGTCGCCGCGGGCATCTGGTCGGTCGGCATGCCGTGGCGCTCGAACGCCTCCGTCCGCCCTCGGCAGAAGTCCCGGTATATTTCCAGGTGCTCGGCGTTGTCGCCGTTGATGTCGGCCACGAAGTTCCACATACGGAAGATGTTCCGGTACCCGAGCGACGCGATCAGATCGAATATGGTGGAATACGCTGCCCTTGTCGCCTCGGTGTACGCGGTGGCGGGTGGGATGCGCCCCGCGCAGAACAGGTACTCGCCGTCATGTGCGTAGCTGATTCCGTCGCGCACTCCGCACTCGGTCGGCCGTCCGGTGTACCACGCCTCCGAGAACCCTTTGTCCGCAGAATCGGCCATGTGGATGCTCAGTTCAACATGTCCGTTTCGCGACTGCGGGTCGGTACCCGTGTCGGAATAGTTGACGAGCCCGAGCACTCGTGAACCGGGCCTGGCATCGGGAACATCTCCCACATTTTTGATGGCTGTGAACTTTGAGGTCAGCGTATTCGCGACCGCATTGGCTCGTGCAGGATGCAGCAACTTGGGCATCTCTCCGCCTGAACTAGTGATTCATGAGGTCCTTGGTGCGCGCCCAGGGAACGTAGCACCGGCGAATCAGGAGTTGCTGCGTGCTGATTGCGAGAACCGCGAAGTGCTCAAAAATAGGGAGGTTATAGGGGACCGCTAGGGGTGTCACCCGGATACGTTCCAGGGTCAAGCTGAGTGCGCGTCAAACACATGGGGTGCAGTTGGCGCAACCATTTCCGTCAGCAGGAATCGCATGGCTGATGCGACTGAGAGGTGTGTCCACATGCTGCGTACCGAGCTGATCCGGCCGCTGCCCGAACTTCTGCGGGCACACGCCGATCGCTTCGGAGAGAAGGTCGCCTTTGCCGACGAACGGCGCAGCGTGAACTACGCCGAGCTGGAAAGGCGAACCTGGCGGCTGGCCGGACACTTCGCCGAGCTGCGGCTGCAGCCCGGCGACCGCGCGGCGATCTACCTCGACAACTGCGTGGAGGTGGTGGAGAGCTACCTGGCGATCGCCAGGGCCGGCGCGATCGGTGTCCCCCTCAACCCGCAGAGCAGCGATGCCGAGTTGGCCTATCTGCTCGACGACAGCGGCGCCAGAGTAGTGATCACCGATGCCGCTCACCTCGGTCAGCTGCGCAGGCTGCTGCCGGAGCGCTTACCGTTTCGACTGGTCGTCACCGGGGAGAATGCCCTGCCTGCCGACGCGCCACCGGGCTCGGTGTCGTTCGCCGCCATGGCCTCGCGTGATCCGGCCACGCCCGCCCGTGACGACCTCGGGCTCGACGATCTCGCCTGGATGCTCTACACCTCGGGGACCACCGGAAAGCCCAAGGGCGTGCTGTCCACCCAGCGCAGTTGCCTTTGGTCGGTCGCCGCGTGCTACGCGCCGATCCTGGGCTTGTCGGAGCAGGACCGGATGCTCTGGCCTGCGCCGTTGTTCCACAGTCTCGCGCATGTCCTGTGCGTGCTCGGGGTGACCGCGACCGGTGCCACCGCGCGCATCACGAACGGCTTTTCGGCCGAGGAGACGCTGGAGGCCCTGCGCGAGGAGCACTTCACGTTTCTGGTCGGCGTACCGACCATGTACCACCTTCTGCTGCGGGCGGCACACGAGACCGAGTTCACCGCTCCTGAACTGCGGATTTGCCTGTCCGCCGGCGCGGTGTGCCCCGCCCCGCTCCGCACGTCGTTCGAGGGGACCTTTGGCGTGCCCCTGCTCGACGGCTACGGCAGCACCGAGACCTGCGGGCTGATCACCGCGAGCTGGCCGACGGGCACCCGGGTCGAGGGCTCCTGCGGCCTGCCCGTACCCGGCCTGAGCGTGCGCCTGGTGAATCCGGACAGCGGGACCGACGTCGCCACCGGCGACGAGGGCGAGGTGTGGGTACGCGGCCCGAGCATCATGGCCGGCTATCACAACCAGCCGGAGGCCACCGCTGCCGCGCTGCCCGATGGGTGGTACCGCACAGGCGATCTGGCCCGCCAGGACGAGTGCGGCTACCTCACGATCACCGGCCGCATCAAGGAACTGATCATCCGGAGCGGCGAGAACATCCACCCCGGCGAGGTCGAGCAGGTCCTGCTGCGAGAACGGGGCGTCGCGGACGTGGCGGTGGTCGGGAAACCGCACGACGTGCTAGGCGAGGTCCCGGTGGCGTTCGTGGTGCCCGGTGAGGGCGGGCTGGATCCCGAAGCGCTGTTCGCGGCCTGCCGTGAGCAACTGTCCTCGTTCAAAGTGCCCGAGGAGCTCTACGAGATCGCGGATATCCCGCGCACCGCCTCCGGCAAGACAACCCGTCACGTCCTACTGGAACGGCCTGCACGGTTGCGCGCGACCAGCAGCACTCATTACGAGTCACTGTTCCGCGTCGACTGGACTCCGCTGCCCTCGGCCATGGCGGCACCGGCCTCGCGTCATTGGGCCGTCGTGGGTGATGACCCCTTCGAGCTGACACCCGGACTCCTCGGCGCCGGCGTCGAGGTGCTGAACTATGCGGATCTCGCCGAACTGCGTGCTGCCGTCGCTTCGGGTGCACCCGCGCCGCCGGCGGTTCTGGTGTCGTACGGGCCCGGCGTCACCGAAGATCCCGCGGTGGCCACGCATCGAGTGGTCGAAGACGCTTCCGCAGAGCTGACCGCGTGGTTGGCAGAGGACCGACTGACGGCCTCCAGACTCGTCCTGGTGACCCGAGGCGCGGTTGCGACAGGGCCGACCGAGGACGTCAGCGATCTGGTCCACGCGCCGCTGTGGGGACTGGTGCGCGCGGCGCAGGTCGAGCACCCGGACCGGTTCGTCATCGTCGATGCCGACGACGAAGCCACGGGCCATGTCCTGCCCTTCGGATTCGACGCGGGTGAGCCGCAACTGGCGATCCGCTCCGGGGCGGTACTAGCGCCCCGGCTGGCACGGGTTCCCGTATCCGCCGACCACGGCTCGAAGGCGCTGCTCGATCCGCGACGCACCGTGGTGATCACCGGTGCGGCGGGCCAGGTCGGCGCGCGGATCGCGCGTCACCTGGTAGCCGCGCATGGCGTACGTCATCTGCTGCTGATCAGTCCGCGCGGAGGGGCCGACGAGGCAGCGGCGGAACTCAAGTCCGAACTGACCTGGCTGGGAGTTGCGGTCGTGCTTGCAGCGTGCGACCTCGAGGACCGAGACGCGCTCGCAGCGGTTCTGGACGGGGCGCGACGTCCGATCACAGCGGTGGTGCACACCGACACCGGCCTGGACTGCACCGCGCTCTCGGTGCTGGCAGGCGATGCGGGTCAGGCGCTCACGTCCACGGTGGGCAGCTCGCTCAACTTGCACCAACTCACTGAGGACATGGGCCTTTCGGCGTTCGTCTTGTGCTCTTCTGCGGTGGGCGCGCTGGGTGCCGTCGACCGGCGTGAGGACGTCGCGGCCGGCGCATTCCTCGACGCGCTTGCACAGCACCGCCGCGTTCGGGGGCTGCCCGCTGTGTCGGTGGCATGGGGTCCGTGGGATCCGCGAACTCCCCCCGGCACGCTGCTGCCCGGCCTCGGTGTGCTCTCGGGACAGGAGGGCCTCGCGCTCTTCGACGCGGTGAACAGGGTGGATCAGGCGTTCCTCGTCGCCGTGCGGCTGGACACGGCGGGGCTTCAGGTACCGGCCGCGACGGGGTCGGTCGCGCCATTGCTGAGGAACCTGGTCGACGTGCCGAGTCGCTTGAGTGCACCGGACGAAGAGGACAGGGCGGCCCTCCGCAGGCGCCTGGCCGGGTTGCCGAAGGCCGAGCGGGACAGCTTGCTTCTGGATCTGGTGCGGGACGAAGTCGCGGAGGTATGCGGACTGACGGCAGAGTCCATCGATGTCGATCGCCCGTTCAAGGGAATCGGGCTCACCTCGATGAGCGCCGTACAGCTGCGCAATCGGCTCACCGCGGCGACGGGGCTCCGCTTGCCGACCGGCGTGGCCTACGACCATCCCACCCCCGCCGCACTCGCCTGCCACCTGCGGGCAGAACTCGTGGGCGACCGCCCGACGAGAGAGCCGGTTGCCTCCGCCCGGCTGTCGGATGAGCCGGTGGCGATTGTGGGGATGAGTTGCCGGTATCCGGGCGGGGTGCGGTCGCCGGAGGATTTGTGGCGGCTGGTGTCCGAGGGCATTGACGCCGTTACGGAGTTCCCGGGGGATCGGGGCTGGGACGTGGAGCGGCTTTACGATCCGGACCCGGACCACCCGGGCACGACCTACGCCCGCCACGGCGGTTTCCTTCACGACGCGGGTGAGTTCGATGCCTCCTTCTTCGGGATTTCTCCCCGGGAGGCCCTCGCCATGGATCCGCAGCAGCGTCTGCTGCTGGAAACCTCCTGGGAGGTGTTCGAGCGAGCGGGTATCGACCCGGGCACCCTGCGGGAGAGCCGAACAGGCGTATTCACGGGAGTGATGCACCACGACTACGCCGCTCGTCCCGGCGAGATTCGCGAAGACCTCGAGGCGTACCTGGGTGTGGGGACTGCGGGCAGTGTCGCCTCCGGCCGGATCTCCTACAGCTTCGGCCTGGAGGGCCCGGCGGTGACGGTCGATACGGCGTGTTCGTCGTCGTTGGTGGCGTTGCACCTCGCTGCGCAGTCGCTGCGGCAGGGGGAGTGCTCATTGGCGCTGGCCGGTGGCGTGACGGTGATGTCCACTCCGGCGGTGTTCGTGGAGTTCAGCCGCCAGCGGGGCTTGTCCCGGGATGGCCGGTGCAAGGCGTTTGCCGCGGCAGCGGACGGTACGGGGTGGTCCGAGGGCGTTGGAGTGCTGCTGCTGGAACGGCTCTCGGACGCTCGCCGCAACGGACACCCGGTCCTGGCCGTGATCCGCGGTTCGGCGGTGAATCAGGACGGTGCGTCCAACGGACTGACCGCACCGAACGGCCCTTCCCAGCAACGGGTCATTCGCCAGGCGCTGGCAAACGCACGACTCGACCCGGCCGATGTGGACGCCGTAGAAGCACACGGCACCGGAACCGCACTCGGCGACCCGATTGAGGCACAGGCAGTGCTGGCCACCTACGGACGAGGACGTCCGCTTCTGCAGGACGGCACCCCCAGCACCCTGTGGCTGGGTTCGTTGAAGTCGAATATCGGTCATACGCAGGCGGCTGCCGGTGTCGGTGGTGTGATCAAGATGGTGATGGCGTCCCGGTACGGGGTGTTGCCGAGGACGCTCCACATCGACGAGCCGTCGCCGCATGTCGATTGGTCCTCGGGTGCGGTGGAGTTGCTGGCCGAGGCCCGGTCGTGGCCGGAGACCGGCAGGCCCCGCAGGGCCGGGGTTTCTTCCTTCGGTGTGAGTGGCACTAATGCTCACGTCATCATCGAGCAGGCACAGGCTCCGGACGAGGTCGAGTCGGCCGATACTCCAGGACCGGCTGACCGGACAGGAACGACCGAGCAGAGCCCATCGCGTACGGTCCCTTGGCTGGTATCGGCGAAGACGGCGGAGGCCCTGCGCGCCCAGGCAGACCGGCTGCTGTCCGCCACAACGCCGGACACCAATGTCATCGACGTGGCCTACTCGCTGGCCACCACCAGAACGTCACTGGAACACCGGGCAGTCGTCCTGGCTGCCGAACGAGAAGGGTTCCTCTGGGGCCTGCAGGCCCTCGGCACCGGCACACCGGCCACCCACCTCATCGAAGGCATCGCCGACGTCAGGGGCAAGGTTGTGTTCGTCTTCCCCGGCCAAGGTTCTCAGTGGGTGGGGATGGCGCTGGAACTGCTGGACACGTCCGAGGTGTTCGCCGGGCGGATGCTGGCCTGTGCCGAGGCCTTGGCTCCGCATATCGATTGGTCACTGATCGATGTTCTTCGAGGGGTCGATGGAGCGCCGTCACTGGAGCGGGTGGATGTCGTCCAACCGGTGCTGTTCGCCGTCATGGTGTCGTTGGCCGAGCTGTGGCGATCCACCGGCGTGCGGCCGGACGCCGTGCTCGGGCACTCGCAGGGCGAGATCGCAGCTGCATGCGTGGCAGGCGCACTGTCCCTGGAAGACGCTGCCAAGGTAGTCGCGCTGCGGAGCAGGGCATTGGGCGCCCTCGCGGGTCGCGGCGGGATGGTCGCGGTTCCGTTGTCGCGGGCCGAGTTGGAACCACGTATGAAGCCGTGGACAGGCCGGCTGACGGTGGCCGCGGTGAACAGCTCGTCATCGGTGGTGGTCGCAGGCGATGCCGAGGCGCTCGACGAGCTGTTGGCCGACTGCGCGGCCGGTGGTGTCCGGGCACGGCGGATCCCCGTGGATTACGCGTCGCACTCTCCGTACGTGGAGGAGATCCGAGCGGAGCTGGTCAGCGCACTGGACGGCATCAGTCCACGCCGGGCAGACGTGCCGTTCTTCTCCACTGTGGATGAGGACTGGGTGGACACAGCCGAGCTTGATGCCGAGTACTGGTACCGCAACCTGCGCCAGACCGTCCGGTTCGAGTCCTCGACCCGCGTGCTGATCGAGCGGGGCCACCGTGTCTTCGTCGAAGTCAGCCCTCACCCCGTGCTCGCCATGAGCGTGCAGGACACCGTCGACGATGCGACAGTGCCTGCCGTTGTGGCCGGAACGCTGAGGCGGGACGAGGGCGGGTGGACGAGGTTTCTGACCTCTCTCGCCGAGTTGCACGTCCGCGGTGTCCCCGTGGATTGGGCCACGGTGTTCGCGGGCACGGAAGCCCGCCGGGTGGAACTGCCGACCTATCCGTTCCAGCGGCAGCGGTACTGGCTCAACTCATCGGCGGGCGGCGGCGATGCCGCGGCGATCGGCCTCGGCAGCACCGGGCACCCTCTGCTCGGTGCCACGGTGGCCCTGCCCGAGTCCGACGCTGTCCTGCTCACAGGCAGGGTCTCCCTCGAGACGCATCCGTGGCTGAGAGACCACGCCGTCATGGGCACCGTCCTGCTGCCGGGCACCGCGCTGGTGGAGCTCGTGATCGAAGCGGGCCGCCAGGCGGAGTGCGCCCTGGTGGAGGAGCTGGCCCTGGAGGTGCCGCTGGTCCTGCCCGAAGCGGGCGGCGTTCAGTTGCGGGTCTCGGTCGCGGAGCCGAACAGTGAGGGGCGCCGCTCGGTGGTGATCCACTCCCGGCGGGAGTGCGCCGAAGCCGAGCAGGCATGGACACGGCACGCGGTCGGCACCCTGGCCGCGACGGAAACCGGCGGGACGCGGAGCCCGCAGCCCTGGCCGCCGCGCGGGGCCGAACCTGTGGATGTCTCCGCGCTGTACGAGGAACTGGCCACGGCCGGGCTGGAGTACGGCCCGGCGTTCCAGGGCGTGCGAGCCGCTTGGCGCGTGGGCGAGGAGATCTTCGCGGAGGTCGCCCTGCCGGAAGGTGTGGAGGCGGACGGCTTTGGTGTGCACCCGGCGCTGCTGGACTCGGCCCTGCACACGATCGGACTCGGCCGGTTTGTGAGCGTGGCCGGGCCGGGTGATGGCGGGGTGCCTCTGCCGTTCGCGTGGTCCGGGGTCTCCCTGCACGCACGCGGCGCCACTGCGCTGCGGGTACGGCTCTCGGCGGCCGGAACGGACGCGGTGAACGTCCGGGTGGCCGACGACGAGGGCGCGCCGATCGCGTCGGTCGAGTCACTGGCCGTACGCAGGATCTCGGCCGAGCAGCTCGCGGCTGCGGCCGGTGAGGGCCAGGACTCGTTGTTCCGCGTGGTGTGGGTGCCCGAGGCGGCCGCGGCCGTCGGCTCGACCACCGGCCCGGCCGCCGAGTGGGCGGTTATCGGCGACGACTTTGCGAACCTCGGAGCTGCGCTGAGCGGTTCGGGTGCGCGGGTTGCGACGTATGAGGACCTCGCGGATATCGGCGCAACGATCCCGGACGCGGTCGTGGTCCGCTGTGCTGCCGAAAACGCGGAGAGCGGTGCCGAGGATACGGCGTTCAGGGCTCGCGGTGTGGTGCACCGCACGCTCGAACGCGTACAGGCATGGCTGGCCGATAAGCGGTTCGCCGCGTCCAGGCTGGTCATCGTGACCACTGGGGCGGTCGCCACCGGCCGGGACGTGACCGCAGCGGACCCGGTGCAAGCCGCGGTGTGGGGTTTGATGCGCTCCGCCCAGTCGGAACATCCCGGCCGGTTCACTCTGGTGGACGTCGACGGCCACGACGCTTCACTCCGCGCGTTCGCGGCTGCTGTCGCCGGTGGCGAGGAGCAACTCGCGATCCGCAGGGGCGACATGTTCACCCCGCGCCTCGAACGGGTCGCTGTCCCAGCCGGGGCAGGTGCCGGACCCGAGTCGGCCTGGGATCCGGAGGGCACAGTGCTCGTCACGGGCGGCACCGGCACCCTCGGTGCCACTGTCGCGCGCCACCTGGTCGCCCAGCGCGGGGTGCGGCAGCTGCTGCTGACCAGCCGCCGGGGCCCGGAGGCCCCGGGCGCGGCCGATCTGCGGGCGGAGCTGACCGAACTCGGCGCGGCCGTCACGGTCGTGGCATGCGACGCCGCCGACCGGAAGGCGCTGGCGGCACTGCTGGCAGACGTCCCTGCCGAGCACCCGCTGACCGCCGTGGTGCACGCCGCCGGTGTGCTCGACGACGGCATGCTCGACACACTGACCGCAGCACAGGTCGACCGGGTACTGCGCCCGAAAATCGATGCTGCCTGGAACCTGCACGACATGACGAAGGATCTCGCTCTCACCTCGTTCGTGCTGTTCTCGTCCGTGGCCGGCGTGTTGGGCAGCCCGGGCCAGTCCAACTACGCAGCGGCCAACGCCTTCCTGGACGCGCTGGTCCTGCGGCGGCGTTCGGCCGGGCTGCCCGGTACGTCGCTGGCGTGGGGTCTGTGGGCGGAGGCCAGCGGCATGACCGGCCACCTCGGCGGCGACGACGTGCGACGGCTCGCCCGCGGTGGCGTCGCTGCGCTGACGTCCGACCAGGGCCTGGCGCTGTTCGACACCGCGCGGGCCCTGGACGAGGCCGCACTGGTGCCGATCCGGCTGGACCGGCAGGAGCTGAAGAAGCTGGCGCGCGAGGGCACGCTGCCGCCGCTGCTGCGCGGCCTGGTTCGCACGCCGCCACGGCGTACCTCGGAGTGCGGGCCGGGCTCCGCGAGCGCGCTCCGGGAGCGCCTGCTGGCCGCGGGGGAAGCGGACCGGTCCGCGCTGCTCTTGGACCTCGTACGCGGCCAGGCCGCGGTGGTTCTGGGCCACTCCACGGCAGAAGCGGTCGAGCCCGGACGGGCGTTCCGCGAGATCGGCTTCGACTCGCTGACAGCGGTTCAGCTGCGCAACCGGCTGAGCAACGCCACCGGCCTGCGCCTGCCTCCGACGCTCGTGTTCGACCATCCCACGCCCACCGCGATCGCCAGTTTCCTGGGCCTTGAGCTCGGATCCGGCTCCTCGGGCGAGGAGCAGGCCGTCCAGTTCCTGATCGCCGAGATCGACAAGCTGGAAACTGCCCTGTCAGGCCTGGTGGAGGGCGGTGAGGGGCGGAAACGGATCGCGGTCAGGCTACGAAACTTCCTGGCCGGGCCGACCACCGCCCCTGCTTCTGATGACGGCGAGGCGGCCGCCTCCGTCAAGGAAAAGATCGATTCTGCCACCGATGACGAGATCTTCGATCTCCTCGACGGGTTCGGGCTCAACTGAGGAGGACACGACCGAACATGGCCATGGTCAACGAGGACAAGCTCCGTGAATACCTCAGGAAAGCGACCGCCGACCTGCACGAGTACCGGCAGCGCCTGAACGATGCCGAGAACAAGGCCCGTGAGCCGGTGGCGATTGTGGGGATGAGTTGCCGGTATCCGGGTGGGGTGCGGTCGCCGGAGGATTTGTGGCGGCTGGTGTCCGAGGGTGTCGATGCCATCTCGGGGCTGCCGGGGGATCGGGGCTGGGACATCGAGCGTTTGTATGACCCGGATCCGGAGCACCCGGGCACGTTCTACGCCCGCGAGGGCGGTTTCCTTGACGACGCGGGTGAGTTCGATGCCTCATTCTTCGGGATTTCGCCGCGGGAGGCCCTCGCCATGGATCCGCAGCAGCGGCTGCTGCTGGAGACCTCGTGGGAGGTGTTCGAGCGGGCGGGCATCGATCCGGTGGCTGTGCGGGAGAGCCGGACGGGTGTGTTCACCGGGGTGATGCACCACGACTATGCGTCCCGTCTGGACCAGGTTCCCGAGGACCTTGAGGCGTATCTGGGGCTGGGTACGGCGGGCAGTGTGGCATCCGGCCGGATCGCTTACACGCTGGGCCTGGAGGGGCCGGCGGTGACGGTCGATACGGCGTGTTCGTCGTCGTTGGTGGCGTTGCATCTGGCGGTGCAGTCGGTGCGGCAGGGGGAGTGTTCGCTGGCGCTGGCCGGTGGCGTGACGGTGATGTCCACTCCGGCGGTGTTCGTGGAGTTCAGCCGCCAGCGGGGCTTGTCCCCGGATGGCCGGTGCAAGGCGTTTGCCGCGGCGGCGGATGGCACCGGTTGGGGCGAGGGCGTGGGAATGCTGCTCCTGGAGCGGTTGTCGGATGCCCGCCGCAACGGGCATCCGGTGCTGGCGGTGGTTCGTGGTTCGGCGGTGAATCAGGATGGTGCGTCCAATGGGCTGACGGCGCCGAACGGCCCGTCCCAGCAGCGGGTGATCCGCCAGGCGCTGGCGAACGCCCGGCTGGAGACTGGCGATGTGGACGCCGTAGAGGCGCATGGCACCGGGACTTCGCTGGGGGACCCGATCGAGGCGCAGGCGCTGCTGGCCACCTACGGGCAGGGACGTCCGGCCGGTGGGAACGGCACCGGCAGTCCGTTGTGGCTGGGTTCGCTGAAGTCGAACATCGGTCATACCCAGGCTGCTGCGGGTGTGGGCGGTGTGATCAAGATGGTCATGGCGGCGCGGCACGGGGTGTTGCCGAAGACGCTGCACGTGGATGAGCCGTCGCCGCATGTGGACTGGTCATCGGGCGGGGTGGAGTTGCTGGCCGCGGCCCGGCCTTGGCCGGAGACCGGCAGGCCCCGGAGGGCTGCGGTGTCTTCTTTCGGCGTGAGCGGCACCAACGCGCACGTCATCATCGAGCAGGCGCAGCCGGCCGGGGAGATCGAGCCTGCCGACAGCCCGGGAGAGGCTGAGCGGGCAGGAGAGGCCGAGCAGGGCCCGTCGCGTACGGTCCCCTGGCTGGTATCGGCGAAGACGGCGGCCGCGCTGCGCGCCCAAGCAGACCGGCTGCTGTCCTCCACAACACCGGACAACACCCATGTCATCGATGTGGCCTACTCACTGGCCACCACCAGAACGTCACTGGAACACCGAGCAGTCGTCCTGGCCGACGAACGAGACAGGTTCCTCTCCGGCCTCCAGGCCCTCAGCACGGGCACACCGGCCACCAACCTCATCGAAGGCATCGCCGGCAGCGTGCCCAAGCGGGCATTCCTGTTCACCGGCCAGGGCAGCCAGCGCCCCGGCATGGGCCGTGAGCTGTATGAGACGTACCCGGCGTTCGCCGAGGCGTTCGACGATGTCTGCGCGCTGCTGGACAGCAGGCTGGAACTCGGTGTCCGTGAGGCGGTGTTCGCCGAAGCAGGTACGGCGGAGTCGGAGTCGCTGCACCGGACCGTGTTCACGCAGGCCGCCCTGTTCGCGGTGGAGGTCGCGCTGTTCCGGTTGGTCGAGCATCTGGGGGTGCGTCCGGACTATCTGATCGGTCACTCGATCGGCGAGCTCACGGCGGCGCACCTGGCGGGCGTGCTGTCGCTTGAGGACGCCGTTTCCCTGGTGGCGGCCCGCGGCCGGTTGATGCAGGCACTGCCCGCAGGCGGGGCGATGGTCGCGGTCCAGGCGAACCAGGACGAGGTCGTGCCGTTGCTGGCCGGCAAGGAGCACGAGGTCGGCATAGCCTCGATCAACGGGCCTGATTCGGTGGTGATCTCCGGCGACGAGGATGCGGTGACAGCCATCGCCGAGGAGTTCGTGGGGCGGGGGCGCAAGACGAAGCGACTGCGGGTGAGCCACGCCTTCCACTCGCCCCGGATGGAGCCGATGCTGGCCGAATTCCGCCGTGTCGCCGAAGGGTTGTCCTACGGGTCACCGGCGATCCCGTTGGTGTCGAATGTGACCGGCGCCATCGTCGAGGGCGATCACATGTCCTCGCCGGAGTACTGGGTCCGGCATGTCCGGCAAGCGGTGCGGTTCAGCGATGGCATCCGTGCTCTGCTCGACACCGGGGTGACGGCGTTCCTCGAGCTGGGGCCGGACGGGGTGCTCGCCGCCGCCGCGCAGGAGTCGCTCCGCGACCAGTCCGATATGGACCTGTGCGTGGTGACGTCGGTACTGCAGCGAGATCGCCGGGAGACCGCGACGCTGCTGTCGGCACTGGCTGAATTGCACGTCCGCGGTGTGCCGGTGGACTGGGCCCGGTTGTTCGACGGTACGGACGCGCGTCGCGTGGAGCTCCCGACGTACGCCTTCCAGCGCAAGCGGTACTGGCTGGAAAGCTCGGCGCCGAAGACCTTGGCCGGCCGGCAAGGGGTGGAACCTCCGCTGCCCGAAGACGTGGCCGCGGCCGGATCGCCGGTGCGGCGGCTTACCGAATTGCCCGAGACAGAACGGATCACGTTCCTGCTGGAGCTCGTTCGTACCAACGCGGCGCTCGTCCTTGGACACGACGGACTGGACGGAGTCGAGCCCGGACGGGCCTTCCACGAGATCGGCTTCGACTCGCTGACCGCGCTCCAGTTGCGCAACCGGCTGGTCAAGGCCACGGGTCTGGCGCTCCCCGCGACCCTTCTCTTCGACCATCCGACCCCGCTGGCGATGGCCGAGCACCTGCTCACCGAACTGCTCGGTGAGCGCAGTACCGCGGGACCGGCCACCACCGCCGTCGCCCGGGTGTCGGACGAGCCCATTGCGATCGTAGGGATGAGTTGCCGGTATCCGGGTGGGGTGGGGTCGCCGGAGGATCTGTGGCGGCTGGTATCCGAAGGTGCCGAGGCGATCTCCGAGCTCCCCGGGGACCGGGGCTGGGACGTCGAGAGGCTCTATGACCCGGACCCGGAACACCCGGGTACGACCTATGCCCGGCACGGCGGATTCCTCCACGACGCCGGCGAGTTCGACGCCTCATTCTTCGGGATTTCGCCGCGGGAGGCCCTCGCCATGGATCCGCAGCAGCGGTTACTGCTGGAAACCTCCTGGGAGGTGTTCGAGCGGGCGGGCATCGACCCGGCCACCCTGCGGGAAAGCCGGACCGGCGTATTCACCGGAGTTGCCTATCACGACTATGCCGCCCGGCTGTACAGCCGGGTGCCCGAGGAGGTGGAGGGATACCTCGGCACCGGCAGCGCCGCGAGTGTCGCCTCCGGCAGGGTCTCTTACAGCTTCGGTTTCGAAGGCCCGGCGGTGACGGTCGATACGGCGTGTTCGTCGTCGTTGGTGGCGTTGCATCTGGCGGTGCAGTCGGTGCGGCAGGGGGAGTGTTCGCTGGCGCTGGCCGGTGGCGTGACGGTGATGTCCACGCCGTTCTCCTTCGTGGAGTTCAGCCGTCAGCGGGCGTTGGCGGCTGACGGCCGGTGCAAGGCGTTTGCCGCGGCGGCGGATGGCACCGGTTGGGGCGAGGGCGTCGGAGTGCTCCTGCTGGAGCGGTTGTCGGATGCCCGCCGCAACGGGCATCCGGTGCTGGCGGTGATCCGTGGTTCGGCGGTGAATCAGGATGGTGCGTCCAATGGGCTGACGGCGCCGAACGGCCCGTCCCAGCAGCGGGTGATCCGCCAGGCGCTGGCCGATGCTCGGCTGGAACCGGGTGACGTGGATGTCGTGGAAGCGCACGGCACCGGGACCTCGTTGGGCGATCCGATCGAGGCGCAGGCGCTGCTGGCCACCTACGGGCAGGGACGTCCGGCCGGTGAGGACGGCACCGGCAGTCCGTTGTGGCTGGGTTCGCTGAAGTCGAACATCGGTCATACCCAGGCTGCTGCCGGTGTCGGTGGTGTGATCAAGATGGTCATGGCGGCGCGGCACGGGGTGTTGCCGAAGACGCTGCACGTGGATGAGCCGTCGCCGCATGTGGACTGGTCATCGGGCGGGGTGGAGTTGCTGGCCGAGGCCCGGCCGTGGCCGGAGACCGGCAGGCCCCGCAGGGCTGCGGTGTCGGCCTTCGGCATGAGCGGCACCAACGCGCACGTCATCATCGAGCAGACGCAACCAGCCGACCAGGTCGAGCCGAACGACACCCTCGGCCCGGCCGACACATCCGGCCCGGCCGACCGGACGGACGAGACCGAGCGGAGCCGGCAACGGCCGGTGCCCGTCGTGCTGACTGCTCGCGGAGAGACCGCGTTGCGTGCGCAGGCGGATCTCCTTTTGTCCCACCTGGATGAGGACACGCGCGTCCTTGACGTGGCCTTCTCGTCGGTCGCCACCCGTTCGACATTCGAAGACCGGGCAGTGATCGTCGCAGGCGACCGGGGCGACCTGCTGCAGGCACTGACAGCCCTGGCCGGCGGTGAGCCTGCACCCAACCTCGTACGGGGCACAGCGGGCAGCGAGCCCAGGACGGTTTTCGTCTTTCCGGGGCAGGGGTCGCAGTGGGTGGGGATGGCGCTGGAGTTGGTGGAGTCCTCGCCGGTGTTCGCGGAGCGGATGCGGGAGTGCGCGGCGGCGTTGGCGCCTTTCGTGGACTGGGATCTGTTCGAGGTGCTGGGGGATGCGGCGGCCTTGGAGCGGGTGGATGTGGTCCAGCCGGCGTTGTGGGCCGTGATGGTGTCTTTGGCGGCGTTGTGGCGTTCTCACGGGGTCGTGCCGTCGGCGGTGGTGGGGCATTCGCAGGGGGAGATCGCGGCTGCCTGTGTCGCGGGGGGCCTGTCGTTGGAGGATGCGGCGCGGGTGGTGGCGCTGCGGAGCCGGGCGATCGTACGGCTGGCGGGCTCTGGGGGCATGGTGTCCGTGGGACAGTCGGCCGAGAATGCCGCCGACCTGGCTGACCGGTGGAACGGACGGATTCAGGTGGCGGCGGTGAACGGCCCTGCCGCAACGGTGGTGGCCGGTGAGCCGGACGCGTTGGACGAACTGGTGGCGGCATGTGAAGCCGACGGCGTTCAAGCGCGGCGCATTCCCGTGGACTATGCGTCGCACACGTCGCATGTCGAGGCCATCCGCGAGGAACTGCTGGAGACGCTCTCCTGCATCGCCCCGCGGACCTCGGAGATCACCTTCTACTCGACCCTGACCGGAGGCCGGTTCGACACCGCGGGCTTGGGCGTGGAGTACTGGTACGACAACCTTCGCGACACGGTCCGGTTCGAGCAGGCCACCCGGCAGCTGATCGAGGACGGCTACGGCCTGTTCATCGAGGCCAGCGCGCATCCCGTGCTCACCATCGGCCTTCAGGACATCCTCGACGACACGGGCGCGAGCGGCAGCGCCGTCGGCTCGCTGCGCAGGGACGAGGGTGGATGGAACCGGTTCCTCACCTCGCTGGCCCACGCCCACGTCCACGGCGTGTCCGTCGACTGGAGGGCGGCCTTCGACGGGACCGGTGCCTGCCGGGTGGACCTGCCCACGTACCCCTTCCAGCGTCGGCGCTACTGGCTCGATGCGCCGCAGGCGATCGGGAACGTGGCGGCGGCAGGGCTGGCCCCCGCGGATCACCCGCTGCTGGGTGCGGCGACCAGCCTGGCCGACGGGGACGCCCACCTGTTCACCAGCAGGCTGTCCGTGGCGACACATCCCTGGCTGGCGGATCACAGCGTCTGGGACTCGGTGCTGTTGCCGGGCACGGCTTTCCTCGAGCTGGCACTGCGGGCGGGCGAGGAGGTCGACTGCGACCTGGTCGAGGAGCTGACCATCAAGGCGCCGCTGGTGCTGCCCGACGACGGCGCGGTGCAACTGCAGGTCGTTGTGGGAGGCCCGGACGAGACGGGCAGGCGGCCGGTGACCGTGCACGCCCGGCCGGAACGGGACTCGGCGGACGAGGAGTGGACCTGCCACGCCGGCGGTGTGCTGGCACGCGACAAACGCCCGGCGGCGCAGGCGCTCGACGTGTGGCCCCCCGCCGGCGCCGAAGAAGTTCCGGTCGGTGACCTGTACGAGCGCCTCGCCCGGATCGGGTTCACATATGGTCCGATGTTCCAGGGGCTGAGCGCGGTCTGGCGCCGGGACGAGGAGGTCTTCGCAGAGGTCCGCTTGCCGGAGGAGATCCAAGGCGAGGCTGCCGAGTTCGGCCTGCACCCCGCGCTGCTGGATGCCGCGCTGCATACGATCGTTCTCGCGGGCTTCGGCGGCGAGGACAACGCGGGACGGCTGCCGTTCTCGTGGAATGGAGTGTCCCTGGCCGCTGCGGGGGCTTCGGTGCTGCGCGTCCGGCTTGTGACGGCCGGGAACGATGTGGTCTCGCTGGTGATGGCGGACGAGACCGGTCGACCGGTTGGCGCGGTGGACTCCCTCGTGGTCCGGCCGGTCTCGTCCGAACAGCTGAGTGCTGCGACGGGTGCGGCAGGCGCGGCCCTGTTCCGGGTGGACTGGACGGAAACGGCGGTCTCACCGGTGGCGGACGGCGAACCCCTGACGGTGCACCCGGATCTGTCGTCGCTGAGCGAGGACGTGCCGGACACCGTCGCGGTGCTCGCCGGGACGGACCAGGACCATGACCAGGACCTCATGGCGCGGGTTCACACGGCAACCCACCGGGTATTGGCGCTGACCCAGGCCTGGCTCGCCGACGAGCGCTTCGCGTCATCCCGCCTGGCCGTGGTGACCAGGGGCGCGGTGGCCACGGAATCCGATGCGGGCGGGCCGGACCCGGCGGCCGCCGCGGTCTGGGGCCTGGTGCGGTCGGCGCAGTCGGAGAACCCCGGCAGGTTCGTCCTCGTCGACATCGACGACCCGCAGAGTGGGCACGAACTGCTCTCCGCGGCGGTGGCGTCCGGCGAGCCGCAGTTGGCGGTGCGGGGCGGCACGGTCCTGGTGCCCCGGCTGTCGCGGCTCGCGGTGGCGCCGGACGAGCAACCCCCGCCCTGGGATCCCGAAGGCACGGTGCTGATCACCGGTGGCACCGGAACCCTCGGTGGTGTACTCGCCCGGCACCTCGTCGCCGAACGCGGGGTGCGGCGGCTGCTGCTGACCAGCCGACGGGGGCCGGCTGCCGAGGGTGCTCCCGAGCTCACCGCGGAGCTGACGGCACTGGGCGCGAGCGTGACGATCGCCGCCTGTGATGCCTCCGACCGGGAGGCGCTTGCCGAACTGCTGGCACAGCAGCTGAGCAAACATCCGCTGACCGCCGTGCTGCACCTGGCCGGGACGCTCGACGACGGCGTGATCTCCGCACTCACCCGTGAGCGGATCGATGCGGCGTTGCGCCCCAAGGCCGACGCCGCGATGAATCTGCACGAGCTGACCAAGGATCTCGACCTCTCCGCGTTCGTGCTGTTCTCCTCGGCGGCAGGCACGTTCGGCGGTCCCGGCCAGGCGAACTACGCAGCGGCCAACGCCTTCCTCGACGGCCTCGCCCAGCGACGGCGAGCCGACGGTCTGCCCGCGGTGTCCCTGGCCTGGGGGCTGTGGGCGCAGGACAGCGGCATGACGGGGCACCTCAGCGAGATCGATCACAGCCGGATGGCCCGCAGCGGCGTACGGCCGTTGACCTCGGCGGAGGGCATGGCGCTGCTGGACACGGCTCTCGGGGTGGACGACCCCGTGGTGGTTCCGATGCCCCTGGACACCGCGAGCCTGCGTGCCCAGGCGACGGTCGGCACGATCCATCCCTTGCTGCGTGGACTGGTCCGCGTTCCGGTGAGCCGCGGCACGCGTCCGGCGAGCGTCACGGGTGAGTCGCTGGCCCAACGCCTGCGTGGCGTACAGGTGGCCGACCGGCAGCGGGTCCTGCTGGACGCGGTCCGAGCGGAGGTCGCGGGAGTGCTGGGACACACCAACCCCGCGCTGGTGCGGGCCGGGCAGACGTTCAAGGAGACCGGCTTCGACTCCCTGACTGCGGTCGAGCTGCGCAACCGGCTGTCGACGGTCACCGGGCTGCGCCTGCCGCCGACTCTGGTCTTCGACCATCCCAGCCCGGCCGCGCTCGCCGATTACCTCCTTCCCGAGCTCCTCCCGGAGGCCGCGGCCGTCGACAACCGAGAGCCCGACGAGGACGAGTTGCGCAGGCTGCTGGGTTCTGTGCCACTGCAGCGCTTCCGGGAAGCCGGCGTGCTGGACGTGCTGTTGCGTCTCGCGCGTTCGAGCGGGGACACCACGGCCGAGGACGCGGCAGTCGATGAGCGGGCAGCGATCGCCGAGATGGATTCCGAGGACCTGGTGCGCCACGTGCTGGGCAGCAGCGCGTCCTGATACACCCCGTCGGACTTGGAGGAGGACACATGGCTACGTCCAACGATCAACTTGTCAAAGCCCTGAGAAAGTCGGTCGAGGAGAACGAGCGGCTGCGGCGGCTGAACGGCGAGTTGACCGCGCGATCGACCGAGCCGATCGCGATCATCGGGATGAGTTGCCGGTATCCGGGTGGAGTGCGGTCGCCTGAGGATCTGTGGCAGTTGGTGTCGACGGGCGCGGACGCGATCGAGGAATTTCCCACCAACCGGGACTGGGACGTCGAGCAGCTCTATGACCCGGACCCGGAACACCCGGGTACGTCCTACGCCCGCGAGGGCGGTTTCCTTTACGACGCGGCCGAGTTCGACCCCTCGTTCTTCGGGATCTCCCCGCGTGAGGCGCTTGCGGTGGACCCGCAGCAACGGCTGTTGCTGGAGACCTCGTGGGAATCCCTGGAGCGGGCCGGGATAGACGCGTTGTCGCTGCGGGGCAGCAGCACCGGTGTCTTCACCGGGGTCATGTACGACGACTACGCCTCACGTCTGTTCCACCGGATACCGGAGGAGGTGGAGGGATACCTCGGCACCGGCAGCGCCGCCAGTGTCGCCTCCGGCCGGATCGCGTACACGTTAGGGCTGGAAGGCCCGGCGGTCTCCGTGGACACAGCCTGTTCGTCGTCGCTGGTGGCGCTGCATCTGGCGGCGCAGTCACTGCGGCAGGGGGAGTGCTCACTCGCGCTGGCCGGTGGTGTGACCGTGATGTCCACCCCGGCGGTGTTCGTGGAGTTCAGCCGTCAGCGGGCGTTGGCGGCCGATGGCCGGTGCAAGGCTTTCGCCGCGGCGGCGGATGGCACGGGGTGGTCCGAGGGCGTCGGAATGCTGCTGTTGGAGCGGCTGTCGGATGCCCGCCGCAACGGGCATCCGGTGCTGGCGGTGATCCGTGGTTCGGCGGTGAATCAGGATGGTGCGTCCAATGGGCTGACGGCGCCGAACGGCCCGTCCCAGCAGCGGGTGATCCGGCAGGCGCTGGCCAGTGGCGGCCTGTCCGCTTCGGATGTCGATGTGGTGGACGCACACGGCACCGGGACTTCGCTCGGCGATCCGATCGAGGCGCAGGCCCTGCTGGCGACGTACGGGCGGGACCGGCCGGTGGGTGGGGACGGCGCCCCGATTCCACTGTGGCTGGGATCGCTGAAGTCGAACATCGGCCATGCGCAGGCTGCTGCCGGTGTGGGCGGTGTGATCAAGATGGTGATGGCGTGCCGGCACGGGGTGTTGCCGAAGACGCTGCACGTGGATGAGCCGTCGCCGCACGTCGATTGGTCGTCGGGTGCGGTGGAGTTGCTGGCCGAGGCCCGGCCGTGGCCGGAGACCGGGAGGCCCCGCAGGGCGGCGGTGTCCTCCTTCGGTGTCAGTGGGACCAACGCGCACGTCATCATCGAGCAGGGACAAGCGGAGGACGAGCCCGAACCGAGCGCCGAGCCCCCGGTCTCCGCCGTGCCTTGGCTGCTGTCCGCCCGCGGCGGTCAGGCGCTACGCGCCCAAGCGGTGAATCTGCTGGCCCACGTGGAAGCTCATCCCGAAGCGCGCCCGGTGGACATCGGCTTTTCCTTGGTCGCCACGAGGTCCGCACTCGAGGACCGGACGGTGGTCGTCGGGACCGACCGGGACGGCTTGCTGGCAGGCCTGACCGCCCTGGCCGACGGTGTGCCCGCGGACAACGTGACCACCGGCGTCGCCGACGTCGAGGGAAAGACCGTCTTCATCTTTCCGGGGCAGGGGTCGCAGTGGGTGGGGATGGCGCTGGAGTTGGTGGAGTCCTCGCCGGTGTTCGCGGAGCGGATGCGGGAGTGCGCGGCGGCGTTGGCGCCTTTCGTGGACTGGGATCTGTTCGAGGTGCTGGGGGATGCGGCGGCCTTGGAGCGGGTGGATGTGGTCCAGCCGGCGTTGTGGGCCGTGATGGTGTCTTTGGCGGCGTTGTGGCGTTCTCACGGGGTCGTGCCGTCGGCGGTGGTGGGGCATTCGCAGGGGGAGATCGCGGCTGCCTGTGTCGCGGGGGGCCTGTCGTTGGAGGATGCGGCGCGGGTGGTGGCGCTGCGGAGCCGGGCGATCGTACGGCTGGCGGGCTCTGGCGGCATGGCGTCCGTTCAGGAGCCGGTCGCGCGGGTTCGGGCCCTCGTCGCCAGATGGCCAGGCCGAGCCCACATCGCCGCGGTCAACGGTCCCTCGGCGACCGTGGTGGCCGGTGAGCCGGACGCGCTGGACGAGTTGGTCGCTCATTGCCGTGCTGGGGAGATCAATGCACGCAGGATCCCGGTGGACTATGCCTCGCATTCACCGCAGGTCGAGCAGATCCGCACCGAGCTGCTGGACGTCCTGCACGGGATCAGCCCAGGCCCGGCAGAGCTGCCGTTCTTCTCGACCGTGGACGGGAAGTGGATGGACACCAGCGTCCTCGATGCCGAGTACTGGTATCGCAATCTGCGCCAGACGGTGCTGTTCGAGCCGGCCATCCGGGTGCTGGCCGAGCAGGGGCACGGCGCGTTCGTCGAAGTCAGCCCTCACCCCGTACTGACCACCGGCCTGCTGGAGACACTGGAGGACCCGGAGGACGCGGCCCCGGCCGCCGTGGTGGCGGGGACGCTGCGCCGAGGGGAAGGCGGACCGGCACGGTTCCTCACCTCGCTGGCCGACCTGCACGTCCGTGGCGTGCCCGTCGACTGGGGCGCATTCTTCGCCGGAACCGGTGCGCGTCACGTAGGGCTGCCGACGTATGCCTTCCAGCGCAGCCGGTACTGGCTTGAGGCCGCGGCTCCGACAGGAGGAGATGCGGCGGACCACCCGCTGCTGGGTGCGCCGATCGGCCTCGCCGGCGGGGACCAAGTCCTGTTCTGCAGCCGGCTTTCGGCGCGGACTCCGCCCTGGAGGGCCGACGACGGCGTGCTGCCGGGCACGGCATTCGTCGAGCTCGCGGTGCGCGCCGGCGATGAGGTGGGCTGCAGCATCGTCGAGGAGCTCACGGTCGAGGCCCCGCTGGTGCTGCCCGAGCGTGGTGCCGTGCAGGTGCAGGTCGTCGTGGACGGCGTGGACGACTCGGGGCGACGGCCGGTCACCATGTACGCGCGCCGTGCGGACACCGATACCCAGTGGACCGTTCACGCCAGGGGCATGCTGGCCGCTTCGGCGCCGACCGCCCCCTTCGACCTCACCCAGTGGCCGCCGTCGGACGCGGCCCCGGACGGGGAGCCGGGCGTGTGGAGGAGGGGTGAGGAAACCTTCGCCGAG
The DNA here is from genome assembly GCF_052246385.1 of Streptomyces sp. 8N616. Taxonomy (NCBI): domain Bacteria; kingdom Bacillati; phylum Actinomycetota; class Actinomycetes; order Kitasatosporales; family Streptomycetaceae; genus Streptomyces; species Streptomyces sp. 8N616. Next base: position 41,030 of record NZ_JBQQBY010000010.1, on the reverse strand, counting down.
GTCCGGCTCTCACCCGAAGCCGAGGACGAGGCCGGGCGGTTCGGTCTGCATCCGGCCCTGTTGGACGCGGCACTGCGCGCCGTCGCGGGCGACGGGTTCTCCTCTTCCTGGCAGGGTTTCTCGCTGGCCGCGACGGGTGCTTCGGTGCTGCGGGTACGTTCGCTACCGGCGGGGACCGACGCCGTATCACTGTTCGTGGCGGATGGGATCGGCCTGCCGGTGGCCTCCGTGGAGTCCGTGCTCCTGCGCCCTCTCGAGGTCACGCCGCCGAGCCAGGACGCAGCGCCGCCCCGACGCACGTGCACTCCACAACGGCGCGCCGCACAGTCGGGCGGAGCCGCGGATTCGCTCGCGGAACGGTTGCGCTGCCTGACCGTCAAGGACCAGCAGCGGCTGCTCGTGGAACTCGTGTCCGAGAACGCGGCGAAAGTGCTCGGACACGCAGGATCCACGGTCGAAGCAGCCCACTCCTTCACGGATCTGGGCCTCGACTCGCTGATGTCGGTCGAGCTCCGCAACCGCCTGTCGGCTGCGACCGCTCTGCGGCTGCCCGCCACTGCGGTGTTCACCCATGTCACACCGGCCGCACTCGCCGAATATCTGCGTACGGAGCTACTCGGCGCGACTCCGGAATCCGCGCAGCCACCGACGCCCCCTGCCGGCTTCGACGCCGAGGTGACGTTGGCCGACGACGTGCGTCCGGCCGCGGAAGTCGTGCCGTTCGTGAGCGACCCTCGGCACGTCTTCCTGACCGGCGCAACGGGTTTCCTCGGGGCGTTTCTGCTGCGCGATTTGCTGCGGGCAACCACCGCGACGGTGCACTGCCTGGTGCGCGCCGACACGGAAGCCGCCGCCCTGGACCGGCTGCGTGCCAACCTGGAGTGGTACGGGCTCTGGGAATCCGTGGACAGCGGACGGCTCTCGATCGTCCTCGGCGACCTCGCCCTGCCGCAGCTCGGCCTGTCCGCCGTGGAGTTCGACGCGCTGGCTCGCAGGGTCGATGTCGTCTACCACGCGGGATCGGCGGTCAACTGGCTGCTGCCCTACGCGCAGCTGAAACAGACCAATGTGGCCGGAACCCAGGAGGTGCTGCGGCTGGCGGCGCTGCATCGCACCGTGCCGGTGCACCACGTGTCGACCACGGGCGTATTCGCCCACCCGGCACCGGACGGCGCACCGCTGGAACCCGATGACGTCACCGGTCCGGCCGCGGCACTGGCGACCGGCTACCAGCAGAGCAAGTGGGTCGCCGAACGGGTCGTGCTGCTGGCCAAGGAGCGCGGCCTGCCGGTCCACATCTATCGCCCCGATGTGGTGTCCGGAGACCAGGTCACCGGTGCCTGCCAGACCAGCGACTTCACCTGGTTGAGCCTGAAGGGCTGCCTGCAGGCCGAAGCGGTGCCCCAGGACGCGGCCGCGCTGTTCACCTTGACGCCGGTCGACTATGTCAGCGCGGCCATCGTGGCGTTGTCCCGGCGGGCGGAGTCCCTCGGGGCGACGTTCCACCTGTACAACCGAGAACCGGTCAGCCTCGGCGACATGCTGGAGCATCTACGGTCACTGGGCTACCGCATCGCCCCCCTGCCGAGGGAAACCTGGAACGAGATCGTTCAGTCCGACGGGCACAACGCGGCCCTTCCCCTCCTCGACGTCTTCAACGACCTCACCCGCGCAGGCGAGGTCCGCCACCTCACGTACGACGTCACCGGCACGGAGCTCGCGCTGGGCGAGTCCGGCATCGTGTGCCCGCCGATCACCAGGGAAATCCTCGACGCCTACGCCCGGTTCTTCATCCGGACCGGCTATTTCCCGGCCCCGGCCCCGGATTCGGCCCGGGAGTAGGAATGGGCAACGATTCCCGGCGGCTCCGCGACTGCCTCGGTCGTTTCGCCACGGGCGTCACCGTGGTCACCTGCGAGGTGGACGGCGAACCCCACGGGGCGACCGTCAACTCCTTCACCGCCGTGTCGCTCGATCCGGCGCTGGTGCTGGTGTCGCTCGACCGCAGGGCGAAGGCGTGCCGGTACCTGCGCGGGCGACCGTTCGCCGTCAATGTGCTGCGCGCATCGCAGGACGAACTCGCGTTGCACTTCGCGGGCGCCCACGGCAGGCCGACAGTGCCGGTTCAGTGGGAACGGCCGGCCGGCGGAGCGGCGCCGAGGCTGCGCGGCTCGCTCGCGCACCTCGTGTGCCGCCCGTGGCGCAGCTACGACGGCGGAGACCACGTGCTCTTCCTCGGCCAGGTCGAGGAACACGCGTTCCATCCCGGCGATCCACTGCTGTTCTACCGAGGAGATTTCCGTCAACTCGGGCCCATGGAGGAACCGGCGCCGTGGCTCGGCTCGGCCGACTGTCCCGACCTCCGCTGGCTTCCGGAACTCTCCGACTCAACAACAAGGAGCACCACGTGACCATGCAGGAAGAACAGGCGTCACCGGAGCCGGCCGCGGGGCGGACGACGCGGCCGCTCACCGGTGACGAGTACGTCGAGAGCCTCCGCGACGGCCGCGAGATCTGGATCTACGGGGAGAAGGTCACCGACGTCACCACACATCCGGCGTTCCGCAACTCGGTGCGGACGGCCGCCCGGCTGTACGACTCGCTGCACGATCCCGACCGGCAGGTGGTGTTGACCGCGCCGACGGATACCGGCAGCGCGGGCTTCACCCATCCCTTCTTCCGCACGCCCCGCAGCACGCAGGACCTGATAGCCGACCGGGACGCCATTGCCGAGTGGGCGCGGATGACCTACGGCTGGATGGGGCGCAGCCCGGACTACAAGGCCGCCTTCTTCGGCACGCTCGGAGCCAATGCCGACGTATACGAGCCCTTCGGGGACAACGCGCGGCGCTGGTACGCCGAGTCGCAGGAGAAGGTCCTGTACTGGAACCACGCGATCGTCAACCCGCCGGTGGACCGGGACCTGCAGCCCCACGAGGTCAAGGACGTCTTCGTGCACGTCGAAGAGGAGCGGGACGACGGCCTGATCGTCAGCGGCGCGAAGGTGGTCGCCACCGGCTCGGCCATCACGCACTTCAACTTCATCGCGCACTACGGTCTGCCGGTCAGGCAGAAGGAGTTCGCGCTCGTCTGCGCCGTGCCGATGGGCGCGCCGGGCCTGAAGCTCATCTGCCGCCAGTCCTACGCGATGAGCGCCGATGTGATGGGCAGCCCCTTCGACTACCCGCTGTCGAGCAGGTTCGACGAGAACGACACGATCTTCGTGCTCGACCGCGTCAAGATCCCGTGGGAGCACGTGTTCAGCTATGGGGACCCGGAGGCGGTGAACACGCTGATCCCGAACTCTGGGCTGGTGAACCGGACGACCTTCCACGGCTGCACGCGTCTGGCGGTCAAACTCGACTTTCTCGCCGGTCTGCTGATGAAGGGGGTGGAGGCCACAGGAACCAAGGACTTCCGCGGTATCCAGACCCGGGTGGGCGAGGTGCTCGCCTGGCGCAACCTGTTCTGGGCGCTGACCGACGCGATGGCGAACCGGCCCGACGCCTGGAAGGACGGCGCCCTGCTGCCGCGCCTGGACTACGGGATGACCTACCGCTGGTTCATGACCGTCGGCTATCCGCGGGTCCGGGAGATCATCATGCAGGATCTGGGCAGCGCCCTGATCTATCTGAACTCCAGCGCCAAGGACTTCGGCGTCCCCGAGCTGCGGCCCTATCTCGACCGCTATCTCCGTGGGTCGGGCGGCTACGACTCCGTGGAGCGAGTCAAGCTGATGAAGCTCATCTGGGACTCCATTGGCAGCGAGTTCGGCGGCAGGCACGAGCTGTACGAGCGCAATTACTCCGGCAACCACGAAGGCGTACGCGCCGAGCTGCTGTTCGCCACCGAGGGGTCCGGTGCCGCGGGCACGATGCGGGGCTTCGCCGAGCAGTGCATGGCCGAATACGACCTCAACGGCTGGGCTGTGCCCGATCTGATCAACCCCGGCGAGACGGACCGCCTTCGCTGACCGCATTCGCACATCTTGGCTTCACATACGGCTTCACACCTGGAGAGGGTTCGCATGGCAGTCGACAACGAGATCTACAACGAGCCGGGCCTGTGGTGGGACGACAACCAGCCCATGGCCACGCTGCTGGCACTCACTGTCGCGCGGTTCGATTACTTCCACGAGGCCCTCGGCAAGCACGGGGTGAACCTCGCAGGCGCCCGCGTGCTGGATGTCGGCTGCGGGGGCGGCCTGCTTGCCGAGGAGTTCGCCAAGGCGGGCGCAGCGGTGACGGGGGTCGACCCCTCCGCCGAGTCCCTCGAAGCGGCGCGGATGCACGCCGCCCCTTCCGGACTGAAGATCGACTACCGCCACGGCACGGCCGAGGAGCTGGCCTTTCCGGATGCCTCTTTCGACCTCGTCTACTGCTGCGACGTCCTGGAGCACGTGTCCGATGTCGATGCGTCGGTCGGCGAGGCGGCTCGGGTTCTCAAGCCAGGCGGGTACTACCTGTACGACACGATCAACCGCACGCTCCGGTCCAAACTGATCATGATCAAGCTGTTCCAGGAGTGGGAAGCATTCCGCTGGGCACCGCGTGACCTGCACGACTGGGACAAGTTCATCAAGCCGGCCGAGCTGGCGGAATCGCTGCGTAGGCACGGGCTCGACAACGTGGAGTTCGTCGGGTTCGGACCGGAGGTCAATCCGTTCAAGGTCCTCAGACTGCTGCGTCAGCGGGTCCGGGGAGAGATCAGCTATGGCGCGATGGGCAGGCACATGAAGATCAGGGCGTGCGCGGACACCTCCGGCGGATACGGCGGCCACGCCCGCAAATCCGGCTGAACTGAGCGATGAGGGCCCTGCCTGAGCACAGGCAGGGCCCTCACGGCTGGGCAGCCGTCCGTCAGGAGGGGACTGCCTCGTCGAGCACATCGCCCCGCAGAAGGGTGACCCCGCCGGTGGCGAAGTTCGCCATATCGGCCTGAGCCGCCTGGCCTTCCGGGCTGTTCAGCACGGCATCGAGGGTCTCGGCCGAGTCGGCGACCAAGTCGACCTTGACGTAGTACGGCGGCGGAGTGCCGTCGGGCAGCGGCACCAGGCGGGTGGCCGTCCCCCTGCGCAGACCCAGGCCGATCACCTTCATCGCCAGCGGTGCGTGCACGTTCTGGAAATGAGCGTCGAACGCCTCGGGGTCGGTCGGGTGTCCGTACAGACAGGTCAGTATGTGCATGGCAGTTCTCTTTCCTTCCTTCGTGGTTTCCCTCGTTGACGAGGCGGGTCAGGGTGTGTGCTCCATGTCCGGATGCAGCGAGGCCGGAAGGTCCTTGCGGTGCTTGACATCGAGCTTGCGGTAGACCCGGGTCAGGTGCTGCTCCACGGTGCTGGCCGTGATGAACAGCTTCCCGGCGATCTCCCGGTTGGTATGGCCGGCCACGGCAAGTGCGGCCACCCGGCGTTCGGCATCGCTCAGCGCGGCGATCCGGCGGGAGGTCTCCGAGCCTGCCTGGGCTGTGCGATGGGCATCCGGCGGGTCGGGGAGCAGTTCCTGGAACAGCGGTGCGGCCTCGCACTCCTTGGCCACATGCCAAGCCCTGCGCACCATCATCCGCGCGCGCCGGTGCTTGCCGAGCAGGCGGTAGGCGCCGCCGAGGTCGGCGAGCGCGTGGGCCAGTTCGTACCGGTCGGCGCGGTCCTCGAGGATGTCGATGGCCTCGGTGAGCACTTGCGGCCGCAGGCGCGGCTCGCTGCAGTTCGCCAGCAGCCGCAGGGACAGCCCGCGTGCGCGGGAGCGGTCCGTGCCCAGCCGCGACAGCTGGTCGTTGACCATCTGCCGTGCCTGGTCGCGATTCCCGAGGCGCAGCCAGGCCTGCGCGGCGCTGGTCCGCCACGGCACGAGCCCGGGGGTGTCCAGGCCCCAGGTCCGCATCAGCTCGCCACAGGTCAGGAAGTCGGCCAGAGCCGCGTGGTGCCGATCACCTGCGAGGTAATGCTCGCCGCGGGCGTGCAGGTAGTGCAGTCCGAACCGGGTCCGGAACATTGCATCGGGGACGGGGCGGGCCAGGTAGCTCCCGGCCTCCTCGTACCGGCCCATCCGGGTGCTTGCCAGGATCGCGCAGCTCAGTGGCTGGGCGATGTTCACCCCCCATGAGCTGGGAGACATCATGTCGAGCGCTGAGGTGGCCCTGGCCAGCGCGGTGGGGAGGTCACCCTGCCGCAGTGCGATTTCTGCACGCGCACCGGTGAAGATGGCCTGCCAGGCCACAGCGCCGTGGGTCCTGGCCTCGGCCGTCAGCCGGTCGCACCAGGGGCCCGCTGTGTCCCCCCGGTCGGTGTAGATCAGCACCATCAGCGCGAGCAGCGCTGCTTCCGGCGCCCACGGCGGCTCGTCGTCCAGGCGTGCGTTCTGCAGAACCTGCTCGGCACGGCTGATCGCCTCGCTGTCGTGACCACGGGCGAGCACGGTGGCCAACGCGGACGCCGACTGCGTCCACGGAGCCATCTTGAGTGTCACCAAGGTGTCCTGCTGCTTCGCCGCCATGGCCGCCATGGCCGGTTGGTGGCGTCTGCGGGCCAGAGGCGGGTGCGAGCAGACCAGCCACAGTTCGGTGCCGTGCAGTTCGGCGTCGGCTTCCACATGCTGCCCTGCGGGCGCCGTCCGCATCCGGTCGAGAGCTGCGACAGCGTCGTCGACGTGGCCGTGCCAGATCAGCTGCCGGATCAGCGCGCTGATGTCGCGGTGGCCGAGATGGCCTGCCCGCATCGCCTCGCAGAGCGGGCCAAGGTGGCGGGCAGCTGCGGACGGGCTCGTTCGCCACTCCGCCTGTGCGAGTCCGGCCCTGATCGCAGCTCGGTCGGCCACGTCCGCGCAGGACCGATGGGCCAGCCTGAGGCAGTCGACGGCTAACTCGACATCGTTGTCCATCATCGCCTGCCTTGCCGTCTGCCGGAGTAGGGGCACCGCCCACTGATCGCGGGCGGGCAGCGATCCGGCCAGCAGGTGGCGAGCGACCACCTCACCGGGCGCCCCCTGGTCGTACAGCATCGGCGCGGCACGGACATGCAGGTCGCGGCGGTGTTCAGGGGACAGATCCTTGAGCACGGCGGCCCGGGCAGCGGGATGCCGGAATCGGCCGTCGTCAAGCAGCCCTGCGGCGTTCATGGCCTCTAACGCCCTGACCGCCACGCTCACGTCGGCGCCGATCAACTGGGCGATGGCAGCAGGCGTCGCGCATGAGCCAAGCACCGCGAGAGCGCGCGCGGGATGCAGCAGCGCCGTCTCGCAGTGATGCAGACAGCTCAGCAGAGCCTGGCCGAACGCAGGGCCCGGCACGATGTCCCCGGTGTGCGAGCGCCAGGAGCTGCCCTCGAGCAAGGCGCGGACCAGCAGCGGGTTTCCGCCGCTGATCGCGAGGACCGGTGCAGCCAGCCGCCATGCCGTCAGGTGGCCGTGGCGTTCGCCGAGCAGCTGGGCAATGCCGCGCCGGGACAGCGGCCCGACCGTAATCCGTTCACAATGCAGTTGGCGGAGCAGTTCGACACGGAGCGGCGAATTCCCTGGCCGTAGGTGCGCATTCTCCGTCAGCACCATCAGAACGCGTGCCGAGCGCAGCCGGCGGACAAGGTACAGCAGGCCTTCCAGAGAGGCGGGATCGGCGAGGTGGATGTCGTCGACGGTCATCAACAGCGGTGTATCCTCGGCCAGTTCGAGCAAAGCCAGGCACAGTCCTTGCAATGCTTGGGCCAGGGCGAGGTGGGCGGTCCCGGATTCCGCGCCCGAGGCGGATATCGCCGATGCGGCTTTGTCGAGCAGCCGAGTGACCGGCCTTCTGACGTCAGAGGGCAGCGCACCATTGAGCACGAGCTGACTTAACACAGCCAGGGGGAATACGTGTTCGCCGCGCGCACAGGTAGCGCTGAGAACCAGCGGACCTGACGGGGTCGAGCGCTCCATGAAGGTCTGCAGGAGTTCGGTCTTCCCGCTGGTGACCGGTCCGCTCACCAGAGCGACCCGCCCTCTTCCGGCCAGGGAATCAGCCAGCAGCCGGTCAAGACTGGCTAATTCCTCGTCCCGTTCAACCAATTTCGTTTTTCCAGCAGTGAGACAGGCCAGGGCCACCGGAGGCCCTGTCACAGGAGCGGCTGCGGCCGGCGCACCTGACGGAAGCGCGGCGGATTGAACGGCAAGGGGCATGGAGCGGGGCATAGAATCCTCGTCGAATCAGATGCCTTGGTTTTGATGGACTGGGCGCAGGGCAATTGGCATGCGCAGTCGCGGGATTTTTCTGCGTCCACCCCCTTGCCTACCGGCCGCCACCATCGCCGGTGGCACGGCCCCCGCTCCAGGCTCCATACGCGACCACCGCGTATCCGCACGTTGGTCTCCATTCACATCGCTTGAGGGGCCATTTGAATGTGGTCCCGAGGACATGCGCGGATCCCCTCATCGATCGGTCGTGTGGCATAACTGCGCCGGTATCAGCGAGACGCAGCGCCTTTCGACGGTCGGTGATCGTTCTTGCGGAGGGCTTGTGGACTGGTTGCGCGAGTAGCAAGTCGTGGGTTACGGCCGCGGCGGCGTGTTCAGTTGCCCGTCGTCGTGAATGTGACCGGGGGAACACAGGAAAGGACAGAGAAATAGGCTGTTGCTGGAGGACGACCGGCTGCTCGCGTTGAGCGCCTGTGCGAGGGGATTTGGGAGAGCGACCTGTCGTCCGGTGGCGTGTCGACCGTGCAGGCACACCTCGCCCTGGTGAGTGAGCCACCAGGCTATGCGCTGCTCGTGCCCGCCGAGGCACGGGGCACCGTGCGCTCCGAATAAAACGTGCAGGGGGCGCGGCGCTTGAGATCCAGCCGAGACCGGTGGCTCCTCCTCCACCGCCTTGCCGACGCGCTGGATGGCTTGCCCGACGTGCTGGATCTGTGCTGGACGAGGTCCTCGTGGGGTCCATCTTCGCAGGTGGTAGCCCTGTGTCTGATGTCCCGCTTCAACGTTTAACGCCGGTCGGCCCTCTCTTGAACCGAAGAAGGCGCAGGTCAGGGGCGATGGGCTGGTTTGCTCGTGGGTGGTCTCACTGCGTTCCGCTGAATTTCTGCTGGATGACCTGACGCTTCGTCAGGGATTTCTGTGCAGGTCAGTGCGTGTGAGGTCGGCGTCTTTGCATTGCGTCCGGAATACGACGCTGGAGCCGTGCTGGATGCCGTGATCTTTACGGGGGATCGGCTGTGGGGAGTGGGCGGATGCCAGGGCCGGCCCTTGGGCGCCTGGGTCCGTCCGTGGGGTGGTGGCGGCTGTTGAGTGGGACCCGGCGCACCGGGTGGACCCTTTGGAGGCGCGGCGAGCTGCCTCAAGTCCGGTTTGATGGCGCCCCGTACGAAGTCGTTCCACTGGAACGGGAGAGCATGCTTCGGAGATGGCGACGTGGCGCGCGTCGGATGGGGAGGACGCACCGCCCCTCGTGCCGGAGCATCGCGTCCCGCACGGCCGGAGCTGCGCGGGAGGGCGGCGCCGTTGTTCGATCGGAGCCATGCCGACCGGCGCTGCGCCGACGCCTCAGGAGCCGTCCTGCTGACCGAAGTCACCCGGGCGGTGCTGGAGCGGGGCCCGGCGTGCCGGGGTGACTCTAGGCTGGCGGAGCATCAAGTGCACGGATTGGGCGGGGCGGTAGAACCATGGGCGGCTTCACCGAGGCGAATCTCAGGGCGCTGGCCGGTGTCCGTTCCTTCAAGCGTGGGCTCGGGTATCTGGATGCGGTGTCCGGGGTCGAGGTCGGGGATGGCTGGGTCACCGCGACCGTCCACGGCACGGAACGGTACGAGGTGGAGCTGACCCTGGACGGGCCCGGCGAGCCGGCCGGCGAGTGCGACTGCCCGTACGGCTTGGAGGGCAACTTCTGCAAGCACCTGGTCGCCCTCGGCCTGACGGTGCTCGCCCGGTCGGAGAGCCTGCCGCGGCAGCGGAAGGCGGCCCGGGACCGCGCACGGGACCTCGACGCCTGGCTGTCCGAGCTCTCCAAGGACGAGTTGCTCGTCCTGGTGCGGGAACAGGTCGCCGAGGACCGGCAGTTGCGCCGCCGCCTGGAGCTGCGGGCCGCGAGCGCCCGAGGAGACCTCGCCGAGGTCCGGGCTCGCGTCCGCGAACTTCTCGACATCGGCCCGTTCGCGCAGTACGGGTATGTCGAGTACGCCGATGCCGGTGCCTACTCCGACCAGGCCGGGCAGGCGGTGTCCGCGATCAGGGCGCTGACCGGCTCGGGCCGGGCCGCCGACGCGATCATCCTGGCGCGGGAGGCGATGCAGCTGCTGGCTGAGGTGCTGGAGAGCGTCGACGACTCCGACGGCCGGCTCGGGCAGGTCGGTGGCCACCTCGCCGACGCCCACCGCGAAGCGTGCTGTGCGGCGCGCCCCGACCCGGAGGAGCTCGCGCGCTGGTTGGTCGGCCATGTGCTCGGCGACGCCGACGACCTCACCGACATCGATCCGCTCGACTACGAGGACGTCCTCGGCGAACGGGGGATGACCGCCCTGCGGAAACTGGCGGTCGAGGCATGGCGGGGCAACCGTACCGGCTGGGCCGAGAAGTACCTGATGGAACGCCTGGCCAAGGCGGGCGGCGACGTCGAAGCGGTGATCGCCGTGCACGCGGCCGACCTCGCACCGAACGGTCACACGCACCTGGTCATCGCCCGGGAACTGGACACCGCGGGGCGCCCCGACGAGGCCTTGCGCTGGGCGGAACGCGGCGTCCGGGACGCCCGGGACCCCGCCGCCGTCGACACCGCCCTCGTCGACTACCTGTGCGACCGCTACGCGCAGGCGGCCCGGCTTCCCGACGTCGTCGCCCTGCGCCGCGATCACTTCGGCGCCCGTCGCACCCTGCTCGCCTACCAGCAGTTGCGCGCCGCCGCGCGGGCCGCCGAGTGCTGGCAGGCCGAGCGCGAGAGAGCGGTGGCCCTGCTGCGCGCCGACGCCGGGCGGCGGCAACAGGGCTGGTACGGCGGCCCCGTCCTGGTCGATGCCCTGCTCGACGACAAGGACGTCGATGCGGCTTGGCAGGCCGCCACCGAAACCGGCGCCCACGACCGGCAGTGGCTCACCCTCGCCGACCGGGTTCGTGCCGACCGTCCCGCCGACGCACTCGGCGTCTACGTGCGCCTGGCCGAGCCGCTCACCAGGCAGACCGGCAACGCGGTATACGAGCAGCTCGTCCGCCTGCTGCTGAGCATCCGCGACTGCCACCAACGCCTGGGTACACCGGACGAATTCACCGCGTACATCACCGCCTTGCGCACCCTCCAGAAACGCAAGCGGAACCTGATGCGCCTGATGGACGAGCACGGTCTGTAAGCCCGGGCGGCACCTCGGGAGCCTACGCGGCCCTCGCGAACTTGCACGACCGATGAAGGTCTTGACGCGACCGGCGCCCCGGTCAGTCGTGCGCGGCCCGGCTGTTGCGGTGCGGCGCCCTGCTGGCGCTGCGACGGCTCTCGGACCTCGGGGCGCTCGTCCCGCAGCGCTGCGTCGAGCAGGGCGAACGCCCCGGCTCGGTCCGCGTCCGAGTCCCGGCGCAGCAGCGCCTGGACGATCGAGCACAGCGGCTCGTGCCGGCCATGCCGAACCTGCCGACCACCAGAGGGGCCGCCGGGAACAGGTGGCGCGCCGGACTTCACGGCTGTTCGGCGTCACACCACCAGGTCGGCCGCCCCGTCCAGCAGCACGCGCCGGGCCAGGTGGGCGGCCAGCCGCGTCTTGCCCACCCCGGCGGGCCCGACAAGAGCCCAGGTGGCGGACGGCTCGTCGAAGAGGGTATCCAGCAGGTCGGCCTCGGCACGGTGGCGGAACGGCCCCGCCTCGGCCGGAATGCTCCCGACGAGCGAGGGAGCATCGCCCGCGCCGTCGAGTGACGGTGTCCCCTCGGCGCGCGGGGGCGGAGTGGGCGCGGCCGACACGGGTGGGGGAGGGGAATGCGGCAGCGGACCGGGTGGCCGCGGGGGGTGTGACGCCGCCCCGGGGAGCAGCGGCGCGTGCGGCACCGGACCGGGTGGTGCCGTGGCGGCGTGCGTATCATGCCGCAGCCGCACCAACTGCCGAAGCTCTGCGGCGAGTTCGGTGCGCTCGCCGTCCGGCGCCGTCTCCAGCAGCATCTCGAACCGCGTCTGCCAGGCGGCCTCCAGCCGGATGCGTGTCCGTGCGTCGCGCGATTCCGCCAGCGCGGCCATGTCGCGGTCCAGCCGGGCCAGATGCTCCTGTTCGGCCCGCGCGTCACCCCGGCTCAGCAGCCGCGCTGCGAAGGAGCGTATGGAGTGCCACGCCTCGGTCACGGTGGCCTCGGCCATGGCGGTGCCGGCTGCCGCGGCCGCGGAGAGGCAGGCGTCGTCCAGCATGCAGCGCATCCCGCCCTTCGCGCGTCTCCTCTGCCAAGGCTGCATCCATAGAAGCACAATTGCTCCAGCGAAGGCCCCGATGCGAGCGGAGTGGAACGCTCTACGCGGTCGGTCGTGGGAACCCGTAGGGGACGCTCGACTCTCGTTCGAGAGAGGGTGGTTCACGACAACGAAGGCGAGCGCGCTACTTGTTGGGCTTGCTCGCGCGCGCCTCCGCATACTCCCGCACCAGCGGTCGCCGCCCGTCCTCCCGGCGCCATGCCAGGGCGTAGCGGCTGGGGCTGAGCTCCCGTACCGGCCGCGTCGTCACATCGCCCAGGGTGATCAGCCGGGCGTTGCCTGTGGCCACCAGGCAGACGCCGAGGCCCGCGACGAAGGCCTCGTGCGTCTCCTCCGTACCGGCGATCTCCGCGCCGATGCGCGGTGGGCGGCCTGCGCGTTCGTCCAAGGCGAGCCAGAAGTCGCGCAGCACGCCCGCGCTCGGCGGCAGGGCGAGGAACGGCTCGGCGGACGCCGCCGTCGTCCTGGACGCTCGCGCGCCCGGGCGGTACTCGGGCGCCGAGGTGCTGCTTACCGACGTACGGTCGGCCCTCCAGCCGAAGACCGTCGGCTAGCACGTCCTCGTCGTGTCCCGCTCCTGAGGCGTCGGCGGTCCGGTCAGGTACTCGCGAAACCCGTGCCGCTGCGCGAGGCTGACGAAGAGGTCATCGAACTGGGCTGCGTACGCCTCCAGCGGTCCCGGCGCGGCCAGGCACGGACGAAGGGCAGCCATCTTCAGCCCCCCGAGCTCGGCGGTTGGCTACCCACCATCGCCCTAAGAGCAGCCCGCCCCGCCGCCAACCCGAACTACCGGGGAAGTTTGATCCATGTGGCGATTGGTCAAGCAAAAGGACCCTCGCTCTGCAGATCGAGCACAACCGCTCGGCCCGGGGCCTGGAGGGGCTGATCTTCACCCGGGACGACCGGGCGGGCGAGGGCAAGCTCTCCTCCAGGCTCGGTCTGGTCACGAAGGCGACCGAGGCGGGCCCCGGCTTCGACTTCTACGCCCATCTCGTCGGGTACCTCTCTGCCGGCGGCCGCGCCGACTACGTGATCGCCGACGAGGCGCAGTTCTTGGAGCCCGGGCAGATCGACCAGCTCGCCCGGATCGTCGACGACCTCGGGCTGGACGTCTTCGCCTTCGGGATCACCACCGACTTCCGCACCAAGCTCTTCCCCGGCTCCCAGCGGCTGGTCGAACTCGCCGACCGAGTCGAGGTCCTCCAGGTCGAGGCCCTGTGCTGGTGCGGCGCCCGCGCCACCCACAACGCCGTACGGTGGGCGGGCGGATGGTCGTCGAGGGAGCCCAGGTCGTGGTCGGAGACGTCAACAGGCCCGAGGACGAGGTGGGTTACGAGGTCCTGTGCCGGCGCCACCACCGGCGCAGGATGACCGCGGCCGCCGCGCGGGCTGCCGCGCTGTCGCCCGATGTGCTGCCGGTCGACACCCGCGGATGACGGCTGCGGCTAGCGCATCACCCGGCGCCGCTGTTCAGGCCGTTGTTCAGGTTGCTGTTCCGGCCGTTGTTCAGCGCGCAACGGCGACGATCGTGAAGACCGCGCCCTCGGGGTCCTCGACCGTCGCGAGCCGCCCCATCGAAGCGTCCCACGGCGGCCGCACCACGCGCCCGCCCAGCTCGGCCACCCTGCGCGCCGCCGCATCCGTGTCGTCAACCGCGAAGTACGTCATCCAGTGCGGACCGCGGTCGCGCCGCAGCCCGTTCCCCACACCGTGGATCGCGGCCACAGGGCGCCCCTCCAGATGCAGGGTCAGGTCGTCGAGGCCGGCCGGGACGACCGACTCGGTGTCGTAGCCGAAGACGGCCGCGTAGAACTTCGCGACCGTCGAAGTGTCCTGGGTCAGCAGCTCGTTCCAGACGGGTGTGCCGGGCTCGCCGGACAGCTCCGCGCTGAGGTGCTCGCCGCCCTGCCAGACGCCGAACACGGCGCCCGTCGTGTCCGAGGCGATGACCAGCCGTCCGGCCTCCCCGGCGTCCAGCGGGCCCACGCCGACGGTGCCGCCGCAGGCGCGGATCTGCTCGGCCGTGGCATCGGCGTCGTCCGAGGCCATGTAGGTCGTCCAGGCGACCGGCAGGTGCCGCCCGCGGGGCAGCTCGCCGATCCCGGCGACGACCCGGTTGTCGAGATACGCGCGGACGTACGGGCCCAGTTGCCGGGGACCCGGACTGAACGTCCAGCCGAACAGGGCGCCGTAGAAGTCCTGGGTTGTGGACAGGCTGTGAACCATCAGGCTCACCCAGCAGGGTGTGCCCGGAGTGCGCCGAGTCGGTGCACCGGTCATCGTCACTCTCTCCTCGGACCATCGTGGTGGCCGTGCGGGGGCAGGGTGCGCCGCCGTACCTGTTGTGCGCTGCGGGCGCCCACCAGATGCTTGCACTCCAGCACGCGCAGTAACCCTCGACCGCGCCGCAATCGGCTGGTTCCCGCCGGACGATGCCCGATTTGGTATTTCGCTTCCTTTTCTGCGTTATTGCGGTTCGGTCTCGGCGGCCGTTGCTCATGGCGTACCTGTGCCATCAGGGGGTCGTTTCGGGCCTCGCGGGTGTGCGCGGGTGCACGGCACGGCGCAGGCGGGACTGCGCGAGGATGGGCACCATGAATGCCATCATCACCGCATCCGAACTCGCGGGCGAGTCCGCGGGCGAGCGCCCGCCGGTCCTGCTCGACGTGCGCTGGCAGCTCGGCGGCCCGCCGGGACGGCCCGCGTACGACGAGGGTCACCTGCCGGGAGCCGTCTACATCGACCTCGACACCGAGCTGGCCGGACCCGCGGGCGCGGGCCGCGGGCGGCACCCGCTCCCGGACCTCGACGTCTTCGGTGCCGCGATGCGCAGAGCGGGCGTCTCGGCCGACCGGCCGGTCGTTGCATACGACGGCGGTCCCGGGTGGGGCGCGGCGCGGGCGTGGTGGCTGCTGCGGTGGGCGGGACACGAGGACGTACGTGTCCTGGACGGCGGTCTCGCGGCCTGGACCGCCGAGGGGCGCCCGCTCTCGACCGTGGCCCCGGAGCCCGCGGAAGGCACCTTCGTCCCGCGGCCCGGTGCCCTTCCGCTGCTCTCCGCGGACGACGCGGCGGCGCTCGCGCGCTCGGGCGTGCTGCTGGACGCGCGGGCGGGGGAGCGGTACCGGGGCGAGGTCGAGCCGATCGACCCGGTCGCCGGGCACATCCCGGGTGCGGTGTCCGCTCCCACGACGGAGAACGCCACGGAGGACGGGCGCTTCCGGGCCGCGCCGGAGCTGCGGGAGCGGTTCGCGGCGCTGGGCGCGAAGGAGGAGGCGCGGGTCGGCGTCTACTGCGGCTCGGGGGTCTCGGCGGCGCACGAGGTCCTCGCGCTCGCCGTCGCGGGCATCCCCGCCGCGCTCTACGTCGGCTCCTGGAGCGAATGGTCCGCCGACCCCAGCCGCCCGGTGGCCACCGGCGCCGACCCGGGCTGACTCCCGCCAACTCCTGAGCCTCCGCCCGAAATCCGCCCCTTCCGGCCCAGGCCGAAATCCGTGCCACCCGCCCCTTCGGGATTCCCGGCCCGCCCGGGCGTTTTCGGGCCTCAGGCCGGAGTCGCTTCCGCCCCTGTGGAGCGGGCGGGATGGAACCCCCGGCCTCCAAGCGGGATTCGCGCCGCTCACCACGCCACGTTGTGCCCGTGCTTGACCGCACGGCCCCGCGGCGTGCGCCGCCCGGCTCCGGGCCGGAGCCCGTGCTCAACCGCCGCTTTCCCGGCCCCGGGGCCAAAGTCCGCGCCGACCGCCCCCTTTTGGGGCGGGTGGGCGGGAAGAAGGAACTCTGGGCCTTCGGCCGGGATTCGCCGCTCACCACGGCTCGTCGTGCCCGCGCTCGAGCGGAGGGCAGCGCGGCGAGCGCCTCCCGGCTCCGGACCGGAGCCCGTGCTTACCCGCCGTTTCCCCGGCCGCGGGCCGGGGTCCGTGTCCACCCGCCCCCTTCGGGGCGGGTTCGGCGGGAAAAGGGAACCCCCGGCCGGAGGCCGGGGGTTCCTCGTAGAGCCGCCTTGGGGCGGGTCAGTCCTGCTTCTTGCGGCGCGTGCCGAAGACGATCTCGTCCCAGCTCGGGACCGCCGCGCGGCGACCCGGGCGGACGCCGTCCGCCTCGGCCTGACGGTCCGTCGTGCCCGTGAGCCGGTCCCGGGGGGAGGTGACCGAAGGCGACACCAAAACGCCCGCGTACACGGAACCCGCTCCGGCCGCGGCCGGAGCCGCCGGCTCCGCCGGGGTCTCCGGCTCCTCGTCCGACTCCTCGGGCGGCGCCGCCGCAGGCTCCGGCACGACCATGTCGCCACGGAAGCTCGGCACCGCCTCCAACAGGCTGGTCAGCGAGTCCCGGTCGCCGCTCTCCTCCGTCTCCGGCGCGGGGGCCGGAGCCGACCGGTCGGCGGGCCGGTCGGTCCGCTCGGACCGTTCGTCCGTCCGCTCGCGCGGCAGCCGTGCGATCCGCGGCACGAACGGGAAGCTCGGCTCCGGCGTGTCGTCCGTCTCGCCGATCAGCGCCCGCGCCTCGTCGTCCACGGCCTGTACGAGCCGCCGTGGCGGGTCGTACGTCCAGCTCGCCGAGTGCGGCTCGCCCGCGACCCGGTAGACGAGCAGCACTTCCCAAGTGCCGTCGTCCCGCCGCCAGGAGTCCCACTGCACGGTCTCCCGGTCGGCGCCGCGCAGCAGCAGCCGCTCCGAGACCGCCTCCCCCAACTGCGGTCCGGTGTTCTCGCCGGGCCGGCGGACGGGCGTCTTCCTGGCCCGCTCGGCCATGAAGGCGCGCTCGGCGAGGACCGGGCCTTCGAAGCGCCGCACCCGGTCGACCGGGATGCCGGCGAGCTGAGCGACCTCCTCGGCGGAGGCACCGGCTCGTATACGCGCCTGGATGTCGCGGGGCCGGAGATGGCTCTCGACTTCGATCTCGATCTGCCCCAGCCGGGCGCGGTCGTTGCGCACGGCGGCGCGGAGCCGCTCGTCGATCGGAAGCGTGTACTCCGTGCTGTCCGCAGCCTTCAGCACCAGCCGTGTGCCGTCGTTGCTGACGGCCACGACACGCAGTTCGGGCATGGGGACCTCCCGGGTGGTGCCTGCCGACGTCACGTGCGTCGCTGCTTCCGCTAGACGAGTGTGGCCTGCCCGGGTGCAGCCTGCCACAACATTGCCGAGTTGCCCGGCGTGTCGGGCATGCGCCCGGATCAGCCGTTATGACACGGTTACCTATTTGCAACTCTCAGTGACCGTGCCGATCGTTTCTGCGCGCCGTTACCCGTGTCCGCCGCGGCTCCACCGATCCGAGTGCCGCCTCCGGCCCCCCGGTAGGTCCGGACGGCAGGATGGGATACCGGAGCCAGGGCTCGCCACAGTACTCCATTCGGGCCACCTGGGTGGACCCGCCGCGCCGCCGAACTTGTCGCCCGAAAGGGAGTTGGCCGTCGTTGCCGCGGAGACCACGTGGGGTTTTCACAGAACCCCCCGAATCGGAATGGATTACTCCGCTCACGGGGCCACCGGCACGGAGGGCGCCTCGGGCGGCAGTTCGGCCGGTTCAGTCCCCCAGCACGCGCCGCAGATACGCGTTGCCGAACACCCGCTGGGGGTCCAACCGGTCGCGCAGCGCCGTGAATTCGCCGAAGCGCGGATACACCCCGGCCAGGTACTCCGCGTCGCGGCTGTGCAGCTTGCCCCAGTGCGGCCGCCCGCCATGAGCCGTCATGATCCGCTCGACCGCGGTGAAATACGCCTGGTGCGGGGTGCCCTGGTACATGTGAACGGCGATGTACGCGGATTCCCGCCCCGACGCGGTGGACAGCGCGATGTCGTCGGCCGGGGCGACCCGTACCTCCACCGGGAAGCCGACCCGCAGATCCGAGCGGTCGACCATGGCTTTGAGCTCGCGCAGCGCATCGACCGCGGCCTCGCGCGGGACGGCGTACTCCATCTCGATGAAACGGACCCTGCGGGGACTGGTGAAGACCTTGTAAGGAATATCGGTGTAGGTGCGGGCCGAGATCGCGCGGCTCGAGATCCGCGCGATGCCGGGGATGGCGCCGGGCACGGCCCGGCCCACCGAACAGGCCGCCTGGAAGACGACGTTGGAGAGCAGCTCGTCGTCGATCCAGCCCTTGACCCGGCTGAGCGGTGCGGCGGGCCCTGCGCTGCGGTTGTTGCGCTTGGTGTTGCAGTGGGCGGTGTGCGGGAACCAGTAGAACTCGAAGTGCTCGTTCTCCGCGACGAGTTGGCCGAACTCCGCGGTCACCCGGTCGAAGCGCATCGGCTCCTCGCGCGCGGTCAGCAGGAAGACCGGTTCCACGGCGAAGGTGATCGACGTGACGACGCCCAGCGCGCCGAGACCGACCCGGGCGGCCGCGAAGACCTGGGAGTTCTCCTTCTCGGAGCAGCGGAGCAGCGAGCCGTCGGCGGTGACCAGCTCAAGTGCCGTGATCTGGGCGGCGATGGAGGCGGAGTCGCGGCCGGTGCCGTGCGTGCCGGTGCTGGTGGCCCCGGCGACCGTCTGCTCCATGATGTCGCCCATGTTCGTCAGCGACAGGCCTTCGGCCGCGAGCGCCTGGCTGAGCTGCTTGAGGGGCGTGCCGGCGCCGACCGTGACGGTTCCCGCGGCGCGGTCGATCTCCCGTATCCCGGTGAGCCGTTCCGGCCGTATGAGCACCCCGTCCGTGGCCGCCGTCGCCGTGAAGGAGTGGCCTGTGCCGACGGGCTTCACCGTCTGGCCGTCCTCGGCCGCGGCGGCGACGATCCGCGCCAGCTCCTCCGCGGAGGCCGGTGCCAGGGACCGTGCCGGGCGGGCGGTGACGTTCCCTGCCCAGTTGCGCCACGCGGTGCTCTTGTCGGTCATCTGCCGCAGCCCCTCCCCGCTCGGGTGCCGGCCTCGGCCGGCGGTACCCCAGGAATGCCACCGCCGCCGCGAGCGCCCCGGCCGCGGCCGGCACCGCGTACCCCGCGCGGGCCCGGCGGCGTCCACCACTGCGCCACGGCCGGAAACGGCAGGATCCCGGCCAGTTGGAGGGTGATCATACTCACGGTCCGCGTCGCGACGAATGGGTTGTGGGCATTCGTTGCGCCCCCGCGGAACGAATGCCCACAACCGGCGACGTAAGGCGCGTACACAGGCGACACAGCTTACGGGCGCCCTCGGGGCCCGGCGCCACCGGTTCACGGGGGTGAGCGCGGGGGCGGACCCGGCGCGGCGCAGACGAGGGTGGCAGGATCGAGGGCATGTCCGAACAGCCCGCCCACGCCCCGTACGACGCTCTGCTCCTCCTCTCCTTCGGCGGTCCCGAAGGCCCCGACGATGTCGTGCCGTTCCTGGAGAACGTCACCCGCGGCCGCGGCATCCCCCGTGAGCGTCTGAAGGAGGTGGGGCAGCACTACTTCCTCTTCGGCGGCGTGAGCCCGATCAACGCCCAGAACCGCGAGCTGCTGCACGCGCTGCGCAAGGACTTCGCCGAGCACGGCGTCGAGCTGCCCGTCTACTGGGGCAACCGCAACTGGGCGCCCTATCTGACGGACACCCTGCGCGAGATGGCGGCCCACGGCCGGCGGCGCATCCTGGTCTTCGCCACCAGCGCGTACGCCTCGTACTCGGGCTGCCGCCAGTACCGCGAGAACCTCGCGGACGCGCTCGCCACCCTGGATGCCGAGGGGCTGCCGCTGCCGCGGGTGGACAAGCTGCGGCACTACTTCAACCACCCCGGCTTCGTACAGCCCATGATCGACGCGACGCTCGCAGCGCTCGACGGGCTGCCCGCCGCCGTACGGGCCGGGGCGCACCTGGCGTTCACCACGCACTCCATCCCGACCTCCGCCGCCGACACCTCGGGGCCCGTCGAGGCGCACGGTGAGGGCGGCGCGTACGTCGCCCAGCACCTGGACGTGGCCCGCCAGATCGCCGGTGCGGTCCGGGAGGCCACGAGGGTCGACCGCCCCTGGCAGCTCGTCTACCAGTCGCGCAGCGGCGCCCCGCACATCCCCTGGCTGGAGCCGGACATCTGCGAGCACCTGGAGGAGCTGCACGGCGCGGGTGCTCCGGCGGTGGTGATGGTCCCGATCGGGTTCGTCTCCGACCACATGGAGGTCAAGTACGACCTCGACACGGAGGCCGCGGCCAAGGCCGAGGAGCTGGGGCTGCCGGTCACCCGGGCCGCGACCGTCGGAGCCGACCCGCGCTTCGCGGCGGGCATCCGCGACCTGGTTCTGGAGCGCGCGGCCGTGGAGCGAGGGCGTGCGGTGGAGCGCTGCGCGCTGGGCGCGCTCGGCCCGAGCCACGACCTCTGCCCGGTGGGCTGCTGCCCCGCCCGGGCGCCGCGCCCCGCCGCCGCGGGCGCCGACAGCCCGTACCCCCGACAGCAGGACCAGGGAGCACTGTGACCGACCGGCTCAAGGACGAACTCCTGACCCTCGCCCTGGCGGCCGCCCGCCGGGCCGGGGCGCTGCTGCGCGACAGCCGCCCGGCCGACCTCGGCGTCGCCGCGACCAAGACCAGCGCCATCGACGTGGTCACCGAAATGGACATAGCGTCCGAGAAGCTGATCACCGGCTATCTCTGCGAGGCGCGCCCCGACGACGGCTTCCTCGGGGAGGAGGGCTCGAGTACGGCAGGCAGCAGCGGCGTGCGCTGGGTCATCGACCCCATCGACGGCACGGTCAACTACCTTTACGGGCTCCCGGCGTGGGCTGTCAGCATCGCCGCGGAGATCGACGGCGAGACGGCTGTGGGCGTGGTCGAGATCCCGAGCCGGGGCGAGACGTTCCGGGCGGTGCTCGGCGAGGGCGCGTACATCGGGGACCGGCGCCTGGAGGCGCGCCCCGCGCCGAGCCTGGAGCAGGCCCTGGTCGGCACCGGCTTCGGCTATGTGACCGAGCGCCGCGCAGCTCAGGCCGAGATCGTGCGCAACGTGCTGCCGAGGGTCCGCGACATCCGGCGCGGCGGGTCCGCGGCGATCGACCTGTGCGATGTGGCCTGCGGCCGGCTCGACGGCTATTACGAGCGCGGGCTCAACCCGTGGGACTTCGCCGCGGGCGAGCTGATCGCCCGCGAGGCGGGTGCTCGCACCGGCGGGCGCCCGGGCGAGTCCCTGTCGACCAAACTGGCGGTCGCCGCCTCCCCGGGCCTCTTCGAGCCCCTCCAGCAGCTCCTGGACGAACTGGGCGCCTGGCACGACTGAGCCACTGCCCCTCCCGGCGGCCCCGGCCCTGCTGCCGTGCCCGCGGCCGTTCCGGCGCCGCCGGCCCGCGCCACGGGTCCCCCGCACACGGCGCGCGCCTTGCGGGGCCGCGGCCCGACGGACGCGAAAGCGCCCCGGCACCTTCGGGTGTCGGGGAGCTTCCGCCGGACCAGGGTCAGGAGCTCAGAGCGCCGATTTCCACGCCGTGCTCGGCGGCCAGGCGGTGCAGGTCGTCCAGCTCTCCCTGCTCCACCTCGGCGAGGAAGTCATCGCCCATCTCTCGAGCGCGCGTCAGGTCGGACTCCGTGGTTCGTATGCGCTGCAGCAGTCCTGCGGTGAACGCGTCCATTTGCGCCCCCTCGTCGTGGGTCGGTGGCACTGGGGGTGTGCCGACGGCGGGTGATCACGCGCCCGGACTCCGCGGGGGCGACCCGCGCTCGGCAGCCGCAAAAAGGGTGCCGTGTGGCATGCCGCGTACAGGGCGTGATCTCGGGTGTGCATTCGTCCTCCCCTCCCGTCACCTCAGGGAAACCTCAAGATGCGGAGATTCCTGAATTTCCCCTTCCGCCTGGACCCCTTACCCCCGGTTTATGAGCCTTCGAGGCAGGATGGAGGGGCTTCGACAGTTGGAAATCGGCCTGCCCACAGGCCCGTAGGGAAGGAAATGCGCCGTGCGCGTACTCGTCGTCGAGGACGAGCAACTGCTCGCCGATGCGGTGGCCACCGGACTGCGCCGGGAGGCCATGGCCGTCGACGTCGTGTATGACGGCGCCGCCGCCCTGGAGCGCATCGAGGTCAACGACTACGACGTGGTCGTCCTCGACCGTGACCTCCCGCTGGTGCACGGCGACGACGTGTGCCGCAAGATCGTCGAACTCGGCCTGCCGACCCGCGTCCTGATGCTCACCGCGTCCGGCGACGTCAGCGACCGCGTGGAGGGCCTGGAGATCGGCGCGGACGACTACCTCCCCAAGCCCTTCGCCTTCACCGAGCTCACCGCGCGCGTACGGGCTCTGGGGCGCCGTACGACCGTGGCTCTCCCGCCCGTCCTGGAACGCGCCGGGATCAAGCTGGACCCGAACCGGCGGGAGGTCTTCCGGAACGGCAAGGAGGTGCCGCTCGCGCCGAAGGAGTTCGCGGTGCTCGAGGTGCTGATGCGCGGCGAGGGCGCCGTGGTCTCGGCGGAGCAGCTTCTCGAGAAGGCCTGGGACGAGAACACCGACCCCTTCACCAACGTTGTCCGGGTGACCGTGATGACCCTCCGCCGCAAGCTCGGAGAGCCGCCCGTGATCGTCACCGTCCCCGGCTCCGGCTACCGGATCTGACGCGATGACCCAGACCCCGGCGCCCCCCGCGGCGCCGCCCAAGCCCACCTGGGACCCGCGCCACCCCTCCCGTCCCTTCCCCTGGCTGCGCCCGACCATCCGGATACGGCTCACGCTGCTCTACGGCGGCATGTTCCTGATCGCGGGCATCCTGCTGCTCTCGATCATCTACCTGCTGGCCGCGCAGGCGCTCAACGTCGGGAACGAGCCGCTGTTCAAGCTGCTCCCGGGCAGCAAGGTGCAGCTGACCAGCAACGCGTGTCCCGATCTCAGGCCCGGGATGTCGGCCGACGAGGCCAACGTCGTCCTCGACGCCTGCATGGACCACCAGAAGCAGGTCGCGCTCGACGACCTCCTGCGCCGCTCGCTGCTCGCCCTCCTCGGCCTCAGCGTGGTCGCCTTCGCCTTCGGCTACGCGATGGCCGGCCGGGTGCTCTCGCCGCTCGGCCGGATCACCCGTACGGCCCGCCAGGTGGTCGGCACCGACCTGTCGCGGCGGATCGAACTCGACGGTCCCGACGACGAGTTCAAGGAGCTGGCCGACACCTTCGACGGGATGCTCGACCGGCTGGCGCGGGCCTTCGACGCCCAGCGCCGCTTCGTGGCGAACGCCTCGCACGAGCTGCGCACGCCGCTGGCGATCAACCGCACGCTGCTCGAGGTCCAGCTCTCCGACCCCGCCGCTTCCCCCGAGCTGACCCAGCTCGGCAAGACGCTGCTGGCCACCAACGAGCGCAGCGAACAGCTGGTGGAGGGTCTGCTGCTGCTGGCCAGGAGCGACAACGAGATCGTCGACCGCAAGCCCGTGGACCTGTCCGAGGTCGCCTCGCAGGTGGTGGAGCAGGCCCGCGAGGAGGCCCAGTCCAAGGGTGTGGAGCTGCGCGGGGAGCGGGTACCGGCCGTTGTCCAGGGCAACGGAGTGCTGCTGGAGCGGGTCGCGCTGAACCTGGTGCAGAATGCCGTGCGCTACAACCACCCCGGGGGCTGGGTCGAGGTCACCACCGAGACCCGGCCGGGCCAGGCACTGCTGGTGGTCTCGAACACGGGACCCGTGGTCCCGGCGTACGAGCTGGACAACATCTTCGAGCCGTTCCGCAGGCTCCGTACGGAGCGGACCGGCAGCGACAGGGGGGTGGGTCTGGGTCTCTCGATCGTCCGGTCCGTGGCACGGGCGCACGGCGGCAGCGTCACGGCGGAGCCGCGCGAGGGTGGCGGGCTCGTCCTGCGCGTCATCCTTCCCGTCTGAGATGGCCGGGGGAGGGGGTGGTTCGCTTTGAGCGGAATTTCCCGAGTTATGCTCGGAAATCTCCGCGGGCGACCGTGTGTGATCGATCACATGGGCGAATTTTCGGCCATCTACTCTCCGTGGTCATAAGCGGTTCCAGAAGCCGGGAAGATCCTGGTTTCCGGGGGTCCTGATCACGGGAAGTACACGGGGAGGCCGTGTGTAGTGCGACAACAGGACGGTGTACGGTCCCGATCGCCATCCAAGCCGATCACCTCTTCAGGGGTGCGGTTGGGTGTCGATTGAGTAACAGACCTTGATGTGAGGCAAAATCTCCGCCTCGGGTCGGGCACAAGTCCGGCCTCTCACGCGTTACGTGCGCTGGAGACACCGCAGACACCCAGAGGGGGAGAGCGACATGGCAACGGATTACGACACCCCACGCAAGACCGATGACGACCTCAACGAGGACAGCATCGAGGAACTCAAGGCCCGGCGGAACGACAAGTCGACCTCGACCGTCGACGTCGACGAGTTCGAGCAGGCCGAGGGCCTGGAGCTGCCCGGTGCGGACCTCTCCAACGAGGAGCTGTCCGTCCGCGTGCTGCCCCGCCAGGCCGACGAGTTCACGTGCATGAGCTGCTTCCTCGTGCACCACCGCAGCCAGCTGGCAGCGGAGAAGAACGGCCAGCCGATCTGCCGCGACTGCGCGGCCTGAGAACAGGCCGGCCGTGACAGGCTCCACGCCGCTCCGCAGGGGTCCCTTCGGGCGGTGGCGGTCCTCTCCGGGCGCACGCGGCGAGCGAGGCCGGGCGGCCTCGCTCGCAGCAGCGGCCGGCCGTGGCGTGACCAAGGGCCGACGGGGCGCCCGCCACGGACTCTCGATGATCGCTGACCGGATCATCGAGACCGCGCCGCGCATTCCGGTGCGCGACCTCGCCACGCTGCGCCGCCAGTTCCCGGGCCTCGGTCCCGAGGAGATCGCGGACAAGCTGGTGGCCGGGGCCGCGAAGGGCTCCGCGGCGGTCGGCGCGAGCGTCGGCGCCGCCGCGATGATGCCCGTGCCGCCCGCGCTGCCCGCGGAACTCACGGCCGAGGTCGTCGGCGTCGCGTCGGTGGAGCTCAAGCTCATCGCCGAGCTGCACGAGGTCTACGGGATCAGAGTTCCGGGCACCTTCAAACAGCGCGCGACCGCGTATCTCGGCTCCTGGGCGGACGAGCGCGGCATCGACGTCACCAGACCGCTGACCGTCAACGCGGCCCTGGGCGTCCAGATGAGGCGGGAGCTGCGGCAGCAGGTCCTCAAGCGCACGATGCGCAATCTGCCGAACCTCCTGCCGTTCATGATCGGCGCCGCCGTCGGCGCCACGATGAACCGGCGGGACACCAGAAGGCTCGCCGAGAAGATCCGCAAGGACCTGCGCAAGCGCCAGGTCCCCTGGGACGCCCTGCCGTCCGCCGGGCTGCCCCACGAGATCGAGGAGCCGGGCAGCCCCAAGGCGATCCAGCACCACGACCACCTCAGGAAGCCCGGGAGCTGACCACCCAGGCTCCCCCTCCGGGCCTCTCCGGCCCCCGATGATGCCCGGTGCCGCCTCAGGCCCGTACGGCCGCCAGCGCCGCGGCCAGCCCCTCGGGGTCCCGGGTCGACACATAGACGTACGGCGTCGGGTCCGCCGGGTCCGTGACCTCCACCCGCAGCGCGGTGGGGATGTAGCTGCGCAGCAGCAGATACGCCCGCGGATCGGCCTTGTACGTCCGCCAGGCGGCCGCCTCGTCCGCGTCCAGCACCTCGGCCTCTCCCAGTGCCTCGACCGGGATGCGCGCGTCCCCGGCGACCAGCGAGCCCGCCACCACCCGGATCCGCGCGGAGCCGTACGAGCTCACCGCGACCGCCGCCAGCGCCACCCCGCCGATCAGCCCGCCCAGCATCGGCAGCGTGCCGAAGGGGAGCAGGATCAGCGCCAGGGAGAGCCCCGCGAGGACCGCGACGGCCCACCACGACCGGGGCGCGGTGAGGCGTTCTTCGTAGGACTGCATGCGCACAAGCTTGGCACGCGCGCGCTCGCGCCCCGCGTGCGCGGGTAGGGTCAGCACTCGTGAGTGGACCAACTGCATCGCTGAGGCCGCCGGCAGGTGCCAGGCCGCCCGTACGGCACCCCGAAGCGCCTCCGCCCGGCGAGCTCCTCGGCTCCCACTACGGTCAGTGCTTCGGATGCGGCGGAGAGCAGCCGCACGGTCTGCAGCTGGCAGCGCGCGCGGGCGAGGACGTCAGCGTGACCGCCGAGTTCACCGTCAGGCCCGCGCACCAGGGCGCGCCCGGCCTCGCGCACGGCGGCGTCCTGGCCACGGCCCTGGACGAGACGCTGGGCTCGCTGAACTGGCTGCTGCGCGTGGTCGCGGTGACCGGGCGGCTGGAGACCGACTTCGTCCGGCCCGTGCCCGTGGACACCGTGCTGCACCTGGACGCGCAGGTCACCGCGGTGCACGGCCGCAAGATCTACTCCTCGGCCGTCGGCCGGATCGGCGGCCCCGAGGGGCTGGTCGCCGTGCGCGCCGACGCCCTCTTCATAGAGGTCAAGGTCGACCACTTCATCGAGCACGGCCGGGACGCGGAGATCAAGGCCGCGCTCGCCGATCCGGACCACGTGAAGGTCGCGCGCGCATTCGAGGTGAACCCGTGAGCCGTCCCCCTGTCGACGTCCTGATCCGGCGGCTGGATCCGCAGGTGCCCATCCCCGCGTACGGTCATCCCGGCGACGCGGGCGCCGACCTCGTGACCACGGAGCCCGCCGAGCTGGCCCCCGGCGAGCGGGCCGTCCTGCCGACCGGTGTGTCCGTCGCGCTCCCCGACGGGTACGCGGCCTTCGTGCATCCGCGCTCGGGCCTCGCCGCCCGCTGCGGTGTGGCCCTCGTGAATGCACCTGGGACGGTCGATGCCGGGTACCGTGGAGAGATCAAGGTGATCGTGGTCAATCTGGACCCGCGGGAGACCGTACGGTTCGAGCGGTTCGACCGGGTTGCCCAACTGGTCGTCCAGCAGGTCGAGAAGGTGCGCTTCCACGAGGTGGCGGAGCTTCCCGGCTCCGCACGGGCCGATGGAGGCTTCGGGTCCACCGGCGGCCATGCCGCAGTGGGCGGCTCCGCCGGGGGAAATGATTACGCAGCGGTCGTTGCCGACCGGGAAGGACAGTGACGTGTTCGGACGTCGTCGCAAGGGACGCGCAGACGCTGAGAATACTGCGGGCGCAGCCGACCGGCTGGCCGACGGCGTCGGCTCGGACGAGTTCGAGCCGGACGGCGCCGCGGAGGACACCGGCGGGCACCGCCGGGTGAGCCTGCCGCCGGCCCCGCGCCCCGATGGCCCCTGGGACATCTCCGAGGTCGGTAACCCCGGCGAAGGGCGAGTGGACCTGGGCGGGATCTTCGTGCCCGGAGTCGAGGGCATGGAGCTGCGGGTCGAGGTCGCAGGGGACTCGATCGTCGCCGCCACCGTGGTGCTGCGGGACAGCGCCGTGCAGCTGCAGGCGTTCGCCGCACCCAAGAAGGAAGGCATCTGGGGCGAGGTCCGAGCGGAGATCGCCGGGGGCATCACCCAGCAGGGCGGTGTGGTCGACGAGGTCGAGGGCCCGCTCGGCTGGGAGCTGCGCGCCCAGGTGCCCGTACAGCTGCCGGACGGCACCAACGGCGTGCAGCTCGTGCGCTTCATCGGTGTCGACGGGCCGCGCTGGTTCCTGCGCGGTGTGATCTCCGGGCAGGGCGCGGTGCAGCCGCAGGCCGCGGGGCTGCTGGAGCAGATCTTCAGGGACACGGTCGTGGTGCGCGGCGAAGGGCCGATGGCTCCGCGCGACCCGATCGTGCTCAAGCTGCCGGACGACGCCCAGATGGTGCCCGAGGGCGTCCAGCAGGAGCAGGCCGAGGGCTCGCGGTTCGCGGGCGGCGTGGACCGGCTCCAGCGCGGTCCCGAGATCAGCGAGGTGCGCTGACGGCGGCTTGATCGAGCCCACGCCCATGCCGGTGGGCCGCACTCCTTCACAGGGAGTGCGGCCCACCGGCCTTTCGCGCTCGTACGCGGCTTCGCCCGCTCCCGTACCGGCGAGCTCGGCGGGCCCGCCCCTCCGACGGGAGCGGGCCGGTTCCGCGTATGCGGGACTGTCCAGGGCCTACCAGACGTCGCCGTCCCGCCAGTCGCACACCAGGACCCCCTTCGGGTCGAGCCTCACGCCGACCGGGAGTACGTACGTGCTGCCGTCGTCCTCCTCGGTGCGCTCGATGCCCGACGGCGCCAGCACGCACGTCGGGCCCTGCCAGCGCTGCCAGCCCCGGGCCGCGTAGAAGCCGGCCGCGCCCTCCGCCGCGGACAGCGCCCCCAGGTCGTACGCCCCGCGCACGACCCGCTCCAGCGCCGCCATCACGGCCGCGCCGTGCCCCTGCCCGCGCCGGTCGGCGCGCACCGCGACGCCCTCCACGTAGCCGGTGCGCAGCGCCCTGCCGCCGTGCAGCAGGCGCCGCTGCACCACGGCGCCGTGCCCGATCAGCTCGTCGCCGTCCCACACCGTCGCGTGGACGCCGCCGAGGGTGTGGTCCCAGTCCGTTTCGGAGAAGTCGCCGTCGAAGGCTGCGTCGAGAAGCGTCCGGATGGCTTTGAGCTCGCCGTCGCCCAACTCCGCGGTGTGCGCGGCCCGTACGTCTGTCATGCGGGTCATCCTCGCAGCCTCGGCACTCCCGCACGAGGCCCGGTGCGAAGCCCGTATGAGTTGCGTCAATACGCAGCGTGAGCGCGCCTCCCGCCCGATTTGTCCGATCCATCGGCCCGCGTCGCCAGATCTCCGACGAGAAGACCGAGGGCGCTCGACGCCGGTGCCGACGACTACGTCACCAAGCCCTTCGGGCTGGACGAGCTGCTCGCCCGGCTGCGGGCCGCCGTGCGGCGCGCCGAGCCCGGCGGGCTCGAGCGGTGATGGCGCGAGACGTACTCCCTCGGGCCGTGATCCGGCAGGCCCGGCACCGGTACGCTTCCGGTATGAGTGCCGTCCCCCGTTCTCAGAAGCCGGCCGGCCGGTTCCGGCGCATGCTCGACCGGCTGTCCTCCACCCAGGAGGAGCTGCACGCAGACGAGCTGCAGCAGGCCGCCCAGGCCGAGGGGTGCACGCGGATCAGCGACTGCGGCGACCGCCAGATCGTCAAGGTCACCGGCACCCTGCGGACGGTCACGCTGCGGCCGCGGGCCGGTGTGCCCGCGCTCGAGGCCGAGCTGTTCGACGGCTCGGCCGCGCTCGACGTCGTATGGCTCGGGCGCCGGTCCATCGTCGGCATAGAGCCGGGCCGCAAACTCATCGCATCGGGCCGGATCTCCATGAGCCACGGCCGCCGGGTGCTGTTCAATCCGAAGTACGAACTCCGACCGCTCGGACAGGAGTAGCCGGTGACCTCTCCGGACAAGCAGCCCGCGCAGGACCAGGACGCCGCATCCCCCGGCCACGACGGGCGGGCCGCCACGGAGGCGGCCCTCTTCGAGGCGTTCGGCGGCGTGCGAGGCATGGTGGAGACCACCGTGCCGGGCCTGGTGTTCATCGCCGTCTACACCGTCAACAAGGACATCCACTTCTCGGCCATCGCCGCCCTCGCCCTGTCGCTGGTGCTCGGTGTCGCGCGGCTGGTCCGCAGGGACACGGTCAAGCACGCCTTCAGCGGTGTCTTCGGGGTCGCCTTCGGTGTCGCCTTCGCGATGCTGACCGGCAATGCCAAGGACTTCTACCTGCCGGGCCTGCTCTACGCCCTCGGCATGGGCCTCGCCTTCGTCGTGACCACGCTTGCGGGCGTCCCGCTGATGGGGCTGATCCTCGGACCGGTCTTCAAGGAGAACCTGTCCTGGCGCACCCGCAACCCGGGGCGGAAGAAGGCGTACGCCAAGGCCAGCTGGGCCTGGGGGCTGATCTTCCTCACCAAGGTCGCGATCCTCTTCCCGCTCTACTGGTGGGCGGACACGACGCAGTTCGGCTGGGTGATCGTCGCGCTCAAGATCCCGCCCATGCTGCTGGCCCTCTACCTGACCTGGGTCTTCCTGGCCAAGGCGCCGCCGCCGATCGACGTGTTCGCCGAGATGGAGGCAGAGGAGAAGGCGGAGCGGGCGGAGCAGGAGCGCGCCGAGCAGGAGCGCGCCCGGGCCGCCGCGAGCGACTGATCCGGCAGCCGTCGTGCGAGGGGCCCGGGAACCAGCTGGTTCCCGGGCCCCTCGCCTTTCATGGACCGTGAGTTACCCAGTTCATGGACCGTGAATTACGGGACTTCCTGCCGCACCGAGAGCAGGTCCTCCAGCTGCTCCTCCCGCGCCTGCGCCGCCACGAACAGCAGCTCGTCCCCGGCCTCCAGCGAGTCCTCGCGGTTCGGCGTGAGCACCCGGTTGCCGCGGATGATCGTGACCAGCGAGGTGTCCTCGGGCCAGTCCACATCGCCGACCCGGGTCCCGGCCAGTGCCGACTCCGGCGGCAGGGTCAGCTCGACCAGGTTCGCGTCGCCATGGCTGAAGCGCAGCAGCCGTACGAGGTCGCCGACGCTCACCGCCTCCTCCACCAGCGCCGACATCAAGCGCGGCGTGGACACCGCGACGTCCACGCCCCAGGACTCGTTGAACAGCCACTCGTTCTTCGGGTTGTTCACCCGGGCCACGACGCGCGGCACCCCGTACTCCGTCTTCGCCAGCAGCGAGACGACCAGGTTCACCTTGTCGTCACCCGTCGCCGCGATGACCACGTTGCAGCGCTGCAGCGCCGCCTCGTCCAGCGAGGTGATCTCGCAGGCGTCCGCAAGCAGCCACTCGGCCTGCGGCACCCGCTCGACCGAGATGGCGGTCGGCGCCTTGTCGACCAGCAGCACCTCGTGCCCGTTCTCCAGCAGCTCCCCGGCGATCGAGCGCCCCACGGCGCCCGCGCCCGCGATGGCGACTCTCATTGCTGCGCCTCCTCCGGGCCCTCGGCGAATGCCGCCTCGACCTTCTCGACCTCGTCGCTGCGCATCATCACGTGCACGAGGTCGCCCTCCTGCAGGACGGTCTGCGACGTCGGCAGCATCGCCTCGCCCAGCCGGGTGAGGAACGCGACGCGCACGCCGGTCTCCTCCTGCAGCTTGCTGATCTTCTCGCCGACCCAGGCCGGCGAGGCGTGCACCTCGGCGAGCTGTACGGCACCGCTCGGGTCGCGCCACAGCGGCTCGGCGCCGGACGGCAGCAGCCGCCGCAGCATCTGGTCGGCGGTCCACCGCACGGTGGCCACCGTGGGGATGCCGAGGCGCTGGTAGACCTCGGCGCGGCGCGGGTCGTAGATACGCGCCGCCACGTTCTCGACCCCGAACATCTCGCGGGCCACCCGGGCGGCGATGATGTTGGAGTTGTCGCCGCTGCTGACCGCGGCGAACGCACCGGCCTCCTCGATCCCCGCCTCGCGCAGAGTGTCCTGGTCGAAGCCGACGCCGGTGACCCGGCGGCCGCCGAATCCCGAGCCGAGGCGGCGGAAGGCCGTGGGGTCCTGGTCGACGACCGCGACCGTGTGCCCCTGCTGCTCGAGCGTCTGCGCCAGGGCAGATCCCACTCGGCCGCAACCCATGATCACGATGTGCATGAGGTCTCTACCCTGCACCTTCCCCTAGTGCCGTGACCTGCGCAAACACCGTCCATCATCCTTCCACGCCCCGGGGGAGGCAACTGTTCGTCCCAACCGTCGCCGGTAACGCTACCCGCGATCGCCGGAACTGCGCCCCATGGGCGGGTGGGCGACCGCGGGACCGAGCGCTTACGATCCTCAGCGTGTCCAAACTGACCGACCTGCCCAAACGGATTCTGATCGGCAGGGCTCTGCGCAGCACGCAGTTGGGGGAGACCCTTCTCCCCAAGCGGATCGCACTGCCCGTCTTCGCGTCCGACCCACTCTCGTCCGTGGCCTACGCGCCGGGCGAGGTGCTGCTCGTCCTCTCCATCGCGGGTGTGTCGGCGTACAGCTTCAGCCCGTGGATCGCCGTCGCCGTCGTCGTCCTGATGTTCACGGTCGTCGCCTCGTACCGGCAGAACGTGCGGGCGTACCCGAGCGGGGGCGGTGACTACGAGGTCGCCACCACCAACCTCGGCCCCAAGGCCGGGCTGACCGTCGCCAGCGCGCTGCTGGTCGACTACGTCCTCACCGTCGCCGTGTCGATCGCCTCGGGCGTGGAGAACCTCGGCTCCGCGATCCCGTTCGTCGTCGAGAACAAGGTGCCGTGCGCGATCGGCATCATCGTGCTGCTGACGCTGATGAACCTGCGGGGTGTCCGGGAGTCCGGGAAGCTCTTCGCGATTCCCACGTATGTCTTCGTCGCGGGCGTCTTCATCATGATCGCCTGGGGCGTGTACCGCGGTCTCGTCCTCGGCGACGACATGAACGCCCCCACCGCGGGCTTCGAGATCAA
The DNA here is from genome assembly GCF_052246385.1 of Streptomyces sp. 8N616. Taxonomy (NCBI): domain Bacteria; kingdom Bacillati; phylum Actinomycetota; class Actinomycetes; order Kitasatosporales; family Streptomycetaceae; genus Streptomyces; species Streptomyces sp. 8N616. The sequence goes on along the minus strand of NZ_JBQQBY010000010.1, from coordinate 8,485 downwards.
GGCAGAGCACACCGGGCTCGCCGGCTTCGCCCTCGTCTTCCTGCTGCTGCGCGCCTTCTCCTCCGGCTGTGCCGCGCTCACCGGCGTCGAGGCGATCAGCAACGGCGTGCCCGCCTTCCGCAAGCCCAAGAGCCGGAACGCGGCCACGACGCTGCTGCTCATGGGCGGTCTCGCGGTCACCATGTTCTGCGGCATCATCGGGCTGGCCATGGCGACCGACGTCAAGATGGCCGAGAACCCGGCGCACGACCTGCTGAACGACGGCAGCCCGGTCGGCTCCGGCTACGTCCAGAACCCGGTCATCTCGCAGGTCGCGGCCGCGGTCTTCGGCGACGGCACGTTCTTCTTCATCCTGCTCGCCGCGGCCACCGCGCTGGTGCTGTTCCTGGCGGCCAACACCGCGTACAACGGCTTCCCGCTGCTCGGCTCGATCCTCGCCCAGGACCGCTACCTGCCGCGTCAGCTGCACACCCGCGGCGACCGGCTCGCCTTCTCCAACGGCATCGTGCTGCTGGCCGCCGCTGCCGTGCTGCTCGTCTGGATCTACGGCGCCGACTCGACCAAGCTGATCCAGCTCTACATCGTCGGCGTGTTCGTGTCCTTCACGCTCAGCCAGACGGGCATGGTGCGGCACTGGAACCGGCACCTGCTGACCGAGACCGACCCCGCCAGGCGCCGCCACATGATCCGCTCTCGCGCGATCAACGCCTTCGGCGCCTTCTTCACCGGCCTCGTGCTGGTCGTGGTCCTGATCACCAAGTTCAGCCACGGCGCGTGGGTCGCTCTGCTCGGCATGGTCATCTTCTACGTCACCATGACCGCGATCCGGCGCCACTACGACCGGGTCTCGGAGGAGATCGCCGCGCCCGACGAGCCCGGCGACGAGGCCGTGCGCCCGTCCCGCGTGCACTCCATCGTCCTGGTGTCCAAGGTGCACCGGCCGACGCTGCGCGCCCTCGCGTACGCGAAGCTGATGCGCTCGGGCCAGCTGGAGGCGCTCACCATCAACGTCGATGCGGTCGAGACGAAGGCGCTTCAGGAGGAGTGGGAGCGGCGCGCGATCGACGTGCCGCTGAAGGTCCTCGACTCGCCGTACCGCGAGGTCACCCGTCCGGTGATCGACTATGTGAAGCGGCTGCGGCGGGAGAGCCCGCGGGATGTGGTCAGCGTCTACATCCCCGAGTACGTGGTCGGCCACTGGTACGAGCACCTGCTGCACAACCAGAGCGCCCTGCGCCTCAAGGGGCGGCTGCTGTTCACGCCGGGCGTCATGGTGACCTCGGTGCCGTACCAGCTGGAGTCCTCCGAACTGGCCAAGCAGCGGGCGCGCAAGCGGGAGGCGTGGAACGCGCCGGGGTCGGTGCGGCGCGGTCCTGTGGGTCCGCCCGCGCAGCGGGATAAGGGTGCGTCCGGAGGCACGACGGGGTCCGGGGGCACGTCGGGGTCCGGGGGCACGTCGGGGTCCGGGGGCAGGGCGGGCGCCCGGAAGTAGCGGGCGCGGCCGGAAGCGGGGCGGGGCTGCCCCGGATCGTGGGGGCGGCCCGGGGACGTAGACTGGACGGCTGCTGTCCGGGCCGCCGCCGTGCGCCCCGGTCCCCGTATCCCACCAGCTCAGGAGCGCCTCCGCCGTGTCCACAGATTCCACCGCGTCGCTGGTCGGCGAGGAGTACGAGGTCGAGGTCGGGCCCGTCGCGCACGGCGGGCACTGCATCGCCCGTACGCCCGGGGGCCGGGTGCTCTTCGTCCGGCACACGCTGCCCGGCGAGCGGGTCGTCGCGCGCGTCACCGAGGGCCGGGAGGACTCCCGCTTCCTGCGCGCGGACGCGGTCGAGGTGCTGGAGGCGTCGCCGGACCGGGTCGAGGCGCCGTGCCCCTTCGCCGGACCCGGCAAGTGCGGCGGCTGCGACTGGCAGCACGCGGCGCCGGGCGCTCAGCGCCGCCTCAAGGTCTCCGTCATCACCGAACAGCTGAGCCGGCTCGCCGGGCTCACCCCGGAGGAGGCGGGCTGGGACAGCACGGTCGAGCCCGCGCCCGGCGACAAGGTCGCCAAGGGCGAAGTCCCGGCGTGGCGCACGCGCGTGCAGTACGCGGTGGACGACGAGGGGCGCGCGGGCCTGCGCAAGCACCGCTCGCACGAGGTGCAGCCGATCGACCACTGCCTGATCGCGGCGCCCGGGGTCAGCGAACTGGGCGTCGAGAAGCGGGAGTGGCCGCAGATCGCGGCGATCGAGGCCATCGCCGCCACCGGCTCACACGACCGCCAGGTCATCCTCACCCCCAGGCCGGGCGGGCGGCTGCCGATCGTCGAGCTGGACAGGCCGGTCTCGGTGATGCGGGTCGACGAGAAGACGGGGGGCGTGCACCGCGTGCACGGGCGCCCGTTCGTACGGGAACGCGCCATCGACCGCACCTGGCGGGTCGGCTCCGGCGGCTTCTGGCAGGTCCATCCGATGGCAGCCGGACTGCTGGTCGAGGCCGTGATGCAGGGGCTGATGCCGCGCAAGGGCGACATGGCTCTGGATCTGTACTGCGGCGTCGGGCTGTTCGCGGGCGCGCTCGCCGAACGGGTCGGTGAGAAGGGCGCGGTACTCGGCATCGAGTCCGGCAAGCGCGCGGTCGAGGACGCCCGGCACAACCTGGCCGACCTGGACCGGGTCCGCATCGAACAGGGCAAGGTCGAACAGGTCCTGCCGCGCACGGGCATCACCGAGGCGGACCTGATCGTCCTGGACCCGCCGCGGGCGGGCGCGGGCCGGCAGACCGTCACCCATCTCGCGGGCCTGGGCGCGCGCCGGATCGCGTACGTGGCCTGCGACCCGGCGGCGCTCGCCCGCGACCTCACGTACTTCCGCGCCGCGGGCTATGTCCCGCGCAGGCTGCGGGCGTTCGACCTCTTCCCGATGACGCACCACGTGGAGTGCGTGGTGATCCTGGAGCGGGCGGCAAAGGACCTTTGACCCCCGCGCTTCCCGGCGGGTGACTGGCGGTCGGGGGTGTGGTCCTGCCGCCGGCACGGAGGTGCGTGACGCGGCGGCAGCACCGAGGTAGATCAGCGGGCGGGGTCGAGAAGGACCTTGCGGACACCGTCGGAGCGGCTGTCGAAGAGTTCGTACGCCGCGGGGCCCTCGGAGAGGGCGAAGCGGTGGGAGACCACGACCTCCGGCGTGATCCGTCCGGCCTGGGCGAGGGCGATCAGGGCGGGGAGTTCGTAGTGGATCGAGCACAGTCCGATGGCGAACTCCAGCTCCTTGATCTGGGCCAGTCCCATGTGGAAGGGAAACGCCTTGTTCTGGCTGACCCCGATGACGCTGACCCGGCCGGCCTGCCGGGCGGCTTTGAGGGCGAGCTGGATGGTGGCGTCCGAGCCGACAGCCTCTACCACGGCGTCCGGTCCGCGTCCCGCGGTCATCTCCCGTACGGCCGTCCGTGCGTCCTCGCCCTCGACCGGCTCGACGCCCAGGGTGGCGGCGAAGGCGCGGCGCTCCGCGACCAGGTCCGCGCCCAGCACACGGGCGGCGCCCATGGCGAAGGCGGATTGCGCGGCCATGAGGCCGACCGGCCCCAGGCCGATGACCAGGACCGTTTCGCCGGGCTGGATGCGGGCGCGGCGGCAGCCGTACCAGGCCGTTGGGGCGTTGTCCGTCAGGACGACGGCGGCTTCGTCGGAGATGCCTTCGGGCACGTGCACCAGGTTGACCTCGGCATGGGGCACCGCCAGAGCCTGGGCCTGACTGCCCGGAAGCTGCGGGCTCACTCCGTAGCACAGGTCCGTCGGGGCCTGGGCGCGCTCGCACCTGGCGGTGAGCCCGGTCGCGCAGGTTTTGCACAGGGTGCAGCCGGCCGAGGCGGGAACCAGGACCCGGTCGCCGGGCTTGAAGCTGGTGACCTGGTTGCCGGTCTCGACGACCACGCCGACGCACTCGTGTCCCGGGGTGTAGCCGGTCTCCGGACTGAACCCGTTGCCGTCGTAGATGTGCAGGTCGCTGCCGCAGATACCGGCCGTGGTGACCTGGACGACGGCGTCGGTGGGGCTGGTGACGGCCGGGTCGGGAATGTCCCCGTAGCGAATGTCGTGGCGGCCGTGGAAAGTCAGTGCCTTCACTGGACTCCTCCATCCATACGCAGGGTGGCGCCGGTGGCATCGATCCGGTCGAGTCGCCGCTGGAAGTCGGGGTCGGTCTCGAAGTCCAAGGACATGGATGGGCTCCCACGCGCATCAAGGTTCTTGAATTAACATTTAATGCGACCGTATCACTCGCGCATGACGACGCTACGATGGGCATCCGTGACAGCACATGAGACGCCCGAACCGGCCACGCCGCCCGGGAGCCGGACCCGTGACACCCGTGGCACACTCATCCGCGCCGCCGAGCAGCTGTTCGCGGTGAAGGGCGTCGACGGCGTCTCGCTCAGCGAGATCAAACGGGCCGCCGGCCAGCGCAACGCGATGGCCCTGCAGTACCACTTCGGCGACCGGGCGGGTCTGCTGCGGGCCGTACTCGACAAGCACCTCCCGGCGGTGGACGCCCGCCGGGAGGTGCTGCTGCAGCAGTGCGAGGACAGCGGCACCGTCGATCTTCGCTCCCTCGCCGCCGCCCTGGTGCTGCCGGCCGCCGCGAAACTCTCCGATCCTGACGGCGGCCGCGCGTTCCTGCAGATCGTGGCCGAACTGCTCAACCGGCCCGAACCCCGGGTTGAGCTCGTCGTGCCGAACGAGGGGTCGAGTATCTACGCCTGGCGGCGCCTGGTGGAGCCCTTGCTGACTCCCGAGTCGACCACGGTGCTCCACACCCGCTTCACCGCCCTGCGCTTCTGCCACGCCGAACTCGCCGCCCGTGCCGCCGCCCGCCCTCGCAGGGACGACCGGCTGTTCACGAGCCGGCTGGTCGATCTGGTCACCGCACTGCTGGCCGCACCGGTGTCCGAGCAGACCGCACGACTGCTGCACGAGCGAGACCTGAAGGATCCGACCGGTCAGCAGGCCCCGGCCCGCTGACCTGGGTCGAGGTGGAGATCCGCCGGATATTGCTGGCGAGTTGCTCGACGGTGGCCGCTCCGGAAAGGACGATGTCCGCCCAGGGCTGCGCGGCGACGGCCGCCAGTGCTACGGCATCGCACCGAGACGTCGGCCTCCTGCGCGATCGCGCGCAGTGCGGTCGTATCCGGCCCTGTGGCGTGGCGATCGGCCAGGCGGCCGTTGGCCATGGCCTCTTTGGCATGGGCCCGCAGGGCGTCGACCGAGCGGTCGGCGGGCAAGTCCGCGTCGCGGCCCAGATTGATGTAGCCGGGACGCCCGACGGCGGCCAGGGCCAGGCCCAGGCGTGAGACCGGCGAGGCGGTGGGGCGTTCAGGGGGCATGCGAGGTGTCCTCCGGGCTCCGATGCGCGTCATGGCAGCGACAGTTGGCAGTGCTGTTGTACGAGTTGCCATACGTCCTCGGGGGTTTCGAGGGTGAGGGCGGTGGCTGCCGTGGAAGCGCAGGTGTCGTGGCGGAGTCGGCGGATGCGGGCGCGCACTTCGTCGAGGGCGGCCGGGGCCACGGAAAGGCTGTCGCAGCCGAGGCCGATGAGGAGAGGGGTGACGAGGGGGTGTGCGGCGGCGTCGCCGCAGACGGAGACCTGGCGGTTGTGGCGGTGTGCAGCGTTGACGACCCGGGCCATGGCGTCGAGTACGGCGGGGTGCGCGGCCATGGCGGGGGTGGCGGTGGGGTCGCGCCGGTCCAGGCCCAGGATCTGGCAGGTCAGGTCGTTGCTGCCGATGGAGAGGAAGGACGCTTCGCCGGCGAGGTCGTCGACCGCGGCGACGGCTTCGGGGAGTTCGACCATGATGCCCAGGGGCGGGGGAGGAACACCGGCTTCGGCAGCCGCGGCCCGGAGGAGGCGTCGACAGGCGCGGAGTTCGTCGACGCTCGCGACCATGGGGATCATGATGCGCAGGTCGGTGTCGGCGCCGGCGCGGAGCATGCTGCGGAACTGGTCGGCGAAGGCGCCGGGTTGGGCCAGCATGAGCGGCAGGCCGCGGCCGAGGTGCCCGTCTTGGCGGCCCTTGGCGAGGAAGGGCGGGAGTTTGTCGTCGGCGAAGTCCAGGGTGCGGGCGATGACGGTCTGTCCGGCGAGCGCCCGCAGGAGGGGGACGAGGGCGGTGGCGTGCTGGTTGCGGGTGGGCCAGGCGGGGTGGTTGAGGAAGGGCAGTTCGGTGCGGAGCAGGCCGACGCCCTCGGCGTTCGCCGCAAGAGCTGCGCGGGCTTCGGCCGGGGTGGCCACGTTGGCCCGGAGTGCCATGGGGTGGTGGTCGAGGGTGTGGGCGGGCAGGTGGCGCTCTTCGGCGAGCGCGAGCCTGCGGGTGCGGGCTGCGTCCATGGCGTGGAGCGCGGTTGCGCGTTCGTCGTCGTCGGGGTGGGCGACCGCGGTGGCCCGGTCGGCGTCGAGCAGGATCTCCTGACCGTCCGGCAGCTCGAGCAGCTGGGGGTCGACGGCCAGGAGGAGGGGGATGCCCTGTGAGCGGGCGACGATCGCGGCGTGGGAGTTCGGGCCGCCGGTGACGGAGACGGCGGCGGTGACCGTCTGGCCGGGTTCCAGCAGGTCTGCCGCGCCGATCTCGTGGGCCACCAGGATGAGGGGCTGGTCGGGTGCGGGGCCGGTGTCGCCATGCAGGTGAGCCAGGACGCGGCGGCCGACCTGCCGTACGTCTGCCGCGCGTTCGGCCAGGGTCGGGTCGTCCAGGGCAGCCATGACTCCGGCATAGGTGTCGACGGCCTGCCGGACGGCGACAGGCACCGGCTGCCCTTGGTGTGCTCGCTTGATGGCCTGGTCGCGCAGATCGTGGTCCTGCGCGATGTAGCCGTTGACCTCCATGATGTCGGCCTCTTCGTCCTTGCCCTGCTCGTGCAGCGAGGTGGACAGGTCGAGCAGGCGGGCGGCAACGGCGTCGAAGGCGTCGGTGATCTGCTGTGCGGGGTCGCCACTGGTGCGCTGGGGGAGCGCTGTTCTCACGGGCGGGCGGTCGGTGCGATGGATGAAGCCCAGGGCTATGCCGGGTGCGGCGGGGTGCCCGGCGTAGGTGCGGCGGTAGGTCATCGGCCCACCACCGTCTCGGCGAGGGCACGGAAGATCAGGCCGGTGGAGGTGGCGCCTGGGTCCTGGTGGCCGATGCTGCGGGCACCGAGGTAGGAGGCCCGGCCCTTGCGCGCCTGCAGGGGGGTGGTCGCGCGCATGCCGTCCTCAGCGGCGTCGGCGGCGGCCAAAGCCGCGGCGGCCAAGTCGGCTCCGGCGCCGGCGTGCTGCTGGAAGGCGGCCAGCGCGGGAGTGTAGGCGTCGATCATGGTCTTGTCGCCGGGTGAGGCCGCGCCGAGCTTCTGGATGCTTTCCAGGCCGGCGGCGAGTGCGGTGGCGAACTGCTGCGTGTCGGCGGTGGGTGCGTCCAGGGTCTTGCCGAGGGCGCGGAAGGCGCCGCCGTACAGCGGCCCGGAGGCGCCCCCCACGCTGGAGATGAGAGTGGTGCCCGTCTTGACCAGCACCGCCCCGACGGTGTCCGGTGCGAAGTCGGCGAGGGCCGTGGTGGCGGCGGAGAAGCCGCGGTGCATGTTGGTGCCGTGGTCGGCGTCGCCGATGGCCGAGTCGAGCTGGGTGAGATGGTCTTTGTGCTTGTCCACGGCGGCGGCAATGGCCTGCACCCACGTGCGGGCGAGGTCGATGTCCACGGTGTCTCCGTTCATGGTCGGGGCGTGGCGGGTTCACGGTTGGGTGAGCCGGGGGCGGGGGCGAATCCGCAGGGCCTGCCGGGAAAGCGGCGCGGGAAGGGCCCGGCCGGCCCTCACGTACGCGCGGCCCCGCCCCCGGCTCGGTTCAGGCGCCCCAGCGCAGGGCGGGGGTTTTCACCGGTGCCTCCCACAAAGACAGCATCTCGGCATCGTGGTGGCCGCCAGGTGGTCAGGGGTCGGGCACCTGGAGGCCGGCTCAGGGGAGCCAGATAGCTCGCAGCTTCCGGCAAGTGTTCACTATGGATGAACGTTGTTTCGGAAGTTAAGCCCGTATTTCACCCCTGTCAAGAGGTGCGGCTGTCAAGAGGCGCGGCGACGATCGGGCGCTGCGGACACGGGGAAGGTCCCACGGCGGGTGCCGACGGGCCTGGGTGAAGGAGTAGTGGTGCGGGAGGGCGGACGCCGCTGCCGGGCTGCGCGCGGGGGCGGGGTGAGCGGATCAGGTGCTGGCGATGCGGGCGGCACCGCGGGGGGCGCCCAGGTCGCGGGAGAGGTTGCGGGCGGTCTCCCGGACCGCGACCGCGAGCTCCTGACGTGCCGATTCGGCCAGAAGCCGCTCGACGGGGCCGACAATGCCGATGGCTCCCACCACCTCGCCGGAGCGGTCGAAGACCGGGGATGCGATGCCCGCGTCCCCGATGGCGGACTCCTGGTCCTCGATCGCGTAACCCGTACGGAGAATCTCCTTCAGCTGGCCGGCCAGCTCCTCCGGGTCGGTGATGCTGG
>NZ_JBQQBY010000009.1:0-203285 GCF_052246385.1 Streptomyces sp. 8N616 | reverse complement strand
CCTCCTCTCCCCCCCCCCCACCCGCGGCATCGAGGAGGCCCGCGGCCGCTACGTGATGTTCCTCGACAGCGACGACGAGCTGGAGCGCAACGCCTGCCGCAACATGCTGGAGGCGGCCGAGCGGACCGGCGCCGACCTGGTCTCCGGCCTCTGCGTCCGGGTCCACGTCGACAGCCGCCACCGCAAGACCGTCGAGTGGTACCCCTGGCTCTACTCCGCCACCCGCACCCTCGAGTCGGTCACCGAACTCCCCGACCTCTTCGTCTTCGACACCCTGTCGACCAACAAGTGCTACCGCCGGGACTTCCTGCTGGAGCAGAACCTGATCTTCCCCGTCGGCATCCACTACGAGGACCTGTTCTTCTCCGCGAGCGCCTATCTCGCCGCGACCCGCATCGCCCTCGTCCCCAACCGCGTCTACTTCTGGAACGTCGCCGAGAAGGCGGGCGCGGGCGGGAGCAAGTCCATCAGCAACCGGCGGCACGAGATCGCCAACTTCGCGCACCGGATGGAGATCCACCGCCGCGTCGACGAGCTGCTGGAGCGGCGTCGGCTGCGCGAGCTGAAGTTCCACAAAGACGTGAAGTTCCTCAAGCACGATCTCGTGCTCCATCTGCGCGATCTGCCGCTGCTGGACGAGGAGTACCGGCATCGCTTCGCCGAGCTCGCGAACGGCTATCTGGCGACCATCGACCCCGAGGCGTACGCGGAAGTCCGGCCCATCCAGGCCATCTGCGCGTATCTGCTGGCCCGCGAGGACTGGGACAACCTGCTGCCCGCCGCCGACACCCTGACCAACCGGGACAAGATCTCCTCGCCTCTCGCCGAGCGCGACGGCCGGATCTTCTGGTGCACCGAGCATCTCGACGACCCCGAGGGCCGCCGGGTCCTGGACGTCACGGACCTCGGCTACCACACCCAGCCGCTCGGCACGATGTTCCTGCGCAACCGCCTCACCGCGTACGAGGACGACGGACGCGGCGCCGTCCGCCTGGCCGGCAGCATCGTCAACCCGCTCGGCCGGATCCCTCCGGACGCGAGCGTGCGCGGACAACTGGAGTTCCGGGCGCGCCGCCGCAGCCTGCAGACCTTCCGCTTCCCGCTTCTCTCGCTGCGCCACGCGGACGGCTTCCTCGACTGGACCGCCGAGGCCGATCTCGCCCGGCGTCTGCGGCCGCTGGGCGTGATCGACGCCGTGTGGGACGTCCGGCTGCTCCTGGACGTGGACGGCGAGCGGCTGCGCACCCGGCTCAGCGCCGACGGCCTCGCCCTCGAGCGTGCCCGCCCCCTGCGCGTACGCCCGCGGCTCACCCGGCTCGTGGCCGACCGCCTCGAGCCCCGGATCTCCCGGCGCGGCCACCTCTCCTTCGTGCTGACCGCCGAGGGCCCGGCCGCCGTCCGCACCCGCGCGGCCGTCGACGCCGCCGTGGCCGGCCGTGCGGGCGACCTCGCCAAGTCGGGCGTCCGCGGGGCCCGCAGAGTCAAGCGCAAGCTCAACTCGGGCGAGACGAAGATCCGTACGTACCACGCCCTGCTCTGTCGGCTTCCCGTCCGCCCCGGCCTGGTCGTCTTCGAGAGCCACCTCGGCAAGCAGTACAGCGACAGCCCGCGGGCGATCTACGAGGAAATGCGCCGCCAGGGCGTCCGCTTCGAGCCCGTCTGGTCGTACGCGGGGCGGCGGCCCGAGGGCTTTCCGGGCGACGCCGCCCTCGTACGCCGCTGGAGCTGGCCGTATCTGCGGGCCCTGGCGCAGGCCGAGTTCTGGATCGACAACCAGGGCTTCCCGCTGAAGCTCACCAAGCGCCCCGGGACCACGTACATCCAGACCTGGCACGGCTCGGCGCTCAAGCGGATGGGCTTCGACGAGCCGCGCAAGAAGCTGCAGGCCCGCCACGAACAGGAGGCGTACCAGCGGGTCCTGGACCGTTTCGACCACTTCCTGGTCCGCTCCGAGCACGACGTCCGCACCCTGGCCAGGGCTCTGCGGCTGCGGGACGAGGTGCTGCTGCGCACCGGCTACCCGCGCAACGACGCGCTGGTCGCGGCGCGGCTGCGCGAAGAGGCCTCCGGCGTACGGGAGCGGGGGCGCCTGGCCGCGGAGCTCGGCATCCCGGCGGACCGGCAGGTGCTGCTGTACGCGCCGACCTTCCGCAGCGGCAAGGGGGGCCGGGTCCGCGGTTTTGAACTCCCCTTCGATGTCGAGGAGTTCGCCCGCCGCTTCGGCGAGCGCCACGTCCTGCTGATCCGCTCGCACTACCTCAACCACGTGGTGCTGCCGCCCTCGGTGCGCGGCACCGTCCTCGACGTCACCGCCCTGCACGACATCACCCCGCTGCTCACCCTCGCGGACGGGCTGATCACGGACTATTCGTCGGTGATGTTCGACTACGCGCTGCTGGACCGGCCGGTGATCTTCTACGCGTACGACTGGGAGGAGTACGCGGGGGAGGCCCGCGGCACGTACTTCGACCTGCGGGAGAAGGCCCCGGGGCCGGTGGCGGAGACCGAGGAGGCGCTCTTCGCCGCGATCGCCGATCTCAAGTCGGCGGACACCGAATACGCCGAGGCGCGGCGGCGGTTCTCGGCGGAGTTCGGCGAATACGACCGGGGCGACGCGTCGCGCACGATCGTCGAGACCTTCTTCCGCACGGGAGGCGTGAGGTGAGCCGGGACATCTTCTTCGTCTCCAACAGCATCGACGAGCTGGGCGGAGTCACCAGCTGGTCGCACCAGATGGCGCGGCTGTTCACCGAGCGCGGCCACCGCGTGCACGTCATCGGCATCGCCGGCCCCGACGTCCCGCAGGACCTCGGAGGCGATCTCCCGTACCCGACGACCACGCTCTACGACGCTCCCCCTCCGAAACTCGGCCCCCTGCGCGGCCTGCGGGGACGGCTCGATGTGGTGGAGCGCCGCCACCGCAGCGCCCGTGAGGCCGGGATGCTCGAACAGGCGGAGAAGCTGAGCGCGTTGTTCCGGGCGGCCGGGCCCGGAGCCGTCGTCATCGTCACCCAGGTCTGGGCGATGGAGTGGGTGGCCCTGGCCGACACCGCGGGGGCGGCGGTCATCGGCATGAGCCACGAGTCGTACGAGTACACCCTCCAGAGCTCCCGCTTCCGCCGGGTGCTGCGGTTCTACCGGGACGTCGACCGGATGCTCGTCCTCACCAGGGAGGACGCGGACCTGTGGATCCGCAGGGGCCTGGACAACACCGGCTTCATGCCGAATCCCCTGCCCTTCATGCCCGGCGAGCCGTCGCCGCGTACGGAGAAGGCCGTCATCAGCATGGGCAGGCTGACGGACCAGAAGGGCATCGACATGCTCCTCGACGCCTGGGCGGAGGCCGCGCCGCTGCATCCCGACTGGACCCTGCGGATCTACGGCTCGGGCGAGGACGAGGAGATGCTCCGCAAGCAGTGCACATCGCTGGGTCTGGACGACTCGGTGGAGTGGATGGGCCGCACGAACGACGTACCGGGCGCCCTCCGCCGCGGCTCACTCTTCGTCCAGTCCTCCCGTGGCGAGGGCTTCCCCCTCGCCCTCATGGAAGCCATGGCCACGGCCGTCCCCTGCGCGGCCTTCGACTGCGCCCCCGGCGTCCGCGAGATCATCCGTGACGGCGAGGACGGCCTGCTGACGCCCCCGGGGAACACGACGGAACTCGCCCGCCGCCTGGACGAGTTGATCTCCGACCGCGAGCTGCGCGACCGGATGGGCGAGGCGGCGCGGACGAACGTACGGCGGTACGCGCCGGAGGAGATCGTCCGGCGGTGGGAGGAGCTGTTCGCGTTCCTGGAGCGGTGACAACCCCATGGGTTCGGCCTACTGGCCTCCTGCTGAGGCGTAGCGTGGGGGATACGTCCACCGAGCGGGGGTGAGCATGCAGTTCGAGGGCGAGCCTGGCATCGGCGACCGGATCGCGCGGCTCCGGGTGCGCCGCAAGCTCACGCAGGAGCGGCTTGCCGAACTGGCGGGTGTGTCCGTCGACGTCGTGCGCAAGCTCGAACAGGGCCGTCGGCAGACGGCGCGGCTCTCGACCCTGAACGCGCTCGCCCGAGCACTCGACGTCGAGCCATCGGTCCTGGTCGGCCAGCCCACCACGTTCGAAGCGCGGGACGACGGCGACTTGCCCTCCGTCCTGGCGCTGCGGCAGGCCGTTTCGCCCGTGACCGAACTGCTCGGCGAGGACACGGACCCGGAAGAGCCGCCCAGCATTGGGGCGTTGCGTGCCTCCCTGCGGTCGACGGAAGGCGTCAGGCGCGAAGGCCGTATGGGCGAGATCGGAGTCCTGCTGCCCCAGCTCATCCGGGACGCCCGTATCGCCACCCGCGCATACAACGGCGTTGAGAGAGCCTCGGCCTACGCGGTGCTCGCCGAGGCGTATCAGGTGGCCGCGACCACGCTCACCGCCCTGGGCAAGGAGGACGCCGGGTTCACCGCCCTCGAGCGCTCGTTGGCCGCCGTGCGCGAGTCCGACGACCCGAACCTCGAGACGGTGGGAATCTCCAGCTTGTCGTGGATCCTCACCAAGCAGGGACGTCTGGAAGACGCCGAGCGCGTCGCTCTCGCGGCCGCCGAAAGGATCGAGCCCGGGTTCCGCTCGCGGCCGCGTGACCTCGCGCTGTGGGGCATCTTGCTGCTGCGGGCGGCTACCGCGACCGTCCGGCAGGGGAAGCACGACGCCGTGGAAGACCTGCTCAACATGGCGTCGGCCGCCGCCGCCCGTATCGGTCGGGACCGTCTCGATTACGCCACCCCGTTCGGCCCGACCAATGTGGGCGTGGCCAAGGTGAACTTCCTCGTGGAGATGGAGAGAAGCGCCAAGGCACTGAGCGCTGCCCGGTCCGTACCCGAGCTGAACGTCCTGCCACCGACCTGGAGGGCCCGCTTCCACGTCGACCGTGCTCTGGCCTACGCCGACCTGGGCAGGGACGACAGCGCTACGCGGGCCCTCCTGCTGGCCGAGGGCATTGCTCCGGAGTGGATGCGCTACCACGGCACGGCCCGGCCGATCGTGTCCGAACTGCGCGGCCGGGAGCGCCGCCGTACGTCTCCGGTGACCGAATTGGCCGACCGGCTCAACCTCATCGGGTAGGGCGCAGCGTCCTACCAGTCCAGCAAAGTGGTACGTAGCGTCACTGTCCCGACGCTCTCCGTGCTCATAGCGTGCGGCTCACTGACCTGCGGCGCACACGCCGATGCAACCCATTGCGGGCATGGCTATGGCTGGCGCCGCCTCGCCCAGGTCCGGTTCCGTCGCCGGGCAGCCAGACGCCGCAGCCTGCGGCGCAGCACGGCGGTCGCCGCGCTCGGCCCCGCCGCGAGGTGCAGCGCGAGGGACCGGCCCACCGTGGCGTACGGCTGGAGCAGCAGCAGGCCGTACTGCCTGCTCGGTACGGCCGTGCGCCGCAGGCCGGGGCCGGTGGCGCGGGCCGCGGTGTAGAGCGAGGAGCTGTCCGCGCAGCGCACCCGCACGCGTACGTCCCAGGTGTCGGGCCCGGCGGCGCGGACATCGCGGGGTCGCCCCCCGCCTGCCGCCGCCACGTCCCCCAGGCCGAGCAGCACCTCGGCCGTCCAGGAGTCATCGTCCGGGTTGAGGGCGGCGTTACGGGTGAGCCCGAGGCGGCCGTCGTCGCGGTGCCGCAGCTCGATGTCCACCGTCAGCGGGCCTGCGGCGGCCAGCCGCCCGTACAGCTCGTACACGCGCACGGCCAGCCGCAGCCGGGCGCGCCGGGTGCGCCAGGCGATGCGGGGTTCGGCCTCCACCGTGACCGGCAGGCGGTGCAGCGGCTTGCTGTCGAGCCCGTCGAGGACCACGCCCGGCAGGTCGGCGTCCCACACCGGGCGCCCGGCCACACGCGCGTACGGTGGCATCAGCCGGGCCGGCCTGCCCGCCAGCTCGACGAGCCGCTCGAGGTCGCGCGGGCGGTCGGCGGCCGTGATGACGCGGGCGATCCAGCGGGCCGGGGCGCGGGCGGCCCGCAGCGCGGGCTCGTCGAAGCAGGCCAGGTGCTCCCGGGTCAGCCGCCACCACTCCGCGCGGTACTCGGGGCTGCGGCCGCCCAGCTCGCGTGCGTACAGGCGCAGGTCGTCATCGAGGAACTTGACCTCGGCGGCCCGGGTCAGCTTCTTCTGCCCGGCCTCTTCGAAGATCTCGAGGGCGCGGCGGTGTGCGCGGAGGCGGCTGCGCCAGTTGTCGATGTCGTCGCGGGCGAGGGAGATCGAGGGCCGGCCGGTGGAGCGGCGCACATGCCAGATGTAGACGGTGTCGGGGATGAGGGCGATGCGCGGCGCGGCGGCGAGCACGCGGGCGGTGAAGACGAAGTCCTCGTAGCGGAAGGGGCCGTCGGGGAAGGCGATGCCGTGCCGGTCCAGGAAGGAGCGGTCGTAGAGCTTGTTGACGCAGACCGTGTCGCGGACCAGGCGGGGGAGTTCCGCGGGGGAGCCGTACGCCGCCTCCCGGGTGAAGAGCGCCCGCTGCCAGGGCACGTCACGCCCGCCCGGCAGCTCACGGCGCACGCAGCGGCCCGCGACGACCTGCGCGTCATGGCGTACGGCCGCGCGGAACAGGGCCCCGACGGCGCCCGTTTCGAGCACGTCGTCGCTGTCCAGGAACATCACGTACGGCGCGGTCGCGCGCCGCAGCCCGTCGTTGCGGGGTGTGCCGCAGCCGCCGCTGTTGGCCTCGCGTCGCACCACGCGGACCCGGGCGTAGCGCTCGGCGAGGTCCCGCAGCACATCCGGTGTCGCGTCGGTCGAGGCGTCGTCGACGGCGACGACCTCGGCGACCTGTGTGCCCTGGCGGAGGGCGGAGAGCACCGCGTCCGCGATGTGCCCGGCGTCGTTGTAACCGATCACGATGACGCTGACCTGCGCCGCGGACGGTTCGGTTGGGGTCTTTGCTGCCATATGTGACATCAGTCTATTTCGCTCGCGGGCGCTGGGGGGCGACCGGAGCGCCGCTCCGCCTGCGGGCGCGCCCGGGCCGTACGCCCCGGACGGGCCCGCACCGCCCAGGTCCCACGCCCGTGGGACCCCAGTTCAAGCACCCCACGGCTCATGCCGAACCAAGAAGCGGACAGCGACGCCAAGAACAGGAGCACGTCGATGGTCACAACCGAGGTGAAGATCCCGCTCCGGCCCGTCCCCGTGGTGCGCCGCACCCCGGTGGCGGCCCTGCTGCTCCCGGCCGCCACCATGGCGATCCTGGGGCTGTGGGATCTGGGCCGCCGCGGGATGTGGAGCGACGAGGCGGCCACGTGGAGCGCCGCCCGCCGCACCCCGGGCGAGCTGTGGCAGCTGCTCGGCAGCATCGACGCGGTCCACGGCCTCTATTACCTGCTGATGCACGGCCTGCTGAGCGTGCGCCCCGACGAGACCATGCTGCGGCTCCCCTCGGTCGCGGGCATGGTCTGCGCCGCGGCTCTCGTCGCGGCGATCGGCGCCCGGCTGGCCGGAGCCCGGGTCGGTCTCGTGGCCGGGATGCTCTTCGCGGTGGTGCCGGTGGTGAGCCTCTACGCGCAGGAGGGCCGCAGCTACGCCCTCGTGATGGCGGGCGCGATGGCCGCCACGTACTTCCTGGTGCGCGCCTGCGAGACCGGCGAGGCGCGCTGGTGGCGCTGGTACGCCCTGTTCACCGCGCTCACCGTGCTGCTGCACGCGTTCGCCCTGCTCCTTCCCGCCGCGCACGCCGTGACCCTGCTCGTGGCCAGGAGCGACGCTCGCCAGTGGCGCTGCTGGGGTTTGTCCGCGGCCACCGCCGCGGCCGCCATGGTGCCGGTCGCCTGGGTCGCGCGCGGGCAGAAGGAGGAGGCGCTCGCCTGGATCCCGGTGCCCGGCTGGGAGGCCGTGACCCGGCTCGTACGGTCCTTCGCCGGTCCTTCCGGCTGGGTCGCCTGCCTGATCCTTCTGCTCGCGGCCGCCGCGCTCTTCGCACCGCGCCGCCCGACGCTCGACGCGCCGCCGGTCTCGGTCGTCACCGTCGCCCTGCCGCTGTTCGTGGTGCCGCCCGCGCTGCTCGTCGCGATCTCCCAGGTGGACCCGGTCTACGACCAGCGGTACGTGCTGTACGCGCTGCCGGGTCTGTGTCTGCTCGCCGCGTCCGGGCTCGACCGGCTCACCGGTCTGGTGCTGTGGCGGGGCGCGATGCCGCTGGCGATGCCGATGGCCGCGGCGCTTGTCGTGTCGCTGGTGCTGGGCGGCCAGCTCGGCGCCCACCACCACGTACGGTCCGGCGCGAGCAGGCTGGACGACCTGCGGGCGATCGCGCGGCTGGTGCGCGAAGAGACGAAGCCGGGCGACGCGGTGGTCTTCCTCGCGAGCACCCGGCGGAAGGCCGCCATTGCGTACCCGGAGATGTTCGAGGGGCTGCGCGATGTGGCGCTGGACCGGACCCCGGCCGAGTCCGGCACCCTCTTCGGCACCGAACTGCCGCCGGACCGGCTGCGGGAGGCCCTGCCGAAGGCGCGGCGGGTGTGGCTGCTGGACCGGGAGGACTCCGACCAGCGGCGGGTGTTCCGGGACGCGGGGGAGCGGGTCAAGCAGGAGGTCCTCTCCGACCAGTTCCACCGGGAGGGCGTGGAACGGCTGCACGGCGGCAGCGTGCACCTGTACGTGCACAACTGACCGCCGTGCCACCGAGCGGTGCGCCACGCGCACGCCGTCCCACCGCACGTGTGCCGCTGCGTGACCGCTCCGGTCGTTACTTGACCGCCCCCGCCATCACGCCGGAGACGAACTGCCGCTGGAAGGCGAAGAACACGACGAGCGGGATCACCATCGACACGAAGGCGCCGGGCGCCAGCACGTCGATGTTGTTGCCGAACTGGCGGACCTGCTGCTGCAGGGCGACCGTGATCGGCGGGGCCCCGTCGTCCGCGAAGATCAGCGCCACCAGCATGTCGTTCCAGACCCACAGGAACTGGAAGATGCCGAGCGAGGCGATCGCGGGACCGCCCAGTGGCATCACGACCCGGGTGAACAGCCGGACTTCGCCCGCTCCGTCCAGACGCGCCGCCTCCAGCAGCTCGCGCGGGATCTCGGCGAAGAAGTTGCGCAGCAGGAAGACGGCGAACGGAAGCCCGAAGGCGGTGTGGAAGGTGACCACGCCGGTCGTCGTCTCGAAGATCCCCAGGGTGCCGAAGAGCTTCGCCACCGGGATCAGCGCCACCTGTACGGGCACCACCAGCAGCCCGACCACCAGCAGGAACCACCAGTCCCGGCCCGGGAAGTCCAGCCAGGCGAAGGCGTATCCGGCCAGCGAGCCGATGACGACGACGAGCACTGTGGAGGGGACCGTGATGAGCACGGTGGTCCACAGGGAGCCTGTGATCGCGTCGTTGCTCAGCAGCTCGGAGTAGTTGCCCGTGGTGAGCTGGGCGGGGGCGGTGAAGACCTCCCACCAGCCCGAAGTGGCGATGTCGGTCGAGTCCCTGAGGGAGGAGATCAGCAGCCCGAGGGTCGGCATCAGCCAGAACAGCGCGACGAGGATCAGGAAGACCTGTGTCACGCCGCCGCCCGCACGGGCCGCGAGGCGGGAGGCGAGGGAGGGCTTCCCCCGCTTCTCCGCCGTCGCGGTCGTGGCCAGAACAGGCGCGTCCGTCGACGTCGATGCGGTCATCGTCGGCCCTCCCTCCGGATCCGGCGGATGTTGACGATCATGACGGGGACGACGAGCAGCAGCAGGAGCACCGCGATGGCGCTGCCCGCGCCCTGGTCGGCGTCCGTGCCGAAGGACTTCAGATACAGCTCCAGGGCCAGCACGTTCGCGTCCTGCTGCGTCGCCCCCGGCGCGATGATGTAGACCAGGTCGAAGATCTTCAGCACGTTGATCATCAGGGTGACGAGGACGACCGTGAGCACCGGCGCGAGCAGCGGCACCGTCACCTTCCGGAAGACCTTCCACTCACTCGCGCCGTCGACCCGTGCCTGCTCCAGGAGTTCGCGCGGTACGCCCGCCAGGCCGGCCGCGATCAGCACCATGGCGAAGCCGGCCCACATCCACACGTACGAGCCGATGATGGCGGGAGTGACCAGGGACGGGCCGAGCCAGTCCACGCCGTTGTACTGCTCCTTGAAGTTCGAGGCGGGCAGCCGGAGATGTGCTCCCTGGGCCTGGTCGGCGGGCAGCGCGTACGTGCCGTCGGCGCCCGTCTTGGCCGTGGCGACGACCTTGCCGCCCCTGACCGCCTCGATCGTGATCCCGGACAGCGCCTTCTCGCCCGGGTCGATCACGTTGGGCTTCCCGCCTCCGCCCTTGACGAAGTCCAGCCAGACCGTGCCGGTGATCTTCCCGTCGGCGGGCGGCGCGGTCTTCGCACCGGCCGCGTCCTCGGGCATCGTCCCGGCCTTGACCCCGACCAGCGGCAGATTCGCCGTGCCGCCCGGCCGCACGGCCGACTCGGTGGTGAACGAGCCGCCGCCCGACGCTGCGAGACCGGCGGTGGGCAGCGGGTGCGCGCCCGGGTAGGCGGAGGCCTCGGCGAAGGTGTCGTGCACCCCCACCCACACCGCGTTGGCCACACCGCGGTCCGGGTCCTGCTCGTACACCAGCCGGAAGATGATCCCGGCCGCCAGCATGGAGATCGCCATCGGCATGAAGACGATCAGCTTGAACGCCGTGCCCCAGCGGACCCGTTCGGTCAGCACCGCGTAGATCAGGCCGAGCGCGGTGGAGACGGCCGGCGCGACGACCACCCAGATGAGGTTGTTCTTGATGGCGGTGAGGGTGCCGTCGTCGGAGAACATGTCGGCGAAGTTGTCCAGGCCGGTGAAGCCGGTGCCGGAGGCGTCGAAGAAGCTGCGGTAGACCGTGTACCCGATCGGGTAGACCACGAGCGCACCGAGCAGCAGCAGGGCGGGCAGCAGGAAACAGGCCGCCACCCAGGGCCGGGTGCCGAGCACGCTCTTGCCGTGACGAAGTTCGGCGGGGGGCGGCGTGCCGGGCGCGGCCGCGCCCCCCGCGGTCGCCGTCTTCATGTCGGAGACGGCCCGTCAGCTCTTGTACGCCTTGGCGGCGTCCGCTTCCAGCTTCTGCTGGGTGCCCGCCACGTCCTTGGGGTTCTTCAGGAAGTCCTGGAGCCCCTTCCATTCGCCCTCGCCCTTCGTACCGCCGAAGGACGCCGGAGCCTGGTCGGACATGTCGAACCGGAAGTCGTCGCCCGCCTCGATCAGCGCCTTCGCGATGTCGCGCTGGACGTCGTTCGGGTACGCCTTGAGGTCGAGTTCCTTGTTCGGCGAGATGAAGCCGCCCGCCCTCGCCCAGATCTCGGCGGCGTCGGTCGAGGCGAGGAAGGTGAGCAGCGCCTGCGCTCCCTTGCCGCCCTTCAGCGCTACGGCCACGTCGCCGCCGCTGACCACCGGGGACTGCCGTCCCACGGCCGGGAACGGGAAGACCTTGGCGTCCGTGCCGATCTTCGCCTTGGTGTCGGTGGCGATGTTGATCGAGACGAAGTCGCCCTCGAAGACCATCGCGGCGTCCGGGGTGTCGCCGCCCGCGAACGTCTGCGTGACGGACTTGGGGAACTCGGTCTGCAGCGCACCGTTCTGGCCGCCCGCGATCAGGGTCTTGTCCCCGAAGAGCTCACCGAGCGTCTCCAGCGCCTGCTTCACGGACGGGTCGGTCCACTTGATCTTGTGCTGCGCCAGCTGGTCGTACTTCTCCGGGCCGGCCTGGGAGAGATAGACGTTCTCGAACCAGTCGGTGAGGGTCCAGCCGTCGGCGCCGCCGACCGAGACCGGCGGGACGCCGGAGGCGGAGACCGTCTGGGCGGTGTCCAGGAACTCCTGCCAGGTCTTGGGCTCCGAGGCGCCTGCGTTCTCGAAGGCCGCGGTGTTGTACCAGACCAGGGACTTGTTGGCCGCCTTGAAGTAGACGCCGTACTGCTTGCCCGCGTGGGCGCCGAGGTCCTGCCAGCCCTTCGAGAAGTTCTTGCCGAGCTGGGCGGTGACCTCGCTGCCCGCGGGCTTGAGCCAGCCCTTGTCGGCGAACTGCTTGAGGGCGCCGACCTGGGGGAGCATCGCGACGTCCGGCGGCTCGCCGCCCTCGATCTTCGTGCCGAGGAAGGTGGAGATGCTGTCGCCGGTCGGCACGAAGGAGACTTCGGCGCCGGTGCGCTTCTCGAACTCGTCGAGGACGGCGGTGAAGTTCTTCTGCTCGGCGCCGGTCCATACGGCGGCGACCTGGAGCTTCTGGCCGTTCAGCTTGGGGAGTTGGACGGTGGGCGCGCTGTCCTTCGCCGCGCCTCCGGCCCCGGCGTCGCCGTCCTTGCCCTCGCCGTCGCCGCCGCAGCCCGCGGCGGTGAGGACGAGGGCGCTCGTAGCAACGAGGGCCAGAGCGGCGCGAGTTGTGCGGCTTGTGCGGCTCGTTCTGGTGGTGTGGGTCGATTGGGTGGTGCTTCGGGTGGTGAGTGGTGTGGCCATGGGTGTGCGCATACCTGCCGTCCTCCCCGTTGCGCCGTAGCGCGGACCCCGCAGACGGCCGCGCACACGTGCTCCGTACGTCCCGTGCGGACAGTCCTACGCCCGGACGGGAACAGCCGCAATACCGCCTCCGGTGCGAGGGGGTTGCTGTGACCGTGCTGTGATCTGCGTCACGCCTGACGCCGAATGCCCACAACGCGGCAGACGTCGTGCTCGGCAGGACTCAGGGGAGCCGCAGGGGCTCGGCCGGGGGCGTGGACTGGGCCGCGGCCCGCTGGAGCGCGCTGGCCAGCAGCGCCAAATCCGTAGGCCCGTTGCCGAGCTCGCGCAGCGGCCGCCGCGTCGGAGGGTCCCCCATCCGCTCCCAGTCCAGCGGCACCACCGTCGGCCGCTGCGTAGCCGTCCGGGGGATACGGCCCGTCACTCGGCCTGCCTGGAACGGTGTCTCCGAGCCGTCCCGGCGCACCAGCCGCCCGCGCCCCGCCGACGCCTCGCCCGCGTCCGGGCCCTCGGCCCGCGTGGGCAGCATGTCCAGAGTGATCCGCAGGCCCGCCTGCCCGGCCGCCGCCGCGGCCGTCCCGGCCGTACGGTCCGGGCGCCCGGTCGCCGCTATCAGGTGCACCCCGAGCCGTGCGCCGTCCCGGGCCACCGCCTCCAGCGCGCGTACCACGGAACCCGCCGCCGGCCGCCCCGGGCTGCCCAGGCCCGGAGCCACCAACTCGTCGAAGTCGTCGACGAGGACGACCAGCCGCGGCAGCGGCGCGGGCCCGGTCGAGCCCGCGCCACCGGCCGCGGGGTCGGCCGCGCGCAGCTTCAGCGTCCCGCTCGGCGCGGACTCCACATCCCCGTCGTCGGCGTGTTCCGCGCGCCGGTCCGCCGCCGGGTGCCCGCCGTTGCCGCCATGCCTGTCGTTCCCGCTACGACCGCCGTTCCCCGTGTTCCCCCCGTTCCCCCCTTTCCCACCGCTCCCTCCATACGTGCCGTTCCCGCCGTACGTGCCCTGCTCGGTCGAGCGGCGCGGCGGGACCAGGCGCGCCGCGACGGCCCGCTGCCGGTGCCAGTCGTCGAAGCCGAGCCCGCCGAGCAGCTCTGCCCGCCGCTTCAGCTCCGTGCTCAGCGCCTGCGCGAACTCCCGCATGCGGACCGGGTCCGAGGCCGCCAGATACGTCGAGACGTGCGGCAGGTCGGTGCACACCTGCAGCCCTTCGCCGCGCTCCGCGCCACCCCCGTCAACCAGGGCGAGCGACACCCGGTCGGGCCGGTCGGCGGCGGCCAAGGATGCGGCGAGGGACCGGAGCAGCTCGGTCTTGCCAGTGTCACGACCGCCCTCGATGAGCAGATGCGGGCCCTCGGCGGTGAGGTCCGCGGCGAGCGGGCCGTGCGGCCCCGCGCCCAGCACGGCCCACACCCGGCCGCCCTCCGCCACCCGGCCGTCCTCCGCCACCCGGCCGCCCTCCGCCAGCCGGCCGTCCTCCGTCACACGCCCGTCCTCCGTCACCCGGCTCGCGCCGGCCACCCGACTCGCGTCGGCCACCCGGCCCGCGTCCGTCGCCCGGCCCGCGTCCGTCGCCGCGGCCCAACGGGCCATCAAAGAAGCCGGGGTGGCCCGCGCGAGCCCCAACTCGTCCAGCAGCCGGGCCGTACGAGGCAGCGGTGCGGCGATCCGCCGCGAGCCGCTCGCCGTCGCCGCGCCGGGCGCGTCCGCGGCGCGCAGCGGCGCCAGCGCCCGGGCGAAGCGCTCCGCCCACGCGGCCGAGACCGCGTCCACGCCCGCGACGACGCCGTTGTTCAGCGGTCCCGCCGGGCCCAGCGGCATGACCCGGAGCGCGGTGGCGACATCGCCGCTGAGCAACCCCGCCGCCCCGCACTCGGAGAAGGGCGGCGAGGCGGTACACGCCGCGTCGAAGGTCGCGGTGAGCGGGGACGCGGGCGAGGCCGCAGGCGTGTCGGCCAGGCAGAGCAGATGGATACCGGCGACAGGACCGCCCGCCGCCAGCCTCGAGGTCGTCCCGCGCAGCGCGGCCGATCCGGGGTCGCCGTCGACGATCACCACGGTGCGCGGGCCGTCGTACTGGCGCGACGCGGCGGCGATCGCGGAGCGGTCCGCGGTGACCCAGCTCGGCCCCAGGAGGCCGTCGTCCAGCCGCCGTACGAGCTCGGTGGTACGAGCGGAGGCCTGGTCCCTGTCGTATGCGAGCAGCAGACGGCAGTCCTGGCCGTGGGCGGGCCGCAGCTGTGGCAGCCAGCCGAGCCAGGACCACTCGGCGAGGCGCTCGCCGACACTGCGCGCCCGGTCCGTGCTGATCAGGACGATCTCGAGGTCGTCGGGGCGGTGGAGGGCGGCGAGCTGTGCCACGACGGAACGCGCGAGCCCGGCGAGCCGCGCCCGGGGCCCGGCGAGCCCGAGCGAGCCGGTCTCGCGGAGGCCGACGGTGACGGGGGTGGCGGGGGCGCCGGGCCGGTCCGCCGTACCGAGCCGGACGACGAGCGCGTCCGGGTGGCCCGTGCCGCGCTCCCACAGGCGGGGGCCGGGGCCGAGTGCGGTGAGGAGTATGCCGGCGGGGTCGGGCCACCGCGCGTATGCGGCGGTGAGGCCCTCGGCGGGCGTGCGCTCTGTGCCGCGGGGCTCGCGCGGAGCGGGCTCGGCGGCCTCGTCGATGTCCCGCCCCGCGGCCAGCCGCCGCGCCCAGGCTCCTATCCCGCGCCCCCACCGCGTCGGGCGCCGGGGTGGCTCCGCAGGCCTGCCGGTTCGTCGCGGCTCCGGGATCCCCCCGGCGCCCGTGGCGCCGTCGCTCGCCCATGGCCCTCCGCCTTGAACATGCGTCCCGGGCCCCTGAACGCCGCGCACAGCCGAGCCGCCCGCCGTCTCGGCGCCTGCGCCTCCGGCATACGGGTCGGCATACGGGCCTGTGTACGGGGCGCCGTCCGGGCCCGTGTGCGCGCCTGCCCGAGCGCCCCCGCTGCTGTCATCCGCTGCCCGCCGCGGCACGGGCGTCTGACCGTCGCCTGCGCTGAGACCGGTCACGGCCCCGCCGGGCGTCTGGCCTCGGGGCGGCAGCGGCTGCTGCGGCGGCCCTTGCGGCGCCCGTTCCCCCTCATCGCCACCGGCACGCGGCGGCGGCACGGACCCTTGCGGCACCCTCCCCCCTACGGGCGGCTCCGGGCCGCTCCTCGCTGCGGTGCGGGGGTCCCCGCCCTCCTCGTAGGGGCCGGTGGCCCATGACGGCCGGCGCGGTGCGCTGCCGGGTGCGAAGGGTGCCGCCGTGCCTGGCGCCGGGTGCTGCCGTGCTCCGTGGCGGGTGCCCGGGGCGCCGGAGCCGTGCTCGGGGCGGTCCGACTCCGGGTAGTCAGCCGCCGGTGGTTGGTCGGTGCGCCCTGGAGCGTGCGCGTTCGGGGCGGAGGCGGATGGGCCCACAGGAGGCGGCCCGGCCTGTCCGCCGGTGCCCCAGACGTGGGTCGTACGGGCGGGACGGTGGGGGGCGGACGTCGTATGGCCGAAGTCGTCCTGGTCGGCGGCCGCGGTGGCGATCTGCCGACCGGGCGCATACGACGCACCGGCCGGCGCCCCGCTCCCTGGCCCCCCGCTCCCGGCCACCTCGGCGTCGGGCGCAGACTGGCCGGCGTGCCTGGTCGCGGCCCCGGCCACGGGTCCCGCGGCGCGCGGGACCGCCTCCGGGGACGGTCCCCGGAGACCCACCCGCAGGTGGCCCTCACCGTCCGGGGCGGTCGGCAGTACGTCCGGGAGGGGCGCCCGGCCCCCACCCGTAGGCGCGCCCGCGCCGGAACCCGCAGCCGGACCGGACGGCGAGCCCGCACCGGACAGCGAACTCGCGTCCGACAGCGAACTCGCGTCGGCTGGCGGCTCCGCTTCTGGAAGGGACCGTTCCGCCCCCACCAGCCGCAGCGCCGATTCGCCCACCCGGAGCAACGCACCCGGACGAAAGGGAGCGGGCCCGCTGTCGAGCGGGGTGCCGTCGAGGGCGGTGCCGTTCGTGGAGCCGAGGTCCGCGACCGTGACGTGCCCGTCGTCGGCGATCGTCACCGCGCAGTGCAGGCGCGATACGTCCGGGTCGTCGAGCGGTACGTCCGCGTCCGCGGAGCGGCCGATGCTGATCCGGCCGCTGTGCAGCAGGTGGACGCCGCCCGCGTCCGGCCCTGCTACGACGTGCAGTTGCACCGAAGCGTCCGACGGCGCCTCCTGGGGCACCCCGGGGTGCCGCCCGGGGGCGGCCGGGGCGTTGAGGGACAGCACCGCACCGTCCGTCAGCGGCGGTTCGCCCAGCGCGCAGCGCTGCGCGTCGAGCCGCTCGCCGCCCGCGTACAGCACCACCGGCCCTGAGGACCCTGAAGAACCACCCGCCGTCGAATCCGCGCCCTCGGCCCAGGACTTCTCGGGTCCTCCCACCCCCGCCGGCCCCGCCCCCTCGGACGCTCTGGCAGTCGCCGCCACGGCAGCCACAAGCCCGCTCGCGACCGCGGCGAGCGCCGTCCCGGCCGGGGCCGTGACCAGCACGTCGCAGGCGCGCGCGGCATGGCCGCTGCGCGGCCCGAGGACGGTCAGCCGGATCTGCATCGCCGTCAACGGTCCCTTCTGCCCGGGGGGTACGCGACACGGGCTGCCCAACTCCCCCGCCGCGCACGGGCACTTCGGCACGTACAAGTCACCACGTCGCGCTGAGTCCCCCGCTCCCCACCGCTTCCGTGCTGGCATGCATCCTCGCACCTGCCGCTGACACTTCGCCCCGCAACAGCTGACCATTGATCATGATTGGGCCGGGAACGGCATGAAGAACGACGGGAAAGTTCCTGTTGGCGGCCGGTGCCACGGCCGGACCGAGTCCCTCGTATGAGTTCCCGGCCACACGCGGCCCCCGGCCACCCCGCACACATGGAAAACGCGGCCTCCGGGCGCCCGCCCCGCGCCGTCCCGTACGCCCCCGCCCGCCCGGCAACCATCCGCCCGGAACGCGCGTCTTCCCCACAAGCCGCGGGGTGGTCCGCGATCAGCGGTCGGCCCGGTGAACCCCCTGCGACGGCACTACAGTGGGTCGAACGGGTCCGCGACCTTCCGGCGGCCCAGGGAACACCAAGACCACGATCAGGGAGCACATGACGTGCGGCCGGTAGGCAGCAAGTACCTGCTCGAGGAGCCGCTGGGGCGCGGCGCCACGGGCACCGTCTGGCGGGCCCGTCAGCGCGAGGCGGCGGGCGCCGAGGCGGCCGTGCCGGGTCAACCCGGCGAGACCGTTGCGATCAAGGTCCTCAAGGAGGAGCTGGCGAGCGACCCGGACGTCGTGATGCGCTTCCTGCGCGAGCGGTCCGTCCTGCTCCGGCTCACCCACCCGAACATCGTGCGGACCCGCGACCTCGTCGTCGAGGGCGATCTCCTCGCCCTCGTCATGGACCTGATCGAGGGCCCCGACCTGCACCGCCACCTGCGCGACAGCGGACCCTTCACGCCGGTCGCCGCCGCCCTCCTCACCGCGCAGATCGCCGACGCCCTCGCCGCCAGCCACGCCGACGGCATCGTGCACCGCGACCTGAAGCCCGCCAACGTCCTGCTCGCGGGCTCCGAGGGCCAGCTCCACCCGATGCTGACCGACTTCGGCATCGCCCGTCTCGCCGACTCCCCGGGCCTGACCCGCACCCAGGAGTTCGTCGGCACGCCCGCGTACGTCGCCCCCGAGTCCGCCGAGGGCCGCCCGCAGACCTCCGCAGTCGACATCTACGGCGCCGGCATCCTGCTGTACGAGCTGGTCACCGGCCGTCCGCCGTTCGCCGGGGCCACCGCCCTCGAGGTGCTGCACCGGCACCTCAGCGAGGAGCCGCGCCGCCCCACCACCGTCCCCGACCCCCTCTGGACGGTCATAGAGCGCTGCCTGCGCAAGAACCCGGACGAGCGCCCCAGCGCCGAGAACCTCGGCCGTGCCCTGCGCGTGGTCGCGTCGGGCGTCGGCGTGCACGCCTCCGCCCAGCAGGCCGAGGCCGCGCTGGGCGTGGCCGCGCTGCTCGCGCCCGACCCGGCGCCCGCGCCGGTCCCGGACACGGGTGCGGGAGCCTCGCCCGCGGGCGGCGACGCGGACCCGACCCAGGTGCTGCCGCAGGGCGCGGGCTCGTACGACCCGAACGCCGCGACCAGCGTGCTGCCCCCGAGCGGCCAGAACGCCGATCCCACCCAGGTCATGCAGCACGGCAGCGGCTCCGGTGGCGGCCCGGACGCCGACCCCACGCGCGCGATGCCGCCCGTGGGCGACCCCGAGCACCCCTGGCAGAACCAGCTGCGCGCGGCACGCGACCGCAACGAGCAGACCCAGGTCCAGTACCTGGACCCCAGCCAGGACCCGCTGCGCCGCCGCCCGCAGCGCCGCCCGGCCCCCGCGCCCCAGCCGTACGGGCAGCAGCCGTACGGCCCCCAGGGCGGCCAGGCCCCGGCCCCGTACCCGCCTCCGCAGCAGCCCCAGCAGCGGCCGCGGCGCAGGCAGGAGCCGCAGCCGCAGCGCTACGCGCCTCCGCCGCCCCCGCCCGAGGCCCCGCGCCGGGAGCCGCGGGGCCGCAGCGCCAACCCGATGCGGATCCCAGGGCTCGGCTGCCTCAAGGGCTGTCTGTTCACCATCGTGATCCTCGTCGTGGCCGCCTGGCTCATCTGGGAGCTCACCCCGCTCCAGGGCTGGATCGCCGAAGGCAAGAGCTTCTGGGACGCGACCAGCGACTGGGTCGGCGACGTGTCGGACTGGATCTCCGAACTCGGCGGTCCGTCCGAGCCCGGCACAGGCTCCGGCACCCAGTAGCAGCCGTACCGCGCCCAGTAACAGCCGTACCGCGCCCAGTAACAGCCATACCGCTCCCGGGAATGGGGACACATCTCGATTCCGTCGGAGCTCAATCGGTTTCCGATGCGGCACCGGAATGCCGTGAAGAGCCTTACGAGTCTGGGGATTTATCGACTTCTGACGGGGGATTTCCGCCACAGAAGTGACGGTCGGCATCGCGCGGGGCGTAGTTTTGTCGCCAACGCCAGCCCCTGGCGGCCCTGAAGGCGCTGGGGCACGACACGTCGGAGCAGTCTTGGCACGGAACATCGGCAGCCGGTACACCGCCCATCAGGTCCTGGGCCGCGGGTCCGCCGGCACGGTCTGGCTCGGCGAGGGCCCTGAGGGCCCGGTCGCCATCAAGCTGCTGCGCGAGGACCTCGCCTCCGACCAGGAGCTGGTCGGCAGGTTCGTCCAGGAGCGCACCGCCCTGCTCGGCCTCTCCCACCCGCGCGTCGTCGCCGTTCGCGACCTCGTCGTGGACGGCAGCGACCTCGCGCTCGTCATGGACCTCGTCCGCGGCACCGATCTGCGCACCCGCCTCGACCGCGAGCGCCGCCTCGCGCCCGAGGCGGCCGTCGCCATCGCCGCGGACGTCGCCGACGGGCTCGCGGTCGCGCACTCCGCCGGGATCGTGCACCGCGACGTCAAGCCGGAGAACGTCCTGCTGGACATGCAGGGGCCACTCGGGCCCGGCGGCGCCCACCCGGCCCTGCTGACCGACTTCGGCATCGCCCGGCTCGTCGACGCACCCAGCCGCACCCGCGCGACGAAGATCATCGGTACGCCCGACTACCTCGCCCCGGAGATCGTCGAGGGCCTGCCGCCCCGCGCCGCCGTCGACATCTACGCCCTGGCGACGGTCCTCTACGAGCTGATGGCGGGCTTCACGCCCTTCGGCGGCGGTCACCCGGGCGCGATCCTCCGCCGCCACGTCACCGAGACGGTGGCACCCCTGCCCGGCATCCCCGACGAGCTCTGGCAGCTGCTCGTCCAGTGCCTCGCCAAGTCGCCCGCCTCGCGGCTCCGCGCCGCCGAGCTCGCGGGCCGGCTGCGCGAGCTGCTGCCGGGGCTGGCCGGTATCCCGCCGCTGGATGTGGACGAGCCGGGCTCGGAGCCCGAGGACCCGGACCCGGCGGCGTACGAGGACGAGCCGTACCGGACTGCGGCCGAGGCCCCGCGCCGCGGCGCCGTGCCGCTGGTGCACGGCTCGGCCCCGGACTCCAACCGGGACACGCACACGAGCATGCGCGTCCCCGCCCCGGACGAGCTGGCCGGCGGCGCCCGCGGTACGGCCCGCGTGCCGCGCCCCGCGGGCGGGCACCGGCCGGGTTCCGCCCGCCACCGGGCCGTATCCGAGGCCGTGCGCCGCCGCAGGATCAAGCTGGGCGCCGCCGCGGTGGCGCTGGCCGCCGCGGCCGGAATCGGCGGCTGGCTGGCGGTGGGCGGTGACGACGAGGACGCGACGCAGCCGGGCGTCGAACAGCCCGACGAGCAGTCCAACGGTCAGTCCGACAGCAGGTCCGACGGCGCGTCCTCGCAGCCCTGAGGCTGGGCTGCCGGGCTCGGGGCCGGCAGCTCAGGGGCTGGAACGGAAGAGGCTCCGGAAGACCTCGGGGAGCTCTGGGGCTCGGCGAGACCTCGGAGAGAACTCGCAGAGAGCTCGGGAAACTCAGGGGAGGTAGCGCTCAGCGGCGGCCGACCCCTTCTCGTTGATCAGACGCTCGGCCCACTTCAGCCGCTCGGGCGTCACATCGCGCCCGGAGACCCGTACCAGGTCCTCCGGGTCGATCGGTGTCTCGCCACCGGTGCGGAGCTGGAGCGGGCGCTTCACTGCGGTCGGCTGCTCGTCCTCGTTCTTGTCCGTCACGGCGACCCTCCTCGTTCGAGATGACTGCGGGTCCTGCCGGGGGAGGCGGTGCTCCCTGTGTCCCCCATTGTGCGGCACCGGAGGGGCTGCCGCGCGCAGCCGTTACGCTGGACCCGTGGCAGTCGTCGATGTATCCGAAGAGCTGAAGTCCCTCTCCTCGACCATGGGGTCGATCGAGGCCGTCCTCGACCTCGACAAGATGAGGGCAGATGTCGCCGTGCTCGAGGAGCAGGCGGCGGCCCCCTCCCTCTGGGACGACCCGGAGAACGCGCAGAAGGTCACCAGCAGGCTGTCCTACCTCCAGGGCCAGGTCCGCCGGGCCGAGGAGCTGCGGAGCCGGATAGACGATCTCGAGGTGCTCTTCGAGCTCGCCGACGCCGAGAGCGACGCGGACGCCCGTGCCGAGGCCGAGTCCGAGCTGACCGCCGTCCGCAAGGCGGTGGAGGAGATGGAGGTCCGCACCCTCCTCTCCGGCGAGTACGACGCCCGCGAGGCGGTGGTGAACATCCGCGCCGAGGCGGGCGGTGTCGACGCCGCCGACTTCGCCGAGCGGCTCCAGCGGATGTACCTGCGCTGGGCGGAGCGGCACGGCTACAAGACGGAGGTCTACGAGACCTCGTACGCGGAGGAGGCCGGCATCAAGTCGACCACCTTCGCCATCCAGGCCCCTTACGCGTACGGCACGCTCTCCGTCGAGCAGGGCACCCACCGGCTCGTCCGGATCTCGCCGTTCGACAACCAGGGCCGCCGGCAGACGTCCTTCGCGGGCGTGGAGGTGCTCCCGGTCGTCGAGCAGAGCGACCACGTCGAGATCGACGAATCGGATCTGCGGATCGACGTCTACCGCTCCTCCGGCCCCGGCGGCCAGGGCGTGAACACCACCGACTCGGCCGTGCGCATCACGCACATCCCGACCGGCATCGTCGTCTCCTGCCAGAACGAGCGCTCGCAGATCCAGAACAAGGCGACTGCGATGAACGTTCTCCAGGCGAAGCTGCTCGAGCGGCGCCGCCAGGAGGAGCAGGCGAAGATGGACGCGCTCAAGGGCGACGGCGGCAACTCCTGGGGCAACCAGATGCGTTCGTACGTCCTGCACCCGTACCAGATGGTCAAGGACCTCCGGACGGAGTTCGAGGTGGGCAACCCGGACGGGGTGCTCGACGGCGACATCGACGGTTTTCTCGAAGCGGGGATCCGCTGGCGCAAGCAGCAAGAGAAGTAAGACGGAAACGGTTCTGATTCGGACAAGTGCTGATAAGGCAACTGCCGCTCATCGAGCGGCAGTTGCCTTTTTCGTAGCGGGTTTCGTCACAGTCCTTTTCCTTTACGCCGGGCAAGTGCCAGCAAACAAGACATAGCGTGCGCAATGACCTTGACGCTGCTGTGAAATCTGGGAAAGCTGAAGCGCGGCATGCCCATGACTGGGGTGCGTGCGGAACGGGGGCGGGGCGGGACACAGTGTCCCGTATTGCGATCTCCCCCCATGCGACCGCCGCTCGGTGCATGGCTGCTCCACTGACGAGAACAGCTACTGGGGGTAGCAGGCAGATGACAAAGAAGATGCGGCTGCGTGTTGCGCGGATAGCCGCCGGCACGGTGATCGCCGCCGGTGCGTCGCTGACCGCCGCCGGCGCCGCTTCGGCCGTGGGCGTCGACGTCGATGTCGCCGGCGTCGGCGTCGAGGCGAACGCCGACGAGAAGGGTCTCAAGGCGGGCCTCAGTGTCGGCGACGACGACCCGGAGCCGTCGGAGGACCCCACCGAGATCCCGACCGAGATCCCGACGGAGATCCCGACCGAGATTCCGACCGAGATTCCGACGGATGTCCCGACCGACATCCCCACGGATGTCCCGACCGAGCCCACCGATGAGCCCACCGAGCCCACGGAGGAGCCGACGGACCCGGGTAACGGCAACGGCGGCGGCAACGGCAACGGCGGCGGCAACGGCGGCGGCAACGGCAACAACCCCGGCCCCGACGGTGACTCCGGCGCCGACGCCGACGGCGGCTCCAACGTCGTCGAGCAGGGCGAGGGCAAGGAAGAGCTCGCCCAGACCGAGGGCACGCCCCAGGGCGAGCTCGCCGAGACCGGCGCCTCCGAGACCGCGTTCCTGCTGGTCGGCGCCGCGACGATGATCGCGGGCGGCATCGGCTTCCGCATGCTGCCCCGTCTGGTCAACCGCGGTGGCGGCGCGGCGGCCTGAGTGCTGAGCCGCACTCACAGCGTGTAAGCGAGCGGCCCCGGAACGCCATCGCGTTTCCGGGGCCGCCGTATGCCGTGGGATGCCCGTAGGTCTTCGCTACGCCATGCTTACGTCGCGTGATGCTTACGGCGCGTGGTGCCTACGTCGCGTGGTCCTTACGGCGCGTGGTGGGGTGCTTACGCCGCCTGGTGGGCGAGCACGGCGACCGCGATCAGGACCACCAGCAAGGCCAGGAGCGCCGCAGGGGAGAGCCCGGCGAGAATCCCGGCCAGGCCGCCCTCCTGGTGCAGCCGCTCCCTGCTGGCCCGGCATACCGGGCAGCGGCCCTCGCTCACCGGGGCCGCGCAGTTGGCGCACACCAGACGGTCGCATGTCATGCGATCTCCTCCTCTACCGTGGCCAACGCGCGGGGAGGCGATTCGGTTCCGCCCTCCCCCTACCACTGTGCCAGCTTCCGTACGATCCGGCGCGCCCCGCAAATCAAGCGCGGGAGGCCAATGCCTGGTTTGTACCTGAAGGTGCCGTGAATAAACGCTCAACCCCTACCGGCGACTGCACGGCCCCTCCCGGTTCGCGTATGGTCACGCTCACCGACGGGATCCCGTACCCCGGGCGTCCCGTTCCCCCTTACAGGTCGACCCTGGTGCATCCGTGATCCGATTCGACAACGTCTCCAAGACCTACCCCAAGCAGACACGTCCCGCACTCCGGGACGTCTCGCTCGAGATCGAGAGGGGCGAGTTCGTCTTCCTCGTCGGCTCCTCGGGCTCCGGCAAGTCCACCTTCCTGCGACTGCTGCTGCGTGAGGAGCGGGCCAGCCACGGCATGGTTCACGTGCTGGGCAAGGACCTGGGCAAGCTCTCCAACTGGAAGGTGCCGCAGATGCGCCGCCAGTTGGGGACGGTCTTCCAGGACTTCCGGCTGCTCCCGAACAAGACGGTCGGCGAGAACGTCGCCTTCGCCCTCGAGGTCATCGGCAAGCCGCGCGGCCAGATCCGCAAGACCGTGCCCGAGGTCCTGGACCTCGTCGGTCTGGGCGGCAAGGACGACCGCATGCCGGGCGAGCTGTCCGGCGGTGAGCAGCAGCGCGTGGCCATCGCGCGGGCGTTCGTCAACCGCCCCATGCTGCTCATCGCGGACGAGCCGACCGGCAACCTCGACCCGCAGACCTCCGTCGGCATCATGAAGCTGCTGGACCGGATCAACCGGACCGGCACGACGGTCGTGATGGCCACGCACGACCAGCAGATCGTCGACCAGATGCGCAAGCGCGTCATCGAACTCGAGAAGGGCCGGCTGGTACGCGACCAGTCGCGCGGTGTGTACGGCTACCAGCACTGAGACGTGCGCCCGTAGCTGCTGCAGCCTCCCCTGAAAGGACATCATGCGCGCCCAGTTCGTCCTGTCGGAGATCAGCGTCGGTCTCCGTCGCAATCTCACGATGACGTTCGCGGTCATCGTCTCCGTCGCCCTCTCGCTCGCCCTCTTCGGCGGATCCCTGCTGATGCGGGAACAGGTGAGCACGATGAAGGGCTACTGGTACGACAAGGTCAACGTCTCGATCTTCCTCTGCAACAAGAACGACGCGGAGAGTGACGTCAACTGCATCAAGGGTGCGGTCACGGCGGACCAGAAGCAGGAGATCAAGGCGGACCTCGACAAGATGCCGGTCGTGGAGAGCGTGCAGTTCGAGACGGCCGACCAGGCGTACAAGCACTACAAGGAGCAGTTCGGCGACTCGCCGCTCGCCGACTCCCTCACCCCGGACCAGATGCAGGAGTCCTTCCGGATCAAGCTGAAGGACCCGGAGAAGTACCAGGTGATCTCCAGCGCCTTCTCGAGCCGGCCCGGAGTACAGGAGGTGCAGGACCAGAAGGGCCTGCTGGAGAACCTCTTCAACCTTCTCTACGGCATGAACTACGCGGCCCTGGGCGTGATGGCGCTGATGCTGATCGTCGCGCTGATGCTGATCGTCAACACGGTCCGCGTCTCGGCGTTCAGCCGTCGCCGGGAGACCGGCATCATGCGGCTGGTCGGCGCGTCCAGTTTCTACATCCAGGTGCCCTTCATCATGGAGGCGGCCTTCGCCGGACTGCTCGGCGCGGTCGGCGCCTGCGTGATGCTGCTGGTCGGCCGTTACTTCCTCATCGACCACGGCCTGGCGCTCGCCGAGAAGATGCAGCTGATCAACTTCATCGGCTGGGACGCGGTGCTGGCCGTGCTGCCGCTGGTGCTCGCGATCGGCCTGCTGATGCCCGCGCTCGCGGCCTTCTTCGCGCTCCGGAAGTACCTGAAGGTGTGACAGCCTGCCTCGCTGCGCCGCGCTGTGCGTCGTTACGCCCGCGCTTGCGCCGTTCATCGTGCTCCGCAAGTGCCTCAAGGTGTGACGTATGCCCCGGGCGCCGTAGGGTCAACCTGCCCTGCGGCGCCCCTGCGTTGTCCTAGACTCACCGGCATGTCGGGCCCGTCGATGTTCGTCCGGCCCCGCAGCATTCGCCGCGGGGCGGCCCTGACGTTCGTTTTTGCGACCGTGCTCGTGACCGGCGCGGCCGCCGCCAGTGCTCTCGGCGGCGAGGCGGGCAACTACCCCGGCGCGGGGGCCCGTTCGGTGGTCGGCAGCACCGACAGGGCCGAGGTCACGGAGGCCGCCGCCAAGGCGATGGCCGAGGGCAAGTCCGGCTCCGAGGCGGCGGAAGAGGTGGTCAGCCGGAGCGGCGACCGCTGGAGCGCCGTCTACAGCGCCCGCGAGTACGAGGACGTCCAGCAGGCCCTCGACGGCGAGTACGTCGGCGTCGGCCTGTGGGTGCGATGCAGACCCGGCGGCAGGATCGAGGTCGCCGGGGTCCAGCCGGGCAGCCCCGCCGACCGCGCCGGCATCACGGTCGGTGACCGGCTGCGCACGATCGACGGCGAGCCCATAACGGGCCGGCCCGTCACCGAGGTCGTATCGCTGCTGCGGGGCGCGGGGGAAGCGCAGCCGTACGGGGGGCGCGCGGCGGCCGCGGGCACGCCCGTCGCGCTGGGCCTGGAGCGGGCCGGCAGGAGCTGGGACGAGACGCTGCGCCGCACCCGCCTGGCCATCGAGACCGTCACCGCGGAGCGGTCCGCCGACGGCCGCACCACCCGCATCAAGGTCGAATCCTTCGCCAAGGGCGCCGGTGAGCAGGTGCGGCGCGCGGTGCAGGAGGTGCACGACGGCGACGGCATCCTGCTCGACCTGCGCGGCAACTCCGGAGGGCTGGTCACCGAGGCCGTGACCGCGGCGTCCGCCTTCCTCGACGGCGGCCTCGTGGCCACGTACGACGTACAGGGCCAGCAGCGGGCCCTCTACGCGGAGGAGGGCGGGGACCACCGCAGCCCGCTCGTCGTCCTCGTCGACAGCGGCACCATGAGCGCGGCCGAGCTGCTGACCGGCGCCCTCCAGGACCGCGGCCGGGCCGTGGTCGTCGGCTCGCGCACCTTCGGCAAGGGCGCGGTCCAGATGCCCAGCGAGCTGCCGGACGGCTCGGTGGCCGAGCTGACCGTGGGCCACTACAGGACCCCCGCCGGGCGCAGCGTGGACGGCGACGGCATCGCCCCCGACCTGGCCGTGCGGCAGGGGGCGGAGGAGCGCGCGCGCACGGTATTGGGTGGCCTCGGCCACGGTTCGTAGTGCGACAATGGCCTCGCTATGGCTAAAGAGACGGGTCGCAAGCTGATCGCGCAGAACAAGAAGGCGCGGCACGATTACCTCATCCTGGACACCTACGAGTGCGGCCTTGTACTGACCGGCACCGAGGTGAAGTCGCTGCGGCAGGGCCGGGCCTCGCTGGTGGACGGCTTCGCGCAGCTCGACGGCGGCGAGGCGTGGCTGCACAACGTGCACATCCCCGAGTACAGCCAGGGGACGTGGACGAACCACTCGGCGCGGCGGAAGCGGAAGCTGCTGATGCACCGGGCGGAGATCGACAAGCTGATCGGCAAGACGCAGGAGACCGGGCACACGCTCGTACCGCTGTCGCTGTACTTCAAGGACGGCCGGGCCAAGGTCGAGATCGCGCTGGCCAGGGGCAAGCGCGAGTACGACAAGCGGCAGACGCTGCGGGAGAAGCAGGACAGGCGCGAGGCGGAGCGGGCGATCTCGGCGGCGCGGCGGCGGCAGCGGGCGTAGCCGCCGGGCTCGGCGCCTCCGGGCGCCCCGGGCCCTATGCCTGGGCGGCGCGGGCGCCCCGGACGCCCGGAATATAGTGGCCCCGGCCTGTGTTGATCCCGTACGATGGCACCTGCACCCCACGGGGTGCGCACCTTGAAAACACCACATGGGGATGATCGGTTTCGACAGCGGATGTCGAGGCAGGGGAAGCGAGCCGAGGAAGCGGCAATGATCTCGTAAACCACGTGTCGCAAAAAATAATCGCCAACACCAAGCGCGATTCCTTCGCCCTCGCTGCCTAAGTAGCGACCTGCGAAGTGTCAGCCCGGGGCTGTTCCCGACCCGGATCCTGGCATCAGCTAGGGAACTCAACCACTGGACCCGGCCACGGGGGCCAGTGGGAAAGCAAACAGTGGCTGAGCCCGTCGGCAGCTTGTCTGCGTGACTGCCGGGGCTGAGAAAAGCACAGCAGACTGCGCTCGGAGAAGCCCTGGTTCCGCACCGTTGGACGCGGGTTCGATTCCCGCCATCTCCACGAAGGCGACAGGCGACGTGTGCCCGCGAAAAGCGCGGGCCGCGTCGCCTTCGTCGTTGTTGCGCGGCTTCTCCGCGCGAGCGGGGGCTTCGCCACCCGCACCCCCTTATACGAGGACGGCCCCGCCTACGGCGGGGCCGTCCTCGTTACGGGGTATTGCGGCCCGGCGGGAGCCCCCCGCGAAGCGCCGACTCCACCGCTGCGCGGAGCGCCGGGCGGCCCCGCAGCGCCTTGGCTCAGCGGCTCTGGCGCTCCCTGTGTGCGCGGTCGCCGCGCAGCGTCGGGTCGGCTATGCGACGACCGGGCCGAGGGGCCCCAGTCCAGGGCGGGCCCTACGGCGCGTGAGGGGCCGGAGGCCCTGCCCGCAAACGGCCGGAGCCGGATGCGGCGATCAGGAGGGCCAGGGCGCCCGCCGTGGCCGTAGCCCAGTAGGCCGCGCCTGCGCCCAGATGTTCCACGGTCCGGCCGCCCGCCGCCGCGCCCGCCGCGATGCCGACCAGCAGCCCCGTATAGACCGTGGTCATGCCCTCGTTGAGCCGCCCCGCGGGCACCAGCGCCTGGACGAGGGTCATGCCGGTGACCATCGTCGGAGCCGTCGCCATGCCTGCGAGGAAGAGCAGGGCGGACAGGGCCGGGAGGCTGTCGGCCGCGGTCAGCGGGAGGACGGCCAGCGCCATGGCCGCCGTGCCCGCGGCGAAGCGGCCCGCGGCCGGCTCCCGCAGCCGCAGCGCACCGAAGACCAGGCCCGCCACGCACGACCCCGCGGCCTGGAGGGCCAGTACGGCGCTGCTCGCCGGGCCGGAGCCCAGCTCCTCCACCGCAGCGACCGTCGCCACCTCCAACGAGCCGAAGAGGGCGCCGGTCGCCAGGAAGGTCGCAAGTACGACCCCGAGGCCGGGTATGCGCAGGGGTCCCGAGCCGCCGCCCGCCGCCCTGGGCCGCACCGGCGGCTCGGTGGAGCGCTGGGCCGCGAAGAGCAGGGTGCCGCCGGTCAGGAGCGCGGCCGCGGTGAGCAGCCCGGCCTCCGGGAACACGAGCGTGCACAGCAGCATCGCCAGCACCGGGCCCAGCATGAAGGAGATCTCGTCGAGGACCTGCTCGACGGAGTTGGCGGTGTGCCGCAGCTCGCCGCTCCTCCGGTGGAGTTCCGCCCACCGCGCCCTGGTCATCGCCCCCACGCTCGGCACTCCCGAGGAGCCCGCGCACGCCGGGAACAGCGCCCAGTCCGGGGCGCCGTAGTGCACGCACAGCAGCATCGCCGCCGCGCCGGCGGCGAACACGAGCGCCGCAGGTACGGCCACCCGCGCCTGCCCGTGCCGGTCGACCAGCCTCCCGAGCAGCGGCGCGGTGACCGCCGTGACCGCGACCCCGGTCGCCGAGACCGCCCCGGCCAGGGCGTACGAGTCGCGCACGGCCGCGATCATCACCACGTTGCTCACGCCGAGCATCGAGAGCGGCAGCCGCGCGAGAAACCCGGCGAGCGTGAAGGCGAGCGCGCCCCGCGGCGCGAAGACCCGGGCGTACGGGGTCAGGAACGGGATCATGCGATCACCCTCGCCGTCCGCGCCGGAACCGGTCCAACACCTGTTCGGCGGCCATTCACGCATCTGTGTTGTCAAAGTTCGGGATGCGTCAGACTGTGCGGATGCTGGGGGACATAGAGCCGCGCCTGCTGCGCGCCTTCACCGCCGTCGCCGGCGAGCTGCACTTCACCCGTGCCGCCGCTCGGCTCTATGTCGCGCAGCAGGCGCTGAGCCGGGACATCCGGCGGCTGGAGCGGCAACTGGGCGTGACGCTGTTCGTTCGCACCACCCGCAGCGTGGAGCTGACCGTGGACGGCGAGCGGCTGCTGCCCTACGCCGAGCGGGTCCTGGCCGCCCAGGACGAGCTGGCGGCCGCCTTCGGCGCCGCAGCCGCCCCGCAGCGCCCGCTGCTCGTCGACGTCGGTGCCACCGTGTCCACCGCATACCGCGTAGTGGAGGAGGCCCGCCGCGCGGCCCCCGACACGGAGCTGGTGGCCCGCTTCCACAGCGGCCTCACCGGCGCGGCCGCCGACATCCTGAGCGGGCGGCTCGACGTCTCCTTCGGCAGGGTCGCCGGGCTCGACCCTGCCGTACGTGCCCGTCTCGGCCACCGTCCCGTACGTTACGAGCCGATGGCGGTCCTGCTGCACGAGGACCATCCGCTTGCCGCGCTCCCGCAGGTCCCTGTGGCCGCGCTCGCCGGCGAGACGCTGTATGCCGCGGCGGGCAACCCCGCAACGGCCGAATGGACGGACCTCGCCGAGCAGCTGTTCGCGGGCCGCGGCATCGCTGTGGCCGAGCCGTTCCCCGAGATCGACGGCGACGGCGAGTTCGTCCGCATCGTGACCAAGCGGCGCTGGTCGGTGCTGGCGAGCGTGGCCTTCACCGTTGTGCCCGGCATGGTCCTGCGGCCGCTGACCGCTCCCGTGCCGCTGTCACCCGTGTCGATGGTGTGGCGGGCGGGGCTGCGTCACCCCGGCCTCGACGCCCTCCACGAGGTCGTCTGTACGCTGGCCGAGGCGCACGGCTGGCTGCGACTCCCGCCGGGCTCATGGCTGCCGGATGCGGACGCAGCTCTCACAGGTCCGCCCCCGCGCAGGTGAGTGCAAGGTTTCGTACGCGTCACCTGACGCCACGGGCCCGAAACCCGCCGTCTCTAGCGTCAGGCTCACGGCGCACAACCCGGCCATGGCCCGACACCCTCTGGAGGCGTGATGACTGCCCCGACGACGACATCCCGTAAAGGAGGCCGCTGGATCGAGCAGTGGGATCCGGAGGACGAGACCTTCTGGAAGGAAACGGGTCAGAAGGTTGCCAACCGCAACCTGCTCTTCTCCGTTTTCTCCGAGCACATCGGCTTCTCGATCTGGACCCTGTGGTCGGTCCTGGTCCTCTTCATGGGACCGGAGTACGGCATCGACCCGGCCGGGAAGTTCTTCCTGGTCGCGATGGCGACGCTGGTCGGTGCCTGCATCCGTGTGCCGTACACCTTCGCCGTGGCGCGCTTCGGGGGCCGCAACTGGACGATCGTGAGCGCGGGGCTCCTGCTGCTGCCGACGATCGCGGCGTTCGCCGTGATGAAGCCCGGCACGTCGTACACGACGTTCATGCTGGTCGCGATGCTCACCGGGGTGGGCGGCGGAAACTTCGCCTCGTCCATGACGAACATCAACTCCTTCTTCCCGCTGCGGAAGAAGGGCTGGGCGCTCGGCCTCAACGCGGGCGGCGGCAACATCGGAGTGCCGGTGGTCCAGCTCGTCGGTCTGGCCGTCATCGCCACGGCCGGCGCCGGGCAGCCGCGGATGCTGCTGGGGATCTACCTGCCGCTGATCGTCATCGCGGCGGCGCTGGCCGCGATCAAGATGGACAACCTCGCGCCGGTGAAGAACGACACCGGAGCCGCCAAGGAGTCCGTCAAGGACGCGCACACCTGGATCATGTCGTTCCTCTACATCGGCACCTTCGGCTCGTTCATCGGCTACAGCTTCGCCTTCGGCCTGGTGC
This sequence comes from Streptomyces sp. 8N616, assembly GCF_052246385.1. Classification (NCBI taxonomy): domain Bacteria; kingdom Bacillati; phylum Actinomycetota; class Actinomycetes; order Kitasatosporales; family Streptomycetaceae; genus Streptomyces; species Streptomyces sp. 8N616. The sequence continues at coordinate 171,787 of NZ_JBQQBY010000009.1, read as the reverse complement.
TGCAGACCCAGTTCGGCCGCACACCGCTGCAGTCGGCCTCGCTCACGTTCATCGGCCCGCTGCTCGGCTCGCTGATCCGGCCGGTCGGCGGCTGGCTCGCGGACAAGTACGGCGGCGGAAAGATCACGCTGTGGAACTTCGCGGCGATGGCCGTGGCCACCAGTGTGGTGATCGCCGCTTCGGTCCAGAAGTCGCTGCCGATCTTCCTCATCGGCTTCATCACCCTCTTCGTCTTCTCCGGCCTCGGCAACGGGTCGACGTACAAGATGATCCCGGGGATCTACCACGCCAAGGCCATCGCGCTGGGCATGACCGGTGAGGAGGCCGCGGCCTACGGGCGGCGCCTGGGCGGTGCCGCGATCGGTCTCATCGGTGCGGTCGGGGCGCTCGGCGGCCTCGGCATCAACCTCGCGTTCCGGCAGTCCTTCATGACCTCCGGGACGGGCACCGCGGCGTTCGTGTCCTTCCTCGCCTTCTACGCCGTGTGCTTCGTGATGACCTGGGCCGTATACCTGCGGCGGACCGCATCGCGCACGGTGGCGGCCGGGCAGCCGGTGGCGGAGCGGCCCGCGCCCGCCTACGCGGAGGTCTGAGCGCGGCCGAGCACGGCGAACGGAACAGCGGCGCGTACGGCCCGGGGCAGCCCCGGGCCGTACGTGCGTTAACACTGGCGAAATGCGGGCGAACCCCGTACGTCATCGGGCGTTGACAGGATTCGTAAGCCCCGGGCGCACGCGCACCACCTATGCGAAGCGGGACGAGAGCCATGTACGGAGAGCAGAAGACAGCCCAGGCGGCGGCCCTGGCGGGCGGCGCCGCCGAGCCGCAGAGCGGCGCGGCCGGCCTTGCCGCCTCCGCGAGCCCTGCCGATGCGGCGACCCCTGCCGGATCGGCAACCCCTGCCGGCTCGGCCGCCGCGCCGCAGCCGCTGGCGGGGTTCACCGTGGGCGTCACCGCGGCGCGGAGAGCCGATGAGCTCGGCACGCTGCTGCGGCGGCGCGGCGCGGCGGTGCAGCACGCGGCGGCGCTCCGTATCGTTCCGCTCCCCGACGACACCGAACTCCTCGCCGCCACCAAGCAGCTGATCGACCACGCGCCCGATGTGGTGGTCGCGACCACCGCGATCGGCTTCCGCGGCTGGGTCGAGGCGGCCGACGGCTGGGGGCTCGGCGAGGCGCTGCTGGATCGGCTGCGCGGCGTGGAGCTGCTGGCCCGCGGGCCCAAGGTGCGCGGTGCGATCCGGGCCGCGGGGCTGACCGAGGAGTGGTCGCCCGCGTCCGAATCGATGGCCGAGGTGCTCGACCGGCTGCTGGAGGAGGGCGTCGACGGCCGCCGGATAGCGGTTCAGCTGCACGGCGAGCCGCTGCCCGGCTTCGTCGAGTCGCTGCGGGCCGGGGGCGGCGAGGTCGTCGGCGTGCCGGTCTACCGCTGGATGCCCCCGGAGGACCTCGGACCGGTCGACCGGCTGCTGGACGCGACGGTCGCGCGCTCGCTCGACGCGGTCACCTTCACGAGCGCGCCCGCTGCGGCCTCGCTGCTGGAGCGGGCCACGGAGCGCGGCATGCTGGACGAGTTTCTGGACGCGCTGCGGCACGACGTGTTGCCCGCGTGCGTCGGCCCGGTGACCGCGCTGCCGCTCGAGGCGCACGACGTCGCCACCGCGCAGCCCGAGCGGTTCCGCCTCGGTCCGCTCGTGCAGCTGCTGTGTCTCGAACTGCCCGGCAAGGTGCGGCCGTTGCCGGTCGCAGGGCGAAAGCTGGAGATCCGGGGGCACGCGGTCCTGGTGGACGGCGAGTTGCGCACCGTACCGCCTGCGGGCATGGCCTTGATACGGGCCTTGGCCCGGCGGCCCGGCTGGGTGGTGCCGCGGGCGGACCTGCTGCGCGCGCTTCCGGGCGCGGGGCGCGACGAGCACGCCGTGGAGACGGCGATGGCCCGGCTCCGTACGGCCCTTGGCGCGCCGAAACTGATCCAGACGGTGGTCAAGCGGGGCTACCGGCTGGCACTGGACCCGGCTGCCGACACGAAGTACGGCAGCGCGTAGGCGCGCTGCCGCACACCCGGGCGGCCGCGGAGCGCCACGGTGCGGTGCGGCATACGAACCCGGCCCCGCCCGCTCACCTGCGGCGCCCGCCCGGTGCGGAGCTCGCCCGCCTGCGGCGCCCGCCCGGTGCGGAGCTCGCCCGCCTGCGGCGGGCCTGCGCAGACGGCTCGCCCGCAGTGGCCCTCGGCGGAGTCCCGCGCCTGGTCTTCCCACCCACTCCCGCTTCTTCTCCCAACCCATGTCTCCGCCCGCATGGGCGGAACGCGCCCGCGCGGGCGAAGACATTGAGAGAGCGGGCGCAGACATGCGCTCGCGGTGTCGGAGGGTGGGCTTGGCGGGGCAATAGGGGCACTCTGGGAAGTGAAGTTCCCTCAGGTGCCCTGGCGGGGCGCCCTGGCAGCCAAGGAGTGACAGGGGCATGGCAGCTATGGTTTTCGGCGATCTGCGGTTCGACGCCGGGCGGGTCTGCCTCGACCTCGCCGCCACCCTGCTCCCGCCCCGCGTCCCCGGAGGCGAGCCGGTGGAGCGGCTCGACACCCCGCAGCGGCTGCGGGACTGGCTGACCGGCGCAGGCCTCGCGCCCGCGGGATGCCCGCTCCGTGCCGCCGACGACCGCTGGCTCGACCGCTTCCGCCTGCTCCGCGACCTGTTGCGCAGGGTGGTCGGGGCCGAGCTCACCGGTCGTGCGGCCGATCGCGACATCGACGCGCTCAACGCCCTCGCGGCCGCCGCGCCACCCGCCGTACGGGCCGTGCGCACCGAGGACGGCGGCCTGGTCCGCAGGTTCGCCGCGGTTCCCGACTGCGCGGGGCTGCTCTCCGCCGTGGCCCGGGACGCCGTCGATCTCCTCACCGACGCCACCGCCCGTGGTCAGCTGCGGCAGTGCGCAGGGGACTCCTGCTCGCTGGTCTACCTCGACACCTCGCGCGGGCGGCGGCGCCGCTGGTGCTCCAGCGAGGTGTGCGGCAACCGGGAGCGGGTCGCCCGGCACCGGCGGCGTGCCGTCGCCGCGCGGAACTGACGCCGCCGTGCGGACCACACCACTCGAACTCCCCTGAACCGCAAGGCGTTTTCACTCCGTACCAGAGCACCCCGCCACCGAATTCCCGAAGTTTTTCGCGAGCCGTTGAGCAACTCGGCGCCCGCACCCGTACTCAGGAGGGACGCGGCTCCTCGGGCCACTGCTGTTCCCCCACGCCAGTGGGTCCGAGGACGGGCGGGAGTCCGCAGCAGACGAGGGCTGCGGACTCCCGCCCTACTCCTGCCATTTCGTCCAATGACCGTCCCCAGCGTTTCCAATGCTGGGACTCGACCAGGAGGTTCGGGTGCGCAAGGATGCGGCCGTGGTCGAACACCGTCCTTCCAGAACCCGGCACAGGGCCGAAAAACCCCGGGCCGGCGGCAGCGTGCCGGATGAGGAGCTCATGCGAGTCCTCTACCGCGAGCACGCGGGTCCCTTGCTCGCCTACGTACTCCGGCTGGTGGCGGGCGACCGCCACCGCGCGGAGGACGTCGTCCAGGAGACGCTGGTACGTGCCTGGCGCAACGCCGAGCAGCTGAACAGGGCCACCGGGTCCGTACGCCCGTGGCTCGTGACCGTGGCCCGCCGTATCGTCATCGACGGCCACCGCAGCCGCCAGGCACGCCCACAGGAGGTCGACCCGTCACCCCTGGAACTCATGCCCGCGGAGGACGAGATCGACAAGGCTCTGTCGCTCATGACGCTCTCCGATGCTCTGAGCGACCTCAGCGACGCGCACCGGGAGGCGCTCGTCGAGACGTACTTCAAGGGCCGTACGGTCAATGAGGCGGCCGAAAAACTGGGTATACCCAGTGGGACCGTGAGATCCCGTGTGTTCTATGCGCTGCGCTCCATGAAGCTCGCGCTCGAGGAACGAGGAGTGACGGCATGACAGCGCATGAGCGCCCTTCGGAGCACGAGGCCGTCGGTGCCTACGCGCTCGGTGTGCTCGATCCCGCGGACGCGGCGCGCTTCGAAGACCATCTGGCGTACTGCGACGCCTGCGCGCAGCAGCTCGAGGAGTTCATGGGGCTCGAGCCGCTGCTGGCCTCCCTCGCCGAGACCCCGTCCGCCGTCCCCGACCCCGCCGCGCTGCACGCCCCGCCGAGCCCGCAGCTGCTGGACCGGCTGGTGGACGAGGTGGCGGTCAAGCGCAGCCAGAAGCGCAGGCGCGGGCTCTACCTGGTCGCGGCCGCCGCCGCGCTGATCATCGGCGGGCCCGTCGCCACCGGCGTGATGGCCTCCGACGACGGCAAGTCCCAAGCCGCCCTGCCGCACGCCCACTCCACGAGCCCGGCCGAGGACGCCTTCTTCAACCACATGACCGACAAGGTCGAGGCGACCGACCCGGTCAGCAATGTGGCGGCGACCGTCGGCACCGAGAAGAAGGCCTGGGGCACGCACGCCGTGCTGGAGCTGAAGAACGTCAAGGGCCCGCTCAAGTGCAGCCTCGTCGCCGTCTCCAAGACGGGGGACGAGGAGGTCGTCACCTCCTGGTCGGTCCCGAAGTGGGGCTACGGCATCCCCGGCAGCACCAACGAGAAAGCCAAGCAACCGCTCTATGTGCACGGCGGCGCGGCCATGGCCCGCAGCGACATCGATCACTTCGAGGTCCGCACCTTCGACGGCAAGCGCCTGGTCTCCGTCGGCGCCTGAGCGGGGCCTGGCTGCGGCGCCTGAGCGCGGCGCCTCCCCTTCTCGGCGCCGCCCCGAACCGGGGCCCGGCCTCAGAGCCCGGCCCCGGCCCCGGTCATGAACGGCGGGATCGGAAAAGATCCCTGATCACAGATGCGCGGTACGCCCCCTTCGCGTACGGTTGACGGCTGCCCAGCACGTCAGAAGGGGGCACGGGTGGCCGCGCAGGAAGTCGCTGTCGATTCGGTACGTGACCGCGAGATCGGTGTCGAGCAAGATCACCTGGATCAGGTGTACCGGCGCCTCGAGGAGAAGATCCACGAGGCCGAGTTCCTGATGGACGACGCCGCCCGGCGCGGCCAGGTCGGCACGCCCGGCGCACTCGCCGAACGCGACGCCCAGGTCTTCCGCGCCGGAGTCCACCTCAACCGGCTGAACAGCGAGTTCGAGGACTTCCTCTTCGGCCGGATCGACCTGCTGCACGGCAAGGACGGGGCGCGAGGCCCGGACGGTGCGTACACCTCGGTCGAGCCCGCGGACGACGCCGTACGGGACGGCCGCGCCGAGATCGCCGAGACCCTGCACATCGGCCGGCTCGGCGTCCTCGACGCCGACTACTCCCCGCTCGTCATCGACTGGCGGGCCCCCGCCGCCGCCCCCTTCTACCGAGCCACCCCCAAGGACCCGGGCCGCGTCGTCCGCCGCCGCGTCATCCGCAGCAAGGGCCGCCGGGTCCTCGGCGTCGAGGACGACCTGCTGCGCCCCGAGCTGACAGCCTCCCTGGACGGCTCGGAGCTGCCCGTCGTCGGCGACGGCGCCCTGATGGCCGCGCTCGGCCGGGCCCGCAGCCACGCCATGCGCGACATCGTCGCCTCCATCCAGGCCGAGCAGGACCTCGTCATCCGCGCCCCCGCCGCCTCCGTCACCGAGGTCGGCGGCGGCCCGGGCACCGGCAAGACGGCGGTCGCCCTGCACCGCGCCGCGTACCTCCTCTACCAGGACCGCCGCCGCTACGCCGGGGGCATCCTGGTCGTCAGCCCGACCCCGCTGCTCGTCGCGTACACCGAGGGCGTGCTGCCGTCCCTCGGCGAGGAGGGGCAGGTCGCGATCCGCGCGGTCGGCTCGCTGGTCGAGGGCGCGCAGGCGGACACGTACGACGAGCCGGCCGTGGCCCGGATCAAGGGCTCGTCCCACATGGTGAAGGTGCTCCGCAAGGCGGCCAGGGGCGCGCTCGACATCGGCGACACCCCGGACCGGCTGCGCGTCGTCGCCTTCGGCCGCCGCGTCGAGCTGGACGCCGCCGAGCTGCAGCGCATCCGGCAGGCCGCGTTGGGCGGGACCGCCCCCGTGAACCTGCTGCGCCCCCGGGCCCGCCGCCTCCTGCTGGACGCGCTCTGGACGAAGTCCGGCGCGCACCGGCGCTATACGGACCCGGAGCTGGCCGCCGAGGCCCGCGCCGGGTTCGACGAGGACCTCTCCACCGAGCCGTACTTCACCGACTTCCTCGACGCCTGGTGGCCCGAGCTCACCCCGCGCCTGGTGCTCGCCGCCATGGCCGACGAGCGGCGACTCGCCCGCTGGTCGCGCCGGGTGCTGACGCAGCGCGAAGTGCGGCTGCTCGCCCGCTCCCTGGGGCGGCTCGACGCCGAGGGCCGGGGGCCGCTGTCGGTGCACGACGTGGCGCTGCTCGACGAGCTGCACGTGCTGCTCGGCACCCCGGCCAGGCCCCGCAAGCGCGAGGTCGACCCGCTCGACCAGCTGACCGGCCTGGAGGAACTCACCACCTACGCCGAGCGCACGGGACCCGTCCGCCGCAGCCGGGGCGAGCGGCTGGAGGAGGAGCGTACGGACTACGCCCACGTCATCGTCGACGAGGCGCAGGACCTCACGCCCATGCAGTGGCGGCTGGTCGGCCGCCGCGGCCGGCACGCCACCTGGACGATCGTCGGCGACCCGGCGCAGAGCTCCTGGTCCGACCCGGAGGAGGCGGCCGCGGCGCGGGACGAGGCGCTCGGCACCCGCCCGCGCCGCCAGTTCATGCTGACCGTGAACTACCGCAACCCCGCGGAGATCGCGGACGTCGCCTCCCGGGTCCTCGCCCTGGCCATGCCGGGCATGGAGTCCCCGGAGGCGGTCCGCACCACCGGCATCGAGCCGAGATTCGCCGTGTCCCGCGACGGCCTGGCCGCCTCCGTACGCGAGGAGGCCCAGCGCCTGTTGGACGAGGTGGACGGCACGGTCGGCGTGGTCGTGGCGATGGACCGCCGCGAGCAGGCCCGTGAGTGGGTGGCGGGCCTCGGCGACCGGGTGGTGCCGCTGGGCAGCCTGGAGGCGAAGGGGCTCGAGTACGACGCGACGGTCGTGGTCTCGCCCGCCGAGATCGCGGACGAGTCTCCGGCCGGGCTGCGGGTGCTGTACGTGGCGCTGACCCGGGCCACGCAGCGGCTGACGGTGCTCTCGGGCGAACGGGACGTACCGGACGCGGACGGAGTCCCGGACCTGCTCAGGGACTGACCACGGGACGGGACGTACGGCCGGTCCCGCGGTCGCCCCACGGCCGGTTGCCGGACCCGGCCCGCGCGGCCGATCGGGGGCGGTTTCGCCTCAACTGCCCGTACAGGAATGACTTCTCGGGGTCGTTTGTTAGCCTGGGTGTGGCACCGGCCCGATCCAAGCCCCCGGGCCCAACCTTTGTCGCTTCGAGCGACCACTTGCCGCGAGGCGAGCATGGCGGGTCGGTGTCCTCGCTCGTACGTGAAGGGCGCCCCTCTCAGCAGAGAGGGGCGCCCTTTCGCGCGGCTGGAACAATATTTCCGAAACTCGAAGGCGACTAACGCGTACCGGCAGGTAGGTGCGACGATCGACCGAGCGAGCCGAAGGGCGCGCCGGTGTCGAAAGCGACGAGGCCAAGCGAGGAACGAGCGCAGCGCCGAGGAGTGTCGACACCGGGTCGAAGCGCCCGGAGGCGAGCGAGGAATAACCTGCGCGCCCCCGCCGAACGCGGGCTGCGCCTCACGCGAACAAGAAGGCAGAAGAGGAAGTCGGCCATGGCAACGGCGCCCAGCGTCTCCTACTCGATGACGGTCCGGCTGGAGGTACCGGCCAGCGGCACCGCCGTCAGCCAGCTCACCACCGCCGTGGAGTCCTCCGGCGGCTCGGTGACCGGGCTGGACGTCACCGCGTCGGGTCACGAGAAGCTGCGCATCGACGTCACCGTCGCGGCCACCTCCACCGCGCACGCCGAGGAGATCGTCGAGAAGCTGCGCGGCATCGAGGGCGTCACGCTGGGCAAGGTCTCCGACCGTACGTTCCTGATGCACCTCGGCGGCAAGATCGAGATGGCGTCGAAGCACCCGATCCGCAACCGTGACGACCTCTCCATGGTCTACACCCCGGGCGTCGCCCGCGTGTGCATGGCGATCGCCGAGAACCCCGAGGACGCCCGGCGCCTCACCATCAAGCGCAACAGCGTCGCCGTCGTCACCGACGGCTCCGCCGTCCTGGGCCTGGGAAACATCGGCCCCAAGGCCGCGCTGCCCGTCATGGAGGGCAAGGCGGCCCTCTTCAAGCGCTTCGCCGGCATCGACGCCTGGCCGTTGTGCCTGGACACCCAGGACACCGACGCCATTGTCGAGATCGTCAAGGCCATCGCCCCGGGCTTCGCGGGCATCAACCTCGAGGACATCTCGGCGCCCCGCTGCTTCGAGATCGAGGCCAGGCTGCGCGAGGCCCTGGACATCCCGGTCTTCCACGACGACCAGCACGGCACCGCCATCGTCGTCCTCGCCGCGCTCACCAACGCGCTGCGCGTCGTCGGCAAGGGCATCGGTGACGTACGGGTCGTGATGTCGGGCGCGGGAGCGGCCGGTACGGCCATCCTCAAGCTGCTGATCGCCGCCGGTGTGAAGCACGCGGTCGTCGCCGACATCCACGGCGTCGTGCACGCGGGCCGCCAGGACCTGGTCGAGGCCGACGGCCGTAACGAGGGCGGCGCGCTGCGCTGGATCGCCGACAACACCAACCCCGAGGGGGTCACCGGCACCCTCACGCAGGCCGTGGCGGGCGCGGACGTCTTCATCGGCGTCTCCGCCCCCAACGTCCTGACCGGCGAGGACGTCGCCGCCATGGCGGACGGCGCGATCGTCTTCGCACTGGCCAACCCGGACCCGGAGGTGGACCCGGCCGTGGCCCGCCAGACCGCCGCCGTCGTCGCGACGGGCCGCAGCGACTTCCCCAACCAGATCAACAACGTGCTCGTGTTCCCGGGCGTCTTCCGCGGCCTGCTGGACGCCCAGTCACGCACGGTGAACACCGACATGATGCTGGCCGCCGCGACCGCGCTCGCGGACGTCGTCACCGAGGACGAGCTCAACCCGAACTACATCGTCCCGAGTGTCTTCAACGACAAGGTCGCCGGGGCCGTCGCCGGAGCGGTCCGGGACGCCGCGAAAGCGGCCGGACCGGCTGTGACGGCGGCCACGGCGGACTGAGCACGGCGCGTCGCAGGGCTCGCGGTCCCACCTGGCCCCATAGGGTGACGGGCAGAAAAACGGCCGCGAAACCCGCCGCAACCCTGGAACGAGCCCTGCGGTGCGCTGCCAGGAGCAGACGGAGCGTCACCGAAACGAGGCCGTGGCGCTTTTCGTGTGACTCCGAGGGGTGCCGGATTGGCTTTCCCGCCACAGGTGGGGGCAGGATGCGTATCCGGGCGCGAGGGTCTGCAACCAGACCCGGGTCCGGGGACTGTCCGAGGGCCCTGGCAGCATCGGCTTCGATCTCACGCCTCATTGGCAAGTTGAACACGGGAGTAACTATGAACCGCAGTGAGCTGGTGGCCGCTCTTTCCGAGCGCGCCCAGGTGACCCGTAAGGACGCGGACGCCGTCCTGAACGCGCTCGCCGAGACCGTCGGTGAGGTCGTCGCCAAGGGCGACGAGAAGGTCACCATCCCCGGCTTCCTGACCTTCGAGCGCACCCACCGTGCCGCTCGCACCGCGCGGAACCCGCAGACCGGTGACCCGATCGAGATCCCGGCCGGCTACAGCGTGAAGGTCTCCGCGGGCTCCAAGCTCAAGGAAGCCGCCAAGGGCAAGTAAGTTCCCCGCACGACGCGAAGGGCGGCCACCCTCGGGAGGGTGGCCGCCCTTCTGCGTGGGTGCCGGCTCGCCGGACGGCCAGGCGCTCGCCTGGAGGCTTCGGGAGTAACCCCCGGACCCCCAGCAGGGGGTCCGTCGGGGGCTCAGGCGCTCGCAGACGATGGCTCAGGCGCTTGCGGACGGCTTCGGGAGTTCGACCTTGCCGCCGAGCCCCTCCAGCTTCCCCATGAAGTTCTCGTAGCCGCGGTTGATCAGGTCGATGCCATGGACGCGGGAGGTTCCCTGGGCCGCGAGGGCGGCGATCAGGTACGAGAAGCCGCCGCGCAGGTCCGGGATGACCAAGTCGGAGCCCTGGAGCTTCGTAGGCCCGCTCACCACCGCCGAGTGCAGGAAGTTCCGCTGGCCGAAGCGGCACGGGGTCCCGCCGAGGCACTCGCGGTAGAGCTGGATGTGGGCGCCCATCTGGTTCAGCGCGCTGGTGAAGCCCAGCCGCGACTCGTACACCGTCTCGTGCACGATCGACAGGCCCGCCGCCTGGGTCAGGGCGACCACCAGCGGCTGCTGCCAGTCGGTCTGGAAGCCCGGGTGGACGTCCGTCTCGAGCGCGATCGCGTTCAGCGGGCCGCCCGGGTGCCAGAAGCGGATGCCGTTGTCGTCGACCTCGAAGGCGCCGCCGACCTTCCGGAAGACGTTGAGGAAGGTCATCATCTCGCGCTGGCTGGCACCGCGTACGGAAACGTTGCCCTCGGTCGCGAGCGCCGCGCACGCCCAGGAGGCGGCCTCCAGGCGGTCGGGCAGGGCCCGGTGGTTGTAGCCGCCGAGCTTCTCCACGCCGGTGATCTGGATGGTGCGGTTGGTGCCCATCGTGATGATCGCGCCCATCTTCTGCAGGACGCAGATGAGGTCCTCGATCTCCGGCTCGATCGCGGCGTTGCGCAGCTCGGTGATGCCCTCGGCCAGGACGGCGGTCAGGAGCACCTGCTCGGTCGCGCCGACCGACGGGTACGGAAGCTCGATCTTGGTGCCGCGCAGCCGGTTAGGCGCCTCCAGATACTGGCCCTCGGGCCGTTTCTCGATGACCGCGCCGAACCTGCGCAGCACGTCGAAGTGGAAGTCGATCGGCCGGCCGCCGATGTCGCAGCCGCCCAGGCCCGGGATGAAGGCGTGGCCGAGGCGGTGCAGCAGCGGGCCGCAGAAGAGGATCGGGATGCGGGAGGACCCGGCGTGCGCGTCGATATCGGCGACGTTGGCGCTCTCCACGCGGGAGGGGTCGAGGATCAGCTCGCCCGGGTCGTCACCTGGGCGCACCGTGACGCCATGCAGCTGCAGCAGCCCGCGTACGACGCGGACATCACGGATGTCGGGCACATTGCGCAGCCGGCTTGGCTCGCTGCCGAGCAGAGCGGCGACCATGGCCTTCGGCACGAGGTTCTTCGCGCCGCGGACATGGATCTCGCCCTCGAGCGGTGTGCCGCCGTGGACAAGCAGGACGTCGTCGGTCATGGGTCTCGCGTTCCTGGAGTCGGGCAGGGACCAGAGAAATGGTAAGGGCCGTGTGGCCCTCCTCCGTAAGGGCGCGGTACGAACGACCACGGCATGCATGCGTCGCAACACGTTCCGTTCACCTCCCCGTACCGCAGGGTCACCCGGGAACACCGCAGGGTCGCACGGCGCGCCCCCGTGCCGCCGTACGCCCCGCGCTGCCGTCGGCCGCGTAGCCGCATTGACTCCCCGCGGAGGGCAATCGTGCGGGATCATGTCGTCATGACCGAGGTGTCCTCCCTCACAGGGCGGCTGCTAGTCGCGACACCGGCGCTGGCCGACCCCAACTTCGACCGCGCTGTGGTGCTCCTCCTCGACCACGACGAGGAGGGATCGCTGGGCGTCGTCCTGAACCGGCCGACGCCGGTCGGAGTCGGGGATATCCTCGAGTCCTGGGCCGGTCTCACGGGGGAGCCGGGCGTGGTGTTCCAGGGCGGCCCGGTGTCGCTGGACTCGGCGCTGGGCGTCGCCGTGGTGCCTGGCGAGGCGGGCACGCCCGTGGGGGAGGGGCCGCTGGGCTGGCGGCGGGTGCACGGCGCCATCGGCCTGGTGGACCTGGAGGCGCCGCCGGAGCTGCTGGCCGCGGCGCTGGGATCGCTGCGCATCTTCGCGGGCTACGCGGGCTGGGGCCCGGGCCAGCTGGAGGACGAGCTGGTCGAGGGGGCGTGGTACGTGGTGGAGTCCGAGCCGGGTGACGTGTCCTCGCCGGACCCCGAGCACCTGTGGCGCTCGGTGCTGCGGCGGCAGCGCAACGAACTCGCCATGGTGGCGACGTATCCGGACGACCCGAGCCTGAACTAGGCGACCCAGGGCCCGCTCAGCCCGGTCTGCCCCGGTGCCGTGCCTGCCGTGCGGTCCCGCTCAGCCCGGTCTGCCCGGTGCCGCCGGGCCCCGGAACGTACCGCGGTACGCGCTCGGGGAGACGCCGAGCGTCGCCTGCAGATGCTGGCGCAGTGAGGCCCCCGTGCCGAAGCCCGCGTCCGCCGCGACCCGGTCGACCGGCAGATCCGTCTCCTCCAGCAGCTGCCGGGCCCGCTCGATGCGCTGCTGGGCCAGCCACTGCATCGGGGTCATCCCCGCCTCCTCGCGGAACCGGCGGCTGAAGGTCCGTACGCTCATCGACTCCCGCGCGGCCAGCTCGCGCAGCGTGAGCGGCCGGTCGAGGTGCTCGAGCGCCCACGCGCGGGCCGCGCCGGTGGAGGACAGCCGGGGCTCGGGGACGGGCCGCTGGATGAACTGGGCCTGGCCGCCCTCGCGGTGCGGGGCGACGACCGTGGAGCGGGCCACCTCGTTGGCGACCGCCGAGCCGTGGTCGCGCCGGATCATGTGCAGGCACAAGTCGATGCCCGAGGCGACGCCTGCCGAGGTGAGGACCGACCCGCCGTCGGTGTCGTCCCCGGCGTCGTCCTCGGTGTAGAGGACGTCCGGGTCGACCTTGACCGCTGGATGGATCTCCTGGAGGTGCTCGCAGGACCGCCAGTGCGTCGTCGCGCGGCGGCCGTCGAGGAGCCCGGCGGCGGCCAGGACGAAGGCGCCGGTGCAGATCGAGGCGATCCGGGTGGCGGGCCGGATACGGGCGAAGGCTTCGGCGAGCGGGCCGTCGAGACGGCCGGTCTGGGGCTCGTAGTCGACCTGGGCGGACGGGACGATCACGGTGTCGGCCTCGGCCAGGGCGTCGGGGCCGTGCGCGACGGCGATGGCGAAGTCGGCGCTGGTGCGGACCTCGCCGGGTACGAGCGCGCAGGTCACGACCGTGTAGAGCGGCTCGCCGCCGCGCACCCGCGCGGCCTGCCCGAACAGCTGGTGGACGATGCCCACTTCGATCGGCAGCAGACCGTGGCGGGCCAGGACGGCGACCCGGTGGCGGCCGGGGTGCGGGAAAGCGGCCATGGCGAGATTCTTTCACATATCGGCCATCTGGCCACTCGTCGAGCCAGGGCCCGCCGCGCAGGCTCGTAGGCATGACACAGAGCGTCGAGAGAATTCACCTGTGGGGTCGGCGACCGCACCGCGCCTGGTGGGTGGCAGCCGTCTCCGGACTGGCGATCGTCAGTGCGGGCGCCTTTACCACGATGTCCGGTCTCCTCGTCGGCCCGCTGCACGCGGAGTTCGGCTGGTCACGCTCCACCATCGGCTTCGCCGCCTCGGTGAACATGGCGCTGTACGGGCTCACCTCGCCCTTCGCCGCCGCGCTGATGGACCGCTTCGGCATGCGCCGGGTCGCCGCCGGTGCGCTGGCGGCCGTCGCGGTCGGCGGCGGCCTGACGGCGGTCATGACCGAGGCCTGGCAGCTGACCGTTCTGTGGGGCTTCCTCGTCGGGCTGGGCTCCGGCTCCCTGGCGATGGCCTTCGCCGCGACCGTCGTCGGCCGCTGGTTCGTACGCCGCCGCGGCCTGGTCACCGGCTTGCTCACCGCGGCCGGCGTCTTCGGCCAGTTCGTCTTCCTGCCGCTGCTCTCCTGGATGACCGAGCGCTTCGGCTGGCGTGCCGCTGCCGTGACGCCGGCGCTGGCCGCGCTGGTCGTGCTGGTGCTCGTACGGCTGCTGATGCGCGACCATCCGGCGGATGCGGGACTGAGGCCGTACGGGGCCGCGGAGCGGGTGCCGAAGCCCGCCCCCCTGCCGGGCGCCGCCCGGCGCACCCTGCGGGTGCTCCGCGACGCCGCGCGCACCGCCCCGTTCTGGCTGCTCGCCGGCACCTTCGCGATCTGCGGCGCCTCCACGAACGGGATCATGTGGACGCACTTCACCCCGGCCGCCCACGACCACGGCATGCCCGTGACGGTCGCCGCCTCGCTGCTCGCCCTGATCGGGATCTTCAACGTGGCCGGCACCGTCGGCTCGGGCTGGCTCACCGACCGGGTCGACCCCCGGCGGCTGCTCGCCGCGTACTACGCGCTGCGCGGCATGTCGCTGATGTTCCTGCCGCTGCTGCTGGCGCCGGCGGTGCACGGGCCGCTGGTCGCCTTCGTCGTCCTCTTCGGCCTGCTCGACGTGGCCACCGTGCCGCCGACGATCGCGCTGTCCCGGGAGTTCTACGGCGAGGACGGCGCCATCGTCTTCGGCTGGGTGAGCGCCGCGCACCAGGTGGGCGCCGGACTCGTGGCCTTCCTCGGCGGCGTGGCGCGGGACGCGTCCGGCTCGTACGACATGGTGTGGATCGCCGTCGGGGCGCTGTCCGCGACGGCGGCGCTGCTGGCACTCGTCCTGCGCTCTCCCCGGCCCAGCCGGGCTGCATGCCCGGCAAGTCCGGCTGGCCCGGCAAGTCCGGCAGACCCGGCAGGACCGGCCCGCGGCGCCCCGAAGGCCCGGAGCGCCGCCGCTCCCTGCTTCCCGCAGGCGTGAGTACCCTTGGCAGACATGAGCACTCTCGAGCCCGAGCGCGGGGCAGGCACCGGAACCCTGGTAGAGCCGACGCCGCAGGTGTCGCACGGCGACGGCGATCACGAGCGCTTCGCCCATTACGTCCAGAAGGACAAGATCATGGCGAGCGCGCTGGACGGCACGCCTGTCGTCGCGCTGTGCGGCAAGGTCTGGGTCCCGGGCCGCGACCCGAAGAAGTACCCGGTCTGCCCGATGTGCAAGGAGATCTACGAGTCCATGGGCGCCAGTGGCGACAGGGACAAGAGCGGTAAGGGCAGCGACAAGAAGTAGCCGACCCTTCGGTGGGCTTGTGACGGCCCCCGGGTGTGCACCATGCGCACCCGGGGGCCGTTCGCGTTGCACAGGGTGCTTCCGCCGGTCACGAAGTGGTGGAGACCACTTGTCGGGGCCGTGAACCGCTCATAGCCTCCTGCGTGTTGTGCAGCACGAAACGTACGTTGCGAATGCTGCAACGCCAACCGTTGGGGGTCCCATGAAACTCTCCGCCCGTCTTGCCGCCCCGACGGCGGCGCTCGTCCTCGCCGGGCTCACCGCCACCGCCTGTGCCCCGTCGACGTCCGACAACAGCGCGACGTCGGACGAGAAGAGCGGCACGCTGCGCGTCTGGCTCTTCCAGGAGGTCGCCAACAAGCCCAAGGAGAAGGTCGTCGACGAGGCCGTCGACGCCTTCGAGAAGGCCCATCAGGGCACCAAGGTCGAGGTCGACTACATACCCGTCGACACCCGCGCGCAGAAGATCAAGGCGGCCTTCAACGACCCGAAGAGCGCGCCCGATCTGATCGAGTACGGCAACACGGACACCGCCGGGTACGTCAAGGACGGCGGACTCGCCGACGTCAGCGAGGAGTTCGCGGCCTGGGACGACGCCAAGGACACCGACCCGACGGCCAGGGAGTCCGTCACCGTCGGCGGCAAGGTCTACGGCGCCCCGCTGTTCGTCGGCGTGCGGGCGCTGTACTACCGCACCGACGTCTTCAAGGACCTCGAGCTCGAGGTGCCGAACACGCAGGCCCAGCTCATCGACACGGCCAGGAAGATCCGCAAGGAGAGGCCGGAGCTGTACGGGCTCGCGGTCGGCGGCGCGTACACCTACGGTGCGATGCCCTTCATCTGGGCGAACGGCGGTGAACTGGCCACCGGGAAGGGCGGCACGTACACCTCCGCCATCGCCGGCCCGGCCGCCCAGAAGGGCATCAAGGCGTACACCTCCCTCTTCGGCGACGACAACTGCCCCGCCGCCAAGTGCGCCGAGATGGGCGGCAACGACACCGTCACCGCCTTCGCCTCCGGCAAGGCGGGCATGGCCATCGGCGGCGACTTCAGCCACCAGGCCATGGAGGACGGCAAGGTCAAGGGCAAGTACGCGGTCGTGCCGCTGCCCGGCGTGAAGGAGGGCGAGATCGCTCCGGCCTTCGCGGGCGGCAACAACCTCGGTGTGCTGAAGAGCAGTTCGCACCGCACCCTGGCCGTGGAACTGATGAAGTCCCTGGCGGGCAAGGAGACGCAGCGGGGGCTCTTCGAGGCGATGGGCTTCCTGCCCACCCACACGGACGTACGGGACGAGGTGGCGCGGCAGGAGCCGTTCATCGAGCCGTTCGTGAAGACCCTCGACGCGGGCGCGAAGTTCGTCCCGGCCTCGCCGGGCTGGGCGGCGATCGACGCCTCGCTCGTGCTGCCGACGATGTTCCAGGAGGTCGTACGCGGCGACAAGCCGGTGCCCGCGGCCGCGGAGGACGCCGCGAAGAAGATGGACGACGCGTTCCGCTCCGCGGGGTGAAGCCGATGACGCACCGCACCGTCCCGGCAGACTCTCCGCCCGGCCGCGGCGGTGCCGCAGGCCGCCCCGGCACGGCGGCCCCGGCGGCACCGCCCGGCGCGGCCCCGGACGCGCCCGGCCGGGCGGCGGAGGGCTGCTCGGCCTCGAGTGCCAGCCGCGAGCCGACGCAGGGTCCATCGCCGGAAGTCGGCCGCCGAACCGGCGAGACCGGCAGCACGGGCAGGCCCCGCGGGACCGGCAGGACGGATGGGACTGGCAGGACCGGCGGGCCCGGCGGAACCGGCGAGACTGGCAGGACGGGCGGAACCGGCGGGACTGGCCGGACTGGCCGGACCGGCGGGACTGGCGGGACGGGCGGAACCGGCGGAACCGGCGAGACCGGCGGGACCGGCGGGACTGGCCGGACTGGCCGGACTGGCAGGACCGGCGAAACCGGCCGGACCGGTGGGACCGGCAGCACGGTCGGAATCGGCAGTCCCGGCCTGGCGGTTAAGAGGCGCGAGCGCGCCAGCGCGCAGCGCCCCGGCTGGACGCCGTGGCTCTATCTCGCCCCCGCGCTCGCCGTCCTCGGCGGGCTGCTGGTCTACCCGGTCTACCAGCTCGGCCTGATCTCGTTCCTGGAGTACACGCAGGCGCAGGTCAGCGGCGGCGAACCGACCACGTTCCAGGGGTTCGGCAACTACGCGAAGCTCTTCGGCGACCGCCAGTTCTGGCAGGTGCTGCTGGCGACCGTGCTGTTCGCGGCAGCGTGCGTGGTGGGCACCCTGGCGGTGGGCTGCGCGCTCGCCGTCCTGCTCACCCGCGTACGGGCGGTGCCCCGGCTGGCCCTCATGCTCGCCGCGCTGGGCGCGTGGGCCACGCCCGCCATCACCGGCTCCACGGTCTGGGTCTTTCTCTTCGACCCCGACTTCGGCCCGGTCAACAAGCTGCTGGGCCTGCACGACTTCTCCTGGACGTACGGGCGGTACAGCGCCTTCGCCCTCGTCCTCTTCGAGGTGGTGTGGTGCTCGTTCCCGTTCGTGATGGTGACCGTCTACGCGGGCATCAAGGCGATTCCGGGGGAGGTGCTGGAGGCCGCGGCGCTGGACGGCGCGTCGAGCCTGCAGATCTGGCGGAAAGTCATGGCCCCGATTCTGCGGCCGATTCTGGTCGTGGTGACGATTCAGTCGATCATCTGGGACTTCAAGGTCTTCACGCAGATCTACGTGATGACGAACGGCGGCGGCATCGCCGGCCAGAATCTCGTCCTCAATGTCTACGCCTACCAGAAGGCGTTCGCGTCCTCGCAGTACAGCCTCGGCTCAGCGATCGGCGTCGTCATGCTGCTGATCCTGCTCGTGGTGACGCTCGGCTATCTGCGGCTGCTGCGACGGCAGGGAGAAGAACTGTGAGCCTCTTGCGCATCCGCAGGCCGTGGCGGCTGGCCGCCGAGGCATCGGCCCTGCTCATCGCGGCGGCCGTGGCCTTCCCGCTTTACTGGATGGTGCTTTCGGCCTTCAAGCCGGCGGGTGAGGTGCAGTCCACCGAGCCGCGGCCCTGGACACTCGACCCCTCGCTCGACGCCTTCCGGCGGGTCTTCGAACAGCAGGACTTCGGGCGCTACTTCCTCAACAGCCTGCTGGTCGCAGGCGTCGTGGTCATCGCGTCCGCGCTGATCGCGTTCCTCGCGGCGACCGCCGTGACCCGTTTCCGCTTCAGATTCCGTACGACGCTGCTCATCATGTTCCTCGTCGCGCAGATGGTGCCGATCGAGGCGCTGACCATTCCGCTGTTCTTCCTGATGCGGGACTTCGGGCAACTGAACACGCTCGGATCGCTCGTCCTGCCGCACATCGCCTTCTCGCTGCCCTTCGCGATCTGGATGCTGCGGGGCTTTGTGAAGGCCGTGCCGGAGGCCCTGGAGGAGGCCGCGTACATCGACGGCGCGAGCCGTGCCCGCTTCCTGTGGCAGATCCTCTTTCCGCTGGTCTTCCCGGGTCTCGTGGCGACCAGCGTCTTCTCCTTCATCTCGACCTGGAACGACTTCCTCTTCGCCAAGTCCTTCATCATCAGCGCCACCGAGAATTCCACGCTGCCGATGGCCCTGCTGGTCTTCTTCAAGCCGGATGAGAACGACTGGGGCGGGATCATGGCCGCATCGACCGTGATGACCGTCCCCGTGCTGGTCTTCTTCGTACTCGTACAGCGGCGCCTGGTTTCCGGCCTCGGCGGCGCGGTGAAGGACTGAGGACATGACGGACAAGCCGGTTCCCGGCCTCATCCCCGCGCCCCGGCACCTGACGGACACCGGACGCCACGGCCCGTACGCCGACGACGTACGCACCCGGATCGACCCCGAACTCACGGAGCGGCTCGGCCCCGAGGGCTACCGGCTCACGGTCGGCAGGTGCGGCGTGGACATCGCGGGCGGCGGCGAAGCGGGCGTCTTCTGGGGCCGGCAGACGCTGCGGCAGCTGCTCGGTCCCGACGAGTTCCGGAAGGCGCCGGTCCGGCCGCCGGACCGCGAGCGGACCGTACCGTACGTGACGGTCGAGGACGCGCCCCGGTTCGCCTGGCGCGGCCTGATGCTGGACGTGGCCCGCCACTTCATGCCCAAGGACGGCGTGCTCCGCTACATCGACCTCATCGCCGCCCACAAGCTGAACGTCCTGCACCTGCACCTCACCGACGACCAGGGCTGGCGCATCGGGATCGAGCGCTACCCGCGGCTCACCGAGGTCGGCGCGTGGCGCGAGCGCACCAAGTACGGGCACCGGGCCTCGCCCCTCTGGGACGAGCGCCCGCACGGCGGTTACTACACGCAGGACGACATCCGCGAGATCGTCGCGTACGCCGCCGGGCGGCATATCACGGTCGTCCCGGAAATCGACATTCCCGGCCACTCGCAGGCGGCCATCGCCGCATACCCGGAACTCGGCAACACGGACGTCATCGACACGGCCTCCCTCGGCGTCTGGACGACCTGGGGCATCAACCCGAACGTACTCGCCCCCACTGACAACACCCTCCGCTTCTACGAGGGCGTGCTCGAGGAGGTTCTCGGGCTTTTCCCCTCCCCGTTCGTCCACATCGGCGGCGATGAGTGCCCCAAGGACCAGTGGAAGGCCTCCCCGACCGCCCAGGCCCGCATCAAGGAGCTGGGGCTCGCGGACGAGGACGAGCTGCAGAGCTGGTTCATCCGGCATTTCGACCGCTGGCTCACTGCCCGCGGCCGCCGCCTCATCGGCTGGGACGAGATCCTTGAGGGGGGCCTGGCGGAGGGAGCGGCCGTGTCCTCCTGGCGCGGTTACGCGGGCGGGATCGCGGCCGCCAGGGCCGGCCACGACGTGGTCATGTGTCCTGAGCAGCAGGTGTATCTCGACCACCGCCAAGCCCCCGGCGACGACGAGCCGATGCCCATCGGCTACGTCCGCACGCTCGAGGACGTCTACCGCTTCGAGCCCGTCCCGCCGCAGCTCACCCCCGCCGAGGCCGCCCGCGTCCTGGGCACCCAGGCCAACGTCTGGACCGAGGTGATGGAGAACCAGCAGCGCGTCGACTACCAGGTCTTCCCTCGCCTCGCCGCCTTCGCCGAAGTCGCCTGGTCCGCCCTGCCCGCCCCCGCCGAGCGGGACTTCGCCGGCTTCGAGTCCCGGATGACCGCGCACTACGCGCGCCTCGACGCCCTCGGCGTCGACTACCGCCCACCGTCCGGACCCCGCCCGTGGCAGCGGCGGCCCGCGCCGGAGGGCGTCAGCCTCGGACGTCCGATCGAGGGGGCGCCCCCGATCGTGTGAGCCGCGGGCGAAGCCGGGCCCCCGCGCGGCGCGCCCCTGGAAGCGTGGACCCGGGACGACAGAACTCGCACAAAAGCTCACCGAAGGGTGCAATTCGTGCTCAGGGTCAACAGGCCAAGAAAACGGACCAATCGCCAATTCGGTATGTAACAGCCCTTCGTGGACCCTCGCGCCGAGGGGCGGTGAAGATGTGCCAGAGTTGCCACGTCCGGACTGTGAGCACGTACCGTACGGCGAACAGGCGGGACATCGGGAAGGGGCAGCTGGGTTGACCACGCACGCGTCGCAGGCAGCGCAGTCGGTGACGTTGCCGGCCTCGCTCGACGAGGCCGTGGCGGCGCTCGCCGCCATGCCCGCCGCCGTGCCGGTCGCGGGCGGCACCGACCTCATGGCCGCCGTCAACTCCGGCCTGCTGCGGCCCGCGGCGCTGGTCGGCCTCGGCCGGATCAGTGAGATCCGCGGCTGGCAGTACCAGGACGGACACGCCCTGCTCGGCGCGGGCCTCACCCACGCCCGGATGGGACGGCCCGACTTCGCGGCGCTCATCCCGGCGCTGGCCGCGGCCGCGCGCGCCGCGGGCCCGCCGCAGATCCGCAACGCCGGGACCCTCGGCGGCAACATCGTCACCGCAGCGCCCACCGGCGACGCGCTGCCCGTGCTCGCCGCCCTCGAGGCCACGCTGATCGTCGCCGGGCCCGAGGGCTCGCGCCGCGAGATCCCGGTCAGCCATCTGCTCGCCGGGATCGAGATGCTGCGGCCCGGCGAGATCGTCGGCTTCGTGCGCGTACCGCTGCTCCACGCGCCGCAGACCTACCTGAAGGCCACGGGCCGTACGGGGCCCGGGCGCGCCACCGCCTCCGTCGCCCTCGTGCTCGACCCCGCCCGGCGCAACGTGCGCTGCGCGGTGGGCGCGGTGGCGCCGATGCCGCTGCGGCCCCTGGAGGCCGAGCGCTGGGTGGCCGCGCTCATCGACTGGGACGGCGACCGCTCGCTCGCGCCCGAGGCCTGCGCGGCCTTCGGCGAGTACGTCGCGGCGGCCTGCATCCCCGACCCGCCGCCCGCCGAGGACGGCAGCGAACCTGCCGCCCTGCCGCCCGCCGCCCTGCACCTGCGGCGTACGGTGGCCGCACTGGCCCGCCGAGCTCTGGGGAGGGCGCTCGCATGAGTTCCGAACAGCAGCCGCCGCAGGACGGCCAGGGGCCGCAGCAGCCGCGCGGGCCGCACGGCTGGGAGCCCCTGCCGCAGGGCGAGTACGACGCGGAGACCACGGCGTACGTGCGGCTGCCCGAGGGCCTTCTCGACCCGTCCGCGGTTCCTCCGGGCGCCGACCCGCTGGCCGCGCTCGGCCACGGCTACGTACCGCCGCCCATCACGCCCGGTGCCGGGCAGCCCGCTGACCCGGGCGCGCCGGCGGACCCGAGGGCGACGGGGCAGTGGACGATGCCGTTCGCCGACACCGGCGCGGGGCAAGGGGGCCAGGGCGACGGCGGTTGGGGCGACCCGGGCGCCGCGGGGGCCGCGGGTCAGTGGAGCGTGCCGATCGCGCCGGACGATCCCGTGGGCGAATCGGGCGAATACCTGGTCGGCGACCGGGCGCGCCCGGCCGGCCCGTACGGCGGTGGCTCGCCGGCCGCGGGCGGGCAGCCGTGGTACGGCGGGCAGGGCGCGCCGGAGGGTGTGCAGAACTCGCAGGATGCGCAGGGGCTGCAGGGGGCTTCGGGTCAGGGGGCGTCGGACCTGACCGGTCAATGGACATTCCCCTCGGCGGGGGGACAACTGCCCGACTCGGCGGCGCAGTCCGGCGGCGCGGGCGGTCGGGGCGGGCCGGGCGGTCAGGGCGCGCCGGAGGGCTGGAGTACGACTGCCTCGGCGACGGGCCAGTGGGCCGTCCCGACCACGGACGCGCCGGGCACGGACGAGTCGGGCGCGTACCCCCTGAGCGAGGGCGGAGCCGCCGCGGCCGAGCCGTGGCCGCAGGGCGGCGGCGAGCCGGGAGCGGGAGCCGCAGGCGGGTTCGAGCAGCCGCGAGCGACGCGGAGCGGAGCGCCTGGCCGGCGGAAGCTCGCCGCCGGACCGGGCGGCGCCGCGGCCGGGGACCGTACCGAGCCACCGGCCGCGGATGCGGATGCCGGATGGCCGCCGGCCGCGAACAGCCCGTGGCAGTCCCCGGACGCCGGGGCCGAGAACGCGCGCAGGGACGCCGACGGGAACGCCGGCGGGAAATCGGCCACGACGGAGGCCGGTGGGAGCGAGGCCGGGGGGGCTCACGCCGGTGGGGCTCACGCCGGTGGGGCTCACGCCGGTGGGACTCAGGCCGGTGGGACTCAGGCTGGCGCGAGCGACCGGTCGCGGACCCGGCCCGGCGGCACAGGTGACTCGTCGTACGCGGCCCCGGCCGAGGGTGGTTCGCTGCCGGGCCGCGCGGCCGAGGACGCGATCAACAGACTTACGGGCGCGGGCTCTCCGGCAGCCGACCGGGCCGCGTCCGCATCAAGGCCCGGCTCCCCGTCCGGCTCACCGGATGTGGACGAGGACTCCGGCACCGGTGCCGGCAACGGGGACGCTCCCGACGGGCCCGAGGAGACAGCCGCCGCGCACGACGAGTCACCCGACGAGCCGGCCGAACCGGCGGACTCCGACGCGGCCGACCCGCACAGCGAGCACCCCAACGCCTCGTACGTCCTGAGCGTCAACGGCGCCGACCGCCCCGTCACCGACGCCTGGATCGGCGAGTCGCTGCTCTACGTCCTGCGCGAGCGCCTCGGTCTCGCCGGGGCGAAGGACGGCTGCTCGCAGGGCGAGTGCGGCGCCTGCTCGGTACAGGTCGACGGGCGGCTCGTCGCCTCCTGCCTGGTGCCCGCGGCGACCACGGCCGGAAGCGAGGTCCGTACGGTCGAGGGGCTCGCCGCCGACGGCGTCCCCTCGGACGTACAGCGCGCCCTCGCCGCCAGCGGCGCCGTGCAGTGCGGCTTCTGCGTGCCGGGGCTCGCGATGACCGTGCACGACCTCCTCGAGGGCAACCACGCGCCGACCGAACTCGAGACCCGCCAGGCGATCTGCGGCAACCTGTGCCGCTGCTCCGGCTACCGGGGGGTGCTCGACGCGGTGCGCGAAGTCGTCGAGGGCCGCGCGGAGTCGGCGGAGGCGGAGGCGGAGGAAGAGGCCGAGGCCGAGGACTCCGGCGCCACCGATGGCGACACCCCGCGCATCCCCCACCAGGCACGCTCCGCGGAGGACCACGCATGACCGGCCATGAGCGTTGTGGGCATGCGTTCCGCGGGGCGGAACGAATGCCCACAACCGGGTGGGAGAACCCGTAGTCTCCAGACACCCAGCGGTAGCGGAAAGGCGGCGTGATGACCGGTCCCGACGCGGCCACCGCGACCCCGGCCGTCGGCGGCGGCCCGACGCCCGTCGAGGACGCCCCGCCGCACGGCCTCGGGGCGTCGCTCGCGCCCGCCGACGCCCATGCGAAGACCGCGGGCACCTTCCCGTACGCCGCCGATCTGTGGGCCGAGGGCCTGCTCTGGGCGGCCATACTGCGATCACCGCATCCGCATGCCCGGATCGTGTCCATCGACACCGCCCCGGCGGCCGAAATGCCGGGCGTACGGGCCGTGGTGACCCACGAGGACGTCCCGGGCGACGCGAGCCACGGCCGTACGGCCGGGGACCGCAAGGTCTGCGACCGGCCGGTCTTCGCGAAGGACGTGGTGCGCCACCACGGCGAGCCCATCGCCGCGGTCGCCGCCGACCACCCCGACACCGCGCGCCTCGCCGCGGCCGCCATCGCCGTCGAGTACGAGGTGCTGGAGCCCGTCACCGACCCGGAGAAGGCGTTCGAGGCCGAGCCGCTGCACCCGGACGGCAACCTCATCCGCCACATCCCCCTCCGCTACGGCGACCCGGACATCACCGGAGACGTCGTCGTCGAAGGGCTCTACCGCATCGGGCGACAGGACCCCGCGCCCATCGGAGCCGAGGCCGGGCTCGCCGTGCCGCGTCCCGACGGCGGCGTGGAGATCTACACCGCATCCACCGACCCGCACGCCGACCGCGACCTCGCCGCCGCCTGCTTCGGTCTGGAGCCCGAGCGCGTCAAGGTCGTCGTCACCGGCGTGCCCGGCGCGATGGGCGACCGCGAGGACGCGGGCATGCAGCTGCCGCTCGGGCTGCTCGCGCTGCGCACCGGCTGCCCGGTCAAGCTGGCCGCGACCCGCGAGGAGTCCTTCCTCGGCCACGCGCACCGCCACCCCACCCTCCTGCGCTACCGCCACCACGCCGACTCCGAGGGCCGCCTGGTCAAGGTCGAGGCGCAGATCCTGCTGGACGCGGGCGCGTACGCGGACTCCTCAGCCGACTCCCTCGCCGCGGCCGTCGCCTTCGCCGCGGGCCCGTACGTCGTGCCGCACGCCTTCGTCGAGGGCTGGGCCGTCCGCACCAACAACCCGCCGTCGGGCCATGTCCGGGGCGAGGGCGCGATGCAGGTGTGCGCCGCGTACGAGGGCCAGATGGACAAGCTGGCCGCCAAGCTGGGCATCGACCCGGTGGAGCTGCGGCTGCGCAATGTGATGGCCACCGGCGACCTGCTGCCGACCGGCCAGACCGTGACCTGCCCGGCCCCGGTCGCCGAGCTGCTCCAGGCCGTACGGGACGCGGAGCTGCCGCCGCTGCCCAAGGACGCCCCGGAGGAGGAGTGGCTGCTCCCGGGCGGCCCCGAGGGCGCGGGCGAGCCGGGTGCGGTGCGGCGCGGCGTCGGCTACGCGCTGGGCATGGTGCACATGCTCGGCGCGGAGGGCGCGGACGAGGTCTCCACGGCGACGGTGAAGGTCAACGGCGGTGAGGCGACGGTGATCTGCGCCGCCGTCGAGACCGGCCAGGGCTTCTCCACGCTCGCCCGGCAGATCGTCCAGGAGGTGCTGGGCGTCGAGGAGGTGCACGTCGCCTCGGTCGACACCGACCAGCCGCCGGCGGGCCCCGCCTGCCACGGCCGGCACACGTGGGTGTCGGGCGGCGCGGTCGAGCGCGCGGCCAAGATGGTGCGTACGCAGCTGCTCCAGCCGCTGGCGCACAAGTTCGGGATGTCCACGGAGCTGCTGACGATCGCCGACGGCAAGATCACCTCGTACGACGGGGTGCTCAGCACGACGGTGGCGGAGACGCTCGACGGCAAGGAGCTGTGGGCGACCGCGCAGTGCCGCCCGCACCCGACGGAGCCGCTGGACGAGACGGGCCAGGGCGACGCGTTCGTCGGGCTCGCCTTCGCCGCCGTACGGGCCGTGGTGGACGTGGACATCGAGCTGGGCTCGGTGCGGGTCGTGGAGATGGCGGTGGCGCAGGACGTGGGGCGGGTGCTCAACCCGCGCCAGCTGGCCTCCCGTATCGAGGCGGGCGTGACGCAGGGCATGGGCGCGGCGCTCACCGAGAACTTGCGGACGTCGCGCGGCGTGGTCCGGCGGCCCGACCTGACCGGGTACGCGCTGCCGACCGCGCTGGACGCGCCGGACATCCGGATCGTGAAGCTGGTCGAGGAGCGGGACGTCGTGGCGCCCTTCGGGGCGAAGGCGGCGAGCGCGGTGCCGGTGGTCACGTCCCCGGCGGCGGTGGCCGCGGCCGTGCGGGCCGCGACCGGGCGCCCGGTGAACCGGCTCCCGATCCGCCCGCAGGCGGCGGTGGCGCTTCCTCAGCGCTGAGGCGCGGCGGGCTGCGGGCGGAGGTTGCAGGGCTCAGGGGCGGTGGGCGGCGACCGGCCGGGACCTCGTGTCCGGCCCGGTCACCGCGCGGTCGGGAACCGCCGCCGCTCTGCTCAACTCACCTGTGCTTCGGGAGGATTGGCCGCCCGCTGAGCCCGCTGAGCCCGCTGAGCCCGCTCCCCGGCGCTCGGGGCGGCCAGGGCGAGCCTGCGGTGGATGCGGCGCAACATGGTGCGGGCCATGAACGGGTGCACCCGCTTGACCACGGCCCAGTAGAGCCGACCGCGCCAGTTGTGGATCCTCACGACCGTGGAGAGGGTGACCCGACCGTCGTCGACGAGGATCGACGCGCGGAAGTCCAGGTGCCCGGCGTCCTCGCCCAGCAGCACCTCGCCGCCCTCGCGGCCCACCACAGGGAAGGGGGCACCGCGCAGAACGCCCCGCCAGGCCTCCGGCTCCTCCGGCATCCCCGGGCGGACGTTCATCTGCCAGGCGTCGTGGAAGTCGGTCCGCTCGAAGGCGGTACGCGCCAGCCGGGCGGCCGCGGGGATCTCCACGGCGGCCGGCCTGTCCCACACCAGCCGGTTGAGCAGCCGCACCCAGGGCGACCAGCGGACCGGGTGCCGTACCGCCCCGGTGGCGACCCGCTCGACGTTGTCGAAGATCTCCTCGACCACCGTGTCGTGCATCCAGCGGACCGCCAGCGCCCAGCCCACCCAGAGTGTGGGGCGCTGCTCCGCCTCCAGCGTGTGCCGTACGCGGCAGCGCCCGGGACCGAGCGGCTCGACGGCCATTTCGTGATGGCCGTTCATGGGCGGGCCGAACGCGAAGCGGACCCGGCGGCCCGGCTCGTACGCGGCGACCGCGTAGCGGACGAAGCCGTGGCCGCCGGTCGCGCCGACGCCCAGCGGGCGGTCGAAGCGCATCGGGGGCCAGGCGGGGGTGGGGAAGAGCGGGTCGAGAGGGGAGGAGAGCTGGTCGAGCAGGGCTCCGACGGTCTCGGCCGGGGCCTCGATGGTGCGTTCGTGAACGTTGCGCACTGTGCGCATCGGGCACCTCCATACGCTGCCGTATGGTCCTTACCGTACGGTACCGTACGGTCATGGTGCAACGGCGGGAGCCCCGGTCCGGGGGCGGCGGACGGCAGCGGCTGAGCGCGCGGGACTGGGCGGACGCGGCACTCACCGCCATCGGCGAAGGCGGCCTCGCCGCGGTGGCGGTCGAGCCGCTCGCCGCCCGCCTGGGGACGACGAAGGGCAGCTTCTACTGGCACTTCGCCAACCGGGAGGCGCTGATCGAGGCCGCGCTGGACCGGTGGGAGCAGATCTCCACCGAAGCGATCATCGCCGAGCTGGACCACGAGCCGGATCCGGAGCGTCGGCTGCGCAGGCTCTTCGCGGAGGCGTCGGCGTCGGCGGCCGGGGACCCGCTCGAAGTCTCCCTGCTGGCCACGGCCGGACACCCACAAGTCGCTGCGGTGCTGCGGCGCGTGACGGCCCGCCGGATCGCGTACGTGGCGCAGCTCTTCACCGAACTGGGCTTCCCGCCGGAGGAGGCGCACCGCCGGGGCCTGCTGGCGTACACCGGCTATCTCGGCCACACCCAGCTGATCCACGCGGTGCCGGAGACGCTCCCGGCGGGCGAGGCGGGGACGCGCTATCTGGACTCGGTGATCGACGTCCTGCTGCGCCGCGACTGAGCACGCACTTACGGCAAGGGCGTCGCGCGCCGGCTTCCGGACGCGCTCCACCGCCGGAATTCGAATGAGTCGCGCTCGGCGAGGCATTGCAGAAGATCCGGGCGAACTGGACGAGCAGATGGCCGCGTTCTTCGCCCCCGGGCACGTGGAACTGCTCATCCCCGAGGTCGAGCGGGCGGCCGGGAGACTCGACAAGGACAGCATTTCCCGGTCCCGCATGCTCGCGTGCGTGGGCGAGGCGCGCGGGAAGCTTCACGCGGAACCGCGGCCCGGACTGGAGTGGATCAGCCGCCCACGCCCGAAGACTCGCCTGCGTCCTCGCCGCGCTGTGTGAACCCTTCGAGAGGGTGGGCGGGGGCTGACGGGCGTGGCACTCAGGACCGAGCGGCAGCGCCAAGGCTCGGCCTCCGCTCACCAGCAGCTTGTGGTCGTCCAGGACGACGGCCCGGCGGGCGCTGCGTTACTGGCGGGCTCCTGGAACACCGCACGACTGCCGGACCTGCTTGGCGGTGAACGACACGGGTGAGAGGCCACATACAACTGCGAGGCTGTCCAACGGCTCCGCAAGAAGTACGGGTGTGCGCTCCGGGCACGCCGGTACTCCTTGATCGGCTACACCAGGGAACGGGACGTCATCCATCCGCTCGACCGTTGGGGGGGCCGGTGACGCCTCCGTCAGGCCGAGGCGTGCGGTGAAGGGGGCGGCGGCCCGGGCGGCGGCCCGAACGGGTCGATGGCCTCGACGGGGGGAGTCTCCTTCGCGCGGTGGCCGCCGGGCTTGCAGCCGGCGAAGGGGCCCATCGGGTCCCGCAGGGAGTTCATCACCGGTCCCAGGTAGTCGCGGTGCCAGTTGGCGGGCCCGCACGTTCCGGAGCCGGGACCGGTCAACTCGCCCCAGGCGAGCCACAGGCCGTGGAGTTGGGCGACCGCTTCCGGATGCTCCCACCAGCGGGCGCACCAGGAGGCCGTGGAGGTGACCTCCCTGCCGTAGACCGGCAGCAGCAAATGGTGCGTCCACAGGGTCAGCCCCCGTAGCGTCTCCGTGTACTGGGGCCCCTCCATGTAAAGGATGAAGTGCGGTGGGCTCGGAGGATTCTCCTGGGGAGCCGCGCTTTCCGTCTTCGCGCCGGCCCCGTCGGCGGGAGCGGCGCCCCGCTCGGCTCCGGAGACCTCCGCGGTCTCAGTGGACATGCCATCCTGCTTTCTCTCGGTGACTTCGGCTTGGTTGGTGCATGGACGACACGTGCGCAGACCGCGTACGGTTCACCGGCTACCGGGGGGACTACCGGCTCGGCCCATTCGGTCCTTCACAGCCATGAAATGCGGGCTGGGCGCTCTCCGCAGCTTGCTTGCCCCCAGGACGGACGCCGCAAGACTCTCCGCCGCAAACGTAGCGGTCTCCTCAACGGGAGGGCGGGGCGCTCCGTCGTGCACCAGTCGCGAGCCGCCGGACATGTACGGCGCCCCCCGGTTCTTGCGGCTCGGTGCATACGCGCTCGTGGAGGCCGTGGCGGGATTCGTGTGAGCCGCCAGTTCCGCGGCCCGGCCGGTCGCCTGCGGAGACTGCTCATCGAGTTGCATCGAACATCCCCGAACACAGAGGCGTGGGAGGCGATAGCCGCGCTTCTCGTGCCGACAGCCTCGCCGTCCTTGCCGGAGGTACCGAAGGAGTCGGCGACGCGCGTGAACCGTCACGACCCGGGCCACGTTGTGCTGTCTAACACCCCTGGCTACCAGCAAAGAGGAGAGAGAGCAGAATGGATACAGTGGCGAAGATGTACGACGCCGCCAAGAAGCTGATGGCTGATGAACCATCTCCGCATAACGCGCGGGCGGAATCCCAGCGGCACATCCAAGAGGTGATCCGAGCGGCCGGCATGGAGGACCAAGCGACCGTGGGCCAGGGCGTTGCGGCTGCCATCGCCACCATTCAGGCGACTGCCCAAGAAAAAGGTGCCCGCGACGTCGATACGGTGTTCAAGGATCCGGCCCTGAAGGATCTCTACACACGTCCCGCACACGACGAAGACGCCCACCGGACGATAGCCCGAGCGGAGTACACCTACTGGCAGCAGCAGCACGCCAAGGACCCATCGCCGGCCACCGAGGCCGCCGTCTCGTTCGATGTGGAGTCGCGCGTCAGGTTGCAGAGGAACTTCGGCCGCCTCAGCGAAGCCGCAGGGACGTTCACGCGCGCCTTCGAGCAGCAGCAGACCTTCGCGCAGCCGCAGAACCTCGCCGCGGGCTATACCAGCAGTCCCGCCCCCGGGCAATCGAGCTCTTCCGCAGCAGCCCCACCGGCCGCGCCCGAGTCTGCGGCACCCGCGAAGGGGAAGGGCCGCAAATAGGTTGTCTCGTAAGGGTTCAGGTGTGGGCGAGGTTGTGCATGTGGGCGATGCCGCTGGCAGCCCAGTAGACGCCGTCGCCGCGACGGCGGCAGTCGCGGAGGATCTTCCCATCCTCCATCCGGACGAAGACGTGCTCCACTCTTCGAGGCCGGGTGGGTCGCCATCGCGTTCGGCTGTACCACCTCACGGCTTGTCCCTGCATTTCTGAGGCTCTCAACGGGAAACTCAGGTGAAAGACTCGGCCTTAGATCTGAGCTTTGCTTTGGCCGCCTTCCGTCTCCGCTATGGGCTCGACAGCAAGGTGCTTCCGGCCCGCCCGTCTGGTGGTGCCTCGCTCCAAAGCGAGACGGGAACTGAGGCGGACGAAGAATAGGGCCGCACCCTGCAAAGGGTGTGGCCCTATTCTCTTGCCTGGTCGGAGCGATAGAGGCCGTGGCGGGAATCGAACCCGCGTAACTCGCTTTGCAGGCGAGCCCCTGAACCACTCGGGCACACGGCCATGACGGTGTCGTTCCTCGACGGTAAGCGGTCGGCCGTGGCCGATCAACGGTGCGGCGGGCGGTGCCATACGACTGCCATACGGCGTTCACACTCGGCGTCGTGTCGTCGGCCCGAGAGCCCCCGCGAGCCGTCCTGAAAGCGTCCGCGCATGGAATGTTCGGTCAGGCCAACTTCCGCTTATGATTCGCCCGTGTTCGATTCCCGGCACATCAAGACGTTTCATGAAGTGGTCAGGGCCGGGTCGTACTCGGCGGCCGCTCGCTCCCTCGGGTACACGCAGCCCGCGATCACCCAGCAGATGAAGGCGCTCGAAAGAGCCGTCGGCACCCCGCTGTTCACCCGGGTCGGCCGGGTGATGCGGCTGACCGAGGCGGGGGAGGCGCTGGCGCGGCATGCGGACGTGATCCTGGACAGTCTGGCGACCGCGCAGCAGCAGATCGGCGCCATCGCGCGGCTGCGGTCGGGCCGGGTCAAAGTCTGTGCGTTTCCCAGCGCCGCCGCCACGCTCATACCGGAGGCGATGGCGCGGCTCGCGGCCGGGCATCCGGGGGTGCGCCTGGAGTTACTGGAGGGGGAGCCGCCGGAGTCGTTGCAGCGGGTGGTGCGCGGGGAGTGCGACATCGCGCTGGCGTTCACGTATCCCGGCCTGCACGCCGAAGTGCCGGAGGAACTGGCCGAGATCCGGCTGATGGAGGACCTGCTGACCGTACTGCTGCCGACGGGCCATCCCCTGGCGCGGCGGCGGGCGGTGCACCTGCGGGACCTCGCGGACGAGCGCTGGATCGCGGGCTGCCCGCGCTGCAGCGCGAACTTCCTGCACGCCTGCGCGGAGGAGGGGTTCGTGCCGGACATCGCGTTCACGACGGACGACAACCTCGTGGTACAGAGCATGGTCGCGGCGGGGGTGGGCGTCGCGATGATGCCGGCGCTGGTGCTGTCCTTCCTCTGCCACGAGAAGGTCACCGGGCGCGCGGTGGAGCCGCATGCGCGGCGGCAGGTATCCGCGTACGTGCTGCGCGATCACCTGCGGATACCGGCCACGGCACTGGTCCTCGACGAGCTCAAGGCGGTGGCGGCGGCGCGCGTCGGCTGCTGACGCGCGGCGGGCCTCTGCCGCACCCTCCTTTCCATAAGCGGACGTTGAGATTCGCCGAAGAGACCGTCGTTGGACGTGATGGATCGGGCGGCGCGACGCTGCCCGTATGACGACGCCGACCAGGCCGGCCACGCCCGCCCCCGCTCCCGCACGTGCGACTCCGCGCCTCGGAGCGCTCGTCGAGGACGTACGGGAGGCCGTCGGCCGCGGACTGCCGCCGGACCTCACCGCGTATCTGGTCGCCGAGCGGCTCGCGCCCTTCCTCGGCGCGGCCCATCTGCTCACCGACGAGCAGCGGGAGGGCGACCCCGGGCGCTACCGCCAGCACGTCCTGCACGCCGAGCAGGACGGCAGCTTCTCGGTCGTCGCACTGGTGTGGCTGCCCGGCCAGCGCACGCCCGTGCACGACCACGTGTCCTGGTGCGTCACCGGCGTCCACGAGGGCGAGGAGAGCGAGCGGCGCTACCGGCTCGTACCGGACGGCACGGGCTCGCGCCTGGTCGCGACCGAGGACGTGGTCAACCCGCAGGGAGCGGTGTGCGGGTTCGCGCCGCCGGGCGACATCCACCGGGTGTGCAACGCCGGCGCGGCGACGGCGATCTCGATCCACGTCTACGGCGCGGACATCGCCCGGCTCGGCACGAGCGTCCGGCGCGTGTACGCCGCGCCGGACGGCGAGCAGTGGCACTGACCCGCGCGTCCCGGGCCGCGGCGGCAGCGCCCGCACGGGAGCAAGCACCGTCCCGGGCCGCCGCGGCAGCGCCCGAACCGGGCCAGGCACGGTCCCGGACCGCAGCAAAAGCGCCCACACAAGAGCAAGCACCGGAACCGCCTGCCCGCGCCCCCGGCAAGGCGGCGGCCGGGCTCGCGCTCGCCGCGCTCGGCGTGGCCGCCGCCTGGGGCGTCCACCGGGCCCTCCCGGCCGTGCCCATGCTGACCGCGGCCGTGGTGCTGGGGTTGGGCGCGGCCCATCTCCCTGGCGTACGGGGGCTCGTACGCGGTACCGGCCGCCCGGGACTCGCCCTCGCCGCCAAGCGGCTGATGCGGCTGGGCATCGTCCTGCTCGGGCTGAAGCTGAGCCTGCACGACGTGCTGGGGCTCGGCTGGGGCACGGTGGCGATGGTGCTCGCCGTGGTCGCGGCGACCCTGCTCGGCACGTGGTGGCTCGGCCGCCGCCTGGGGCTGCCCGGCGATCAGCCGCTGCTCATCGCCACCGGGTACGCCATCTGCGGCGCGTCCGCGATCGGCGCGGTGAGCCAGGTGCGCGACAGCGACGAGGAGGACGTGGCCGCGTCCGTGGCGCTGGTGACCCTGTGCGGCACGCTTGCCATCGCCGTACTGCCGCTGCTCCAGCACCCGTTGGGGCTCAGCGACGCGCAGTTCGGCGGGTGGGTGGGGGCCGGGGTGCACGACGTGGGGCAGGTCGTGGCGACCGCGCAGGCGGCCGGGCCCGGCGCGCTGGGCGACGCGGTGCTCGTCAAGCTGATGAGGGTGATGCTGCTCGCTCCGCTCGTCGCGGGGACGGCGCTGGCCGTACGCCGCCGCGGCGGCGGCGCACGCAACGCGGCCGGGGGGCCGGCCGGGCCGCGGCGGCCGCCGCTCGTGCCGCTGTTCGTCCTCGGCTTCCTGGCGATGGCCGCCCTGCGCGACACGGGACGGCTGCCGGGCGCCGTGGTCGAGGCAGCGGGCGTCGCACAGGAACTCCTGGTGGCGGCCGCCCTGTTCGCCCTCGGCAGCGCGGTACACCTGCCCTCTCTGGTACGGACGGGCGCCCGCGTCGCCGCCCTGGGCCTGGGCGCGTGGCTGGTGATCGCCGCCGCGTCGTACGCCGGCGTCCTGCTGACGGCCTAGGTCGGAAGGCGCAGGCGATCCCCGTCGCACGACAGGGGTCCAGCGTTGCAGAGCCCCTTACCCTGGCGCAATGACCGCTGCTCCCGACCCGCGCGACGTCGACGTCGCCGATGCCGTCGGCTCCGACCCCCGCGCGCCGTACGGCGGCACGGTTCTGAGCCGTCCCTTCCGGGCCCTGACGCTCGGCATCATCTCCGTCGTCTCCCTCATCGCCTTCGAGGCGAGCGCGGTCAGCACCGCCATGCCCGTGGCCGCGCAGGCCCTCGACGGACTCGGGCTGTACGCCTTCGCGTTCTCCGGTTTCTTCACCGCCAGCCTCTTCGGCATGACCCTGTCCGGCGAGTGGTGCGACCGCGCGGGTCCGGTCGCGCCGCTGTTCACCGGGATCGGGGCGTTCGGCACCGGTCTTGTGGTCTCCGGCTCCGCGCAGAACATGTGGACCTTCGTGGCGGGCCGCGGCGTGCAGGGCATCGGCGCCGGACTGGTGATCGTCGCGCTGTACGTGGTCGTCGGCCGCGCCTACCCCGAGCGGCTGCGGCCCGCGGCCATGGCCTCGTTCAGTGCCGCCTGGGTGCTGCCCGTGATCGTCGGTCCGCTCGCCGCCGGGACGGTCACGGAACAGCTCGGCTGGCGCTGGGTGTTCCTCTCCATTCCCGTCCTCGTGCTCCCGCCGCTCGCCGTGATGCTGCCCGCCCTGCGCAAGCTGCCGCCCCCCGCCCGCACGCCCATGGACCGCCACCGCATCATGCTCGCGCTGGCCGTCGCCGCGGGCGCGGGCCTGCTGCAGTACGCGGGCCAGGACCTGACCCCGGTCGCGCTCCTGCCGGCCGCGGCGGGGCTCGCCCTGCTCGTCCCGTGCCTGCTGCGGCTGCTGCCCGAGGGCACGTTCCGCGCCCGCCGCGGCCTGCCCGCCGTGGTGCTGGTGCGCGGGATCGCCGCGGGGTCCTTCTTCGGCGCGCAGGCGTTCGTACCGCTGATGCTGGTCACCGAGCGCGGGCTCGCCGCGACCCTGGCCGGGCTCTCGCTCACCGGCGGCGGGCTGGCCTGGGCGCTCGGCTCGTACGCGCAGAGCAGGCCGCGCCTGGAGCCGTACCGGCAGCGGCTGATGACCCTCGGGATGACTGTCATGGCGCTCGCCGTCGCGGGGGCGTCGCTCGCGCTCGCCGACCGGGTCCCGGCCTGGATCGTCGCCGTGTGCTGGGTGGCCGGCGGGTTCGGCATGGGCCTGACCATCGCCAGCGCGACCGTGCTGCTGCTCAAGCTGTCCCGCCCCGAGGACGCCGGGAGCAACTCAGCCGCGCTCCAGATCTCCGACGCCCTCGGCAACATCACCCTGATCGGGGTGAGCGGCGTGCTGTTCGTGGCGTTCGGCGGCGGTGGCGTCGCCGCGGGCGCGCACTCGGCCTCAGCGGCGGCCGGGGGCGGCACCGGCCACCACCCGGCCGCGTTCACCGCCGTGTTCCTCGCCATGGCGGCGATGGCCCTCGTCGGCGCGTACGTCACCACGCGCCTGCGGCCGAAGACCGGCTGGCCGACGGACCGTTGACCGGTGTGCCCGGCAACGCGTACCGCCCGGCCGCCCCGCGCTCGCGGCGCGGCCCGGCGGTACGCTGGCCAGGCCGATGGACCGCCGACCGCAGACCATCGCCCCGGGCCGGGCGGGCCTCAGCCCCAGCCCCAGCCTCAGCCCACCCTGAACGCCCGCGTGCTGCCGCTGAACGGGGTGATCGCGCCGAAGATGCTCTTGGAATCCCCGAAGTGGACGATCCGGTACGTGCCCGCCGGTGTGTCCTGGCCGACGTCCCAGGTGATGACCGCTTTGGAGGTGCCGGTCACCGCATTGGTCCGCACCCAGCGGTATTTCGTCTCCCAGTCACCGTCGTCCAGGTAGCGCGCCCACTGGCCGTCCACCAGCCGCTGCACCTCCAGGAACGTCCCGTTCCGGTGCAGGTTGTTCTTCGGGTGGCCGGTGACGAACTCGGCCCTGGCCGTCCGGCCCTGCTCGTAGGACTTCTCGGGCTCCGTCAGCACCTCGCCGAACGACGTGCCCGACGGCGGGCTGTCCATGACCACGCCGGTCTGCAGGGTGATCTGCCGGTCCGACAGGTCGGGCGGGTTCGGGCCGCGGTCGATCGTGCCGCCGTCCTTCAGCGAGGCGGCGAGCCTGGCGAACTCCTGCTGGTACGCGGGCAGCGTGTACCGGCCGTAGAGCGTCGAGCCGCCCTCGTACTGCTGCAGGTCGTACTCCTCGGGCGTCGTCACGTACTGGCTGTAGGCGTTGGCGTAGCCCTGCATCAGCACGTTCCCGACCGGTACGCCGAGCTCCTCCGCGACCGAGCGGCGGATGCGCAGGCCGGAGACGATGGTGTACTCGGCGGGCCCGGCCACCAGATAGAACTGGCCGATCTTGACGATCTGCACCGGGAGGATCTTCGGGGTGGCGGGTGCCGGGTCGGAGATCATGCCGGTCGGTACGAGGTTGGCCTTGGGGTACTGGCAGCCCACCAGCCACTCAGGCGGGTCGACGTGCCACGGCTCGAGCAGGTCGGCGACCGGGCTGTGCATGCCCTCGGTGAACCCCGGGATGGCGGGCCCGTCCTCGACGCTGCCGGCCAGGGTGGAGGCGCCGACCATGGCGGGGCAGGTGCGGTGGTCCTTGCCGTCGGGGGTGTACTTCCCATCGACCGTGACCTCTTCCATGTTCACGAACCGCATCCGGGAGTCCACGCTCCCGCTGACCGGGGTGTCCGCCGCGTTGTAGACCTCCCGGGCCTTCCTGAACTGGCGGTCGCCGATGATCCGGGTGTTCTCGAACTCGTCCTCGGTCGGCCCGGAGCCCGGCTTCAGGTTCAGATTCGGCGACATGTCACCGGCGTTGGTGTTGGGAAACGCCGCGACGAAGCCCTTCTTGTCCTCGAGGTAGCGCACGCCCTTCTCGTCGTGCTCCCACTCGTACGACGCGTAGCCCTTGTTGTCCGGGCTGAGCAGGGTGTTCTTGTTCGTCAGCGAGGTGTTGTGGGTCGCGAACCAGCTGATCGCGCCGATGTCGCTGCCGCCCTGCCTGAAGCGGAGCACGGTCATCGCCGGGTCGATGGCGCCGGGGAAGGCGGCCTTGTCGGATTCCGGGTTCTCGTCGAAGGCCACCTTGGAGCGGTTGACGCTCGCATGGGTGAGCTCGCCCCTGCCGAGGGTGATGGTCCCCGGCTCGAGGTCCTCATGGGCCTTGGTGACCGACTCGACGATGCCGTCCACGATGGCGTTGAAGGTGTCCTTCTGGAAGCCGAGGGAGGCCAGGTTGTACGCCAGGTGGTGGGAGTGGCCGCCGGATCCCGCATGGGTGTGGGTGGCCGACAGCAGCACGTTCTGCTCGCTGTACAGCGAGCCGTAACGCTTCTTCAGCTTGCGTATGACGCGCTGCTGTACCGACTGGAAGATCATGCCGAGGTCGGCGTTGACGTAGACGACGCGGTTGCCGCTCTCCCGGTCGGCCACGATGAACGCCCGGGAGCGCTGGCGCTGGTGGATGCCGGTCGCCTTCTGGTCGAAGCTGGAGTACCCCATCATGCCGACCTCGGCGGCCTCCCCGGTGACGTCGGATATGCCCCGGCCGACGAGGTACGTGGTCGGCTCAGCAGCCGGTGCCGCGCCCGCCCGCTCCATGGCGGGCACGGCCGCCAGGCACAGCGGGCCGAGTGTTCCGGCGAGCAGCAGGGAAAGGATTCTGACCTTTGCGCTGGGGAACCGCATGCCTTCTCCTGAGGGGGGTGGGGGGTGGGGGTGTGGGGGTGGCGGACGGGTATCCGGCCATGACCGTACGGCCGGAGGCGTGCGGGGAAGAGGACCGAGCCGGACAGTAACCGGGTCTCCAGCGGCCATGGACCCGGGAGCTCCGAAAAGGAACGTCCCTAGTCGACCGAGCCCTTCAGCGCCACGAGGATCAGCCCGAGGCTGCCCGCGAGCAGTGCGGCCAGGATGAGCGGGCCGCCCCTGAGGCCGCCTCTCAGGGCGCTGACCGTTCCGAAGCCGACGAGCAGCAGCACGGTGAACCACACCGCGATTTCCAGGGCCACGGTCGGGGTCGCCCCGAACAGCAGCGCCACCAGCAGCACGAGCACCGGGGCCAGGGCGGCCCTGACGATCGCCCACTGTGCACGCATCGTGGACCACAGCCGCCGCCGGGAGAAGGCCACCCCCTCCTCGAAGTGGACGAGTTCCTCCGCGTACACGTGAGCGAGCCAGTAGACCACCACGGTGGCGAGGACACCGGGGACGACCTCATCGATCTCGACGGGCGGCTCCGAGTACGCGGCCATGACGGCACCGGTGATGACCGTGCCGTAGACCGCCTGTGCGGGGTTCTTCAACGGCATCAGCCGCATTCCCAGCCGACCCCACCACTCCCGCAACGACATGGCGCCATCCTCCCGGTTTCCCGCCGGAAGTGACGCAGCGACCCACCCCGATCCGTCCGGACCCGGAACACGTCCGGACCCGGAGCGCTTACAGTGGCAGCGCTGTTCACGGCCGCTCGGGAGGTGAGGTGCGTAGTTCCCCGCCTGGTTCCCCGCCCGCCGACCCGCGCCGCGGCTCGGCGACCATCACCTCGCATCTGCTGCGCTATCTCAGCGTCGTGGCCGCCGAGCGCGGACACGACCTGGGGCCCGCGCTGCGCCGCGCCGGGCTCAGCGAGGCCGCGCTGAGCGCCGTGGGCCTGCGGATCTCCTACCGGCAGAGCAGCCAGGTCATCAGAGAGGCCATGAGCGAACTCGGCGATCCCGCGCTGGGCCTGGCCGTCGGGCGCAGACAGCGGGTGACCGCGTGGGGCCTGGTCGGACTCGGCCTCCAGGCCAGCCCCACGCTGTTCGACGCCGTCGTCCTCGGCGTGCGCTACCACGGCCTCACGGGATCGATGCTCGACTACCGGCTGGAGTCCGTACCCGGCGGAGCCGCGATCCTCCCGACCGCCCGCTACGCCGACTACGAACTCCAGCCGTTCCTGATCGAGGAAGCGTTCAGCAGCACCGTGGCCCTGATCAGGTGCGCGCTCCACGACGACTTCGCGCCCCACGCCGTCGTCGTCCGGCACCCCTGCCCCGCCTACGGGGACGAGTACGAGCGGTACTTCCGCTGCTCGGTCTCCTTCGAAGCGCCCGACGACCGGCTCGTCCTCGGCACCGACTGGCTGGAGCGCCCCCTGCCGGGCGCCGACGCGTACACGGTCGCCCAGGTCGTCGGACTGCTGGAGTCGGCGCGCACGCTCGGGCGCGAGCGGCAGGACCTGGTCGAGGGCCTGGAGGTGTCGGTCGCCCGCAGCCTGCCCCACGTACCGCCGCTCACCCACCAGGCGCAGGCGCGCGCGATGAGCGAACGCACGCTGCGCCGGCGGCTGGCGGAGTGCGGGACCACGTACGAGGCGCTGGTCGACTCCGTACGCCTGGTCCGCGCCGAGGAGTTGCTGACCACCGGGGACATGCCGCTGGGCAGGGTCGCGGAGTTGCTCGGCTTCAGTGACGCGCGGACGCTGCGGCGGGCGGTGACGCGGTGGTTCGGGGTGAGCCCGTCCGAGGTGCGCAGGCGCGGCACCGCGCCTGCGCGGCCGGAGACCGCCGTCTGCGCCCGCCGCACTGTGAGCTGAGTCCCACTCCCGGGTGGCCTCGGGGCGTACCCCGGGAGCGTGAAGGGTGCCCCCGGTAGGCTGACGCGGCCCCATCCCCGAGCACCCGATCCCCGGGCACCCGATTCCCGGGCACCCGAGCCAGCCCAGCACCCGAGCCAGACCCACCGGAGACCGTGACTACCACCACCTCCTCCTCGCATCACCTCTCACCCGCCTTCCCCGGCCGCGCCCCCTGGGGTACGGCGGGCAAGCTGCGTGCCTGGCAGCAGGGCGCGATGGATCTCTACATCCAGAAGCAGCCGCGGGACTTCCTCGCGGTGGCGACGCCCGGCGCGGGCAAGACGACCTTCGCGCTGACGCTCGCCTCCTGGCTGCTGCACCACCACGTCGTGCAGCAGGTGACCGTCGTCGCGCCGACCGAGCACCTGAAGAAGCAGTGGGCGGAGGCGGCGGCGCGGATAGGGATCAAACTGGACCCGGAGTACAGCGCGGGGCCGCTGGGCCGCGAGTACCACGGCGTCGCGCTGACGTACGCGGGCGTCGGCGTGCGGCCGATGCTGCACCGCAACCGCGTCGAGCAGCGCAAGACCCTCGTCATCCTCGACGAGATCCACCACGCCGGTGACTCCAAGTCCTGGGGCGAGGCGTGCCTCGAGGCCTTCGAGCCGGCGACCCGCCGACTCGCCCTCACCGGCACGCCGTTCAGGTCGGACACCAACCCCATCCCGTTCGTGGAGTACGAGGAGGGGAACGACGGCATCCGGCGGTCCTCGGCCGACTACACGTACGGGTACGGGAACGCGCTCGCCGACGGCGTCGTCCGGCCGGTCATCTTCCTCTCCTACAGCGGCAACATGCGCTGGCGGACGAAGGCGGGCGACGAGCTGGAGGCCCGGCTCGGCGAGCCGATGACCAAGGACGCTGTGTCGCAGGCGTGGCGTACGGCGCTGGACCCGCGCGGCGACTGGATGCCGAACGTGCTGCGAGCCGCGGACCAGCGGCTCAGCGAGGTCCGCAAGTCGATCCCGGACGCGGGCGGGCTCGTGATCGCTTCCGACCAGGACGCGGCGCGCGCGTACGCGAAGCTGATCCGCGAGATCACGGGGACCGGGCCGACGGTCGTGCTGTCCGACGACAGCGGCGCCTCGCAGCGGATCGACGACTTCTCCCACTCCGACGACCGGTGGATGGTCGCGGTCCGGATGGTGTCGGAGGGCGTGGACGTGCCGCGGCTCTCGGTCGGGGTCTACGCGACGACGATCTCGACGCCGCTGTTCTTCGCGCAGGCGGTCGGCCGTTTCGTACGGTCGCGGCGGCGCGGCGAGACCGCGTCCGTCTTCCTGCCGACGATCCCGATGCTGCTCGGCTTCGCGAACGAGATGGAGGTCGAGCGCGACCACGTCCTCGACAACCCGAAGAAGGAGGGCGAGGAGGAGGACCCGTACGCGGAGGAGGAGAAGCTCCTCCAGGAGGCGGAGAAGCAGCAGGACGAGGACACCGGCGAGCAGGACATGCTGCCGTTCGAGGCGCTGGAGTCGGACGCGGTCTTCGACCGGGTGCTGTACGACGGCGCGGAGTTCGGGATGCAGGCGCACCCGGGCAGCGAGGAGGAACAGGACTATCTGGGCATTCCCGGCCTCCTTGAACCGGACCAGGTGCAGCTGCTGCTGCAGAAGCGGCAGGCCCGGCAGATCGCGCACAGCCGGAAGAAGCCGGACGCGGAGGCCGACCTGCTGGAGATCCCGGCGGAGGGGCGGCCGGTCGTCACGCACAAGGAGCTGCTGGAGCTGCGGAAGCAGCTGAATTCCCTGGTGGGCGCGTACGTCCACCAGAGCGGCAAGCCGCACGGGGTGATTCATACGGAGCTGCGCCGCGTCTGCGGCGGCCCGCCGAGCGCGGAGGCGACGGCGGGCCAGATCCGCCAGCGCATCGCCAAGGTCCAGGAATGGGCCACGCGCATGCGCTGACCCGCCGGATCTTCCCGCCGCGACGGCGGCCAGTCCGACGAAAAACTTCCGCCGCAGTGGCGAGAGGCGAGACGGCGGAGCCCGGCGGTGCCGAATCGGGAAGGTTTCCCGCCGCAGCGGTGAGACGCGAGGCAGTGGAGCCCGGCGGTGCCGAACTGGCCGCACCGGAAAAGTATTCCGCCGCAGCGGTGAGACGCGAGACGGTGGAGCCCGGCGGTGCCGAATCGGGAAGGTTTCCCGCCGCAGCGGTGAGACGCGAGGCAGCGGAGTCCGGCGGTGCCGAACTGGCCGCACCGGAAAAGTATTCCGCCGCAGCGGTGAGACGCGAGACGGCGGAGTCCGGCGGTGCCGAACTGGCCGCAGCCTGCTTGCCCGTACGGCACCGCAGGTCCGCGCCATCGACTTCTCGCCGTCGCGGCGGGAAAGGTTCTCGCCGCGGCCGGGCATATCAGGCAAAACGAACACCGGGTTGCCCGGATTCTGGACGGGCCCTTCCGCTGAGCGGACCGGCTCGCTACCTTCTCGGTACCCCACACACGCCCCGTGGCAGCGCTGCCGCGGAGCGCAGCCGGTGCCATGCGACCGGCGGCCTCTCCGCGCGCTGCCGCTGGGACCGGCAACGCACCCGCCGCGAGAAGCCGCCCGTCACTCAGACGAGGAGGGGGCGTCGTGACCGCGGAGACGTCTCAAACGCTCGACAGGGGCCTGAAGGTCCTCAAGCTGCTCGCCGACACCGACCACGGCCTGACCGTGACCGAGCTCTCGAACAAGCTCGGCGTCAACCGCACGGTCGTGTACCGCCTGCTCGCGACCCTCGAGCAGCACGCACTCGTACGCCGGGACATCGGCGGCCGCGCCCGCGTCGGGCTCGGCGTGCTGCAGCTGGGCCGCCAGGTGCACCCGCTCGTACGGGAGGCCGCCCTGCCCGCGCTGCGCGCGCTCGCCGAGGACATCGGGGCCACCGCCCACCTCACGCTCGTCGACGGCAGCGAGGCACTGGCCGTGGCCGTGGTCGAGCCGACCTGGACCGACTACCACGTGGCCTACCGGACCGGATTCCGGCACGCCCTGGACCGCGGCGCCGCGGGCCGGGCCATACTCGCCGCGCGCCGGACCCCGGGCACGGACCCGGGCTTCTCGCTCACCCACGGCGAGCTGGAGGCGGGCGCCTGCGGCGCCGCGGCGCCGCTGCTCGGCGTGACGGGTGTCGAGGGCAGCGTCGGCGTGGTCATGCTGGCCGAATCGGTCCCGGAGCGGGTCGGCCCCCGGGTCGTCGAGGCGGCGCGAGAGGTCTCCGACGCGCTGCGCTGACAAGGTCGGTTAGATTCACCACCATGCCTGCCGCCGCCTCGCCCCCTCCCTCTCCTCCCGCCCCCCGCAGGGGAACCCGCGCCCGGGTCCTCGGTCTCTGTGCCGTGCCCGTCGTCGCGCTGCTCGCCGTCGCCCTCTTCGCCCCGCTGCCCTTCTCGATCGCCCAGCCCGGGATGACCGCCGACGTGCTCGGCTCAAGCCGGGGCAAGCCGGTGATCAGCATCTCCGACGCGGAGAGCCGCAGGACGACGGGGCAGCTGCGGATGACGACGATCGCGGCGACCAACCCCGACGCGCACGTGGGGTTCGGCGACGTCGTCGACGGCTGGTTCAGAGCCGACCGGGCCGTGCTGCCGCGCGAGTCCGTCTACCCGGTGGGCGACACCACCAAGGAGATCCAGCGCTACAACGCCCGCCAGTTCCGGAAGTCCCAGGACGCGGCCACTGCCTCCGCCCTCCGCTACCTGCACAGGTCGCCGGACGACGTACGGGTCACCCTGCGCCTCGCCGACGTCGGAGGGCCGAGCGCCGGGCTGCTGTTCTCGCTGGGCATCGTCGACAAGCTGGACGGCGACGGCTCCGGCGGCGACCTGACGGGCGGCCGTACGATCGCGGGCACCGGCACCATCACCGCGGACGGCGAGGTCGGCGCGGTGGGCGGCGTACCGCTGAAGACGCAGGCCGCCAAGCGGGACGGCGCGACCGTCTTCCTCGTCCCGCAGGCGGAGTGCGACGACGCCCAGGCCGAACTCCCGAAGGGCCTCCGGCTCGTCCCGGTCACCACCCTCGAGGGCGCGGTGAACGCCCTCAAGGCCCTCGAGACGGGTGGCAGGGTCCCCAGCTGCTGATGCCCTCCCGCACGAAGCGCTCAGCCCTCCCGGATGAAGCCCTCCCGTACCAGCCAGTCCTTCGCCACCTCGTGCGGGTCCTCCCCTCCCACGTCCACCCGCGCGTTCAGCCGCTGGGCCTCCGCCCCCGTCAGCCGCTTGCTGATCGGGGCGAGGAGCCCGGCGATTTGGGGGTACTTCTCCATCGCGGCGCTGTTCATCTCCGGTGCCGCGTTGTAATTCGGGAAGAAGTGCCGGTCGTCCTCCAGCACTTTCAACTTCAGCTCCGGAATGCGGCCGTCGGTGGTGGCGGCCACCCCGAGGGTGCAGGCGGCGCCCTTGGCGACCTGGGTGTAGACGACTCCGTCGTCCATCTTCTTGTAGTTCCCGCGCGGGAGGGCGAAGCCGTACTTCTTCGCCACGCCCGGCAGGCCGTCCTCGCGCACCGCGAATTCGCTCCCCCCGCAGATCGTGGCCGCGCCCGGGTCCTCCTTCACCAGCCGCGCCACATCGGAGAGGGTGCGCAGACGGTACTTCTGCGCGTGTCCCTGGTTCGCGACCAGCGCGTAGGTGTTGTCGAGCGGGGCCGCGGGCAGCCAGGTGATGCCATGGCGGCGGTCCTCGTCGCGTACGGCCTCCCACTGCTCGTACGGATCGACGATCGGCCGGGTGTGCCCGAGGTACGTGATCCAGGCCGTGCCCGTGTACTCGTACATCCCGTCCGCCGCACCGGACTTGACCGCCTCGCGGGCACCGATCGAGCCCTGGATGTTCGTCCGGTCCAGGACTTCCGCGCCGGCCGCCTTGAAGACAAGACCCATGATCTGGCCCAGGATGATCTGCTCGGTGAACTCCTTGGAGGTGACGGTCAGGCGGGCGCCCGCCAGCGGCCGCCCCTTCCCGATCGAGCCCGGCCGCACCGAGTCGGCCAGCGGGCTGCCGCTGGTCAGCCCGCAGCCGCTCAGGCCCGCGGCGGCGAGCAGCAGCGCGCACGCACCCGCGGCGGCCGCCCGTACCCGGGACAGGCGCATCAGTCCACCTCCAGGCCGCGCGGGCGCAGCAGCATCTCGACGAGCATCCCCAGCCAGTCGACGATCAGCGCCATGGCGACCGTCAGCACGGAGCCGAGCACCAGCACCGGCATCCGCTGGTTGGTGATGCCGGAGGAGATCAGATCGCCCAGGCCGCCACCACCGCCGAAGGTGGCCAGCGTCGCGGTGCCGACATTCAGCACCAGCGCGGTCCGTACGCCCGCCAGGATCAGCGGTACGGCCAGCGGCAGTTCGACCCGGAACAGCACCAGGCGCGGCGACATCCCGATGCCGCGCGCCGCCTCCACGAGCGCCGGGTCGATGGCCCTCAGCCCGGCGACGGTGTTGCTCAGCACCGGCAGCACGGCGAACGCCACGATGCCGATCAGGGCCGCCCGCCGGCCGATGCCGAGCCAGATCACCAGCAGTGCCAGCAGGCCCAGGGCCGGGGTCGCCTGGCCGATGTT
This sequence comes from Streptomyces sp. 8N616, assembly GCF_052246385.1. Lineage (NCBI taxonomy): Bacteria > Bacillati > Actinomycetota > Actinomycetes > Kitasatosporales > Streptomycetaceae > Streptomyces > Streptomyces sp. 8N616. Next base: position 127,106 of record NZ_JBQQBY010000009.1, on the reverse strand, counting down.
GGCCGCCGCGACGAACGGTGGGGCGGCCCGGCGCAGGCTCCTGCGGGTCAGCGCCACGCCCAGCGGGATCGCGATGACCAGCACGAAGAAGGTGGAGATCGCGACGAGTTCGGTCTGCTGGCGGAGCGCGGTGCGCACGATGCCGCCGGAGAGCGAGTTCCTGGCGATCGAGTCCAGCTCGGTGGTGCTGAGATACAGAGCGGTGGCGCCGAGGGTGGCTGCGACGAAGGCCGGCACGGTCACCAGCTTCTGCCAGGTGATACGGGGTGGGACCCGATGGGGTGCGACGGGCCCTGTCTCGGGCTCGTCCGGACCCGGAGCCCGGTGACCGGCCTCGGGAGCTGCGATGCCACCGGCCCCGCCGCCTCCCCCGCCACCGACCTCGCTCCGGCTCACGAGGGCTCACCCCGGCCGGTCCGCTGAGCCTCCCCGGCTCGCCGCTCCTCCGGCGCCCCGTTCATTGCGTTCAGCAGCGTCGCCATGTCCACGACGCCGATGTACTCGCCCCCCTGCCCGGTGACCGCGACGCGGCCCGCGCCGTCGGCCAGCAGCGCCTCCAGCGCGTCCCGCAGCGTCACGTCCACCCCGATCCGGCCCCGTACCGGGACGCCCGCCGATAACGGCAGGGGCTCCGCGGCGGGCTGCGTGCTCCGGGCGCGCGTCAGGTCCTCGCGCCGCAGCCAGGCGTGCGGGCGCCGGTCCCGGTCCAGCAGCAGCAGATGATCGGCGGAGGCGGAGTCCGCGCGCAGCAGCTCCAGGACGGTCTCCAGCGGGTCGTCGACGGTGGCGGTCGGGACGTCGGCGAGCTCCACCTCCCGTACGCGCTTGAGGTTCAGTCGCTTCACCCCGGCGCCCGCGCCCACGAATCCGGCGACGAAGTCGTCGGCCGGGCTGGTCAGGATCGCCTCCGGGGTGTCGAACTGGGCGATGTGCGAGCGCTCGCGCAGCACCGCGATCCGGTCGCCGACTTTGATGGCCTCGTCGAAGTCGTGGGTGACGAAGACGATCGTCTTGCGCAGCTCGCGCTGCAGCCGGATCAGCTGGTCCTGAAGGCGCTCCCGGGTGATGGGGTCGACGGCCCCGAACGGCTCGTCCATCAGCAGCACGGGCGGGTCGGCGGCCAGCGCCCGCGCCACCCCGACCCGCTGCTGCTGGCCGCCGGAGAGACGGCGCGGATAGCGGCCGCGGAACTCCCCGGGATCCAGGCCGACCAGATGGAGCATCTCCTCGACCCGGCCTTCCACCTTCGCCCGGGGCCAGCCGGCCATCTTCGGTACGAGCGCGATGTTCTCTGCGACGGTCATGTGCGGGAAGAGGCCGGTGGCCTGGATGGCGTAGCCGATCGTGCGGCGGAGCGCCACAGGGTCGATGCCGGTGACGTCCTCGCCGCCGATCGTGATCCGCCCGGAGGTCGGCTCGATCAGCCGGTTGATCATCTTGAGGGTGGTGCTCTTCCCGCAGCCGGAGGGACCCACGAGGACCACGGTCTCGCCCGCCGCGATGTCCAGGGTCACGTCCTCCACAGCCGGAGCGGGGCTGTCCGGATAGCGCTTGGTCAGGTTGTCCAGTCGGATACTCGCGCCGGCGGCGGCCCGCTGGGCGAGCCCGGCGGGCTCTGCGGTCGCGGAAGCCTGGGCGGTGGGTTCGGCGGTTTCGGCAGGTTCAGCCACGGATCCCCCGTGAGATGGTGAGCCGTCCGATCACCACGTACCCGGCGTCGAACAGCAGGGCCAGGACGACGATTCCGAGCGTCCCCGACAGTACTTCGTTGACCGCGTTCGCACTGCCCAGGCTGGAGATCCCGCGGAAGATCTGGTTGCCGAGCCCGGGCCCCGAGGCGAAGGCCGCGATCGCCGCGATGCCCATCAGCATCTGGGTCGCCACCCGTACGCCGGTGAGGATCGGCGGCCAGGCGAGCGGCAGTTCGACCCTGAGCAGCCGGGCGAACCGCGACATCCCCATGCCCTTGGCGGCCTCGACGAGGGCCGGGTCGACCCCGCGTAACCCGACGACCGCGTTGCGGACCACGGGCAGCAGCCCGTACAGCGTCAGCGCGATGACGGTCGGCGCGACGCCGAGGCCGACGACCGGGACGAGCAGGCCGAGGAGGGCCAGGGAGGGGACGGTGAGGATGGTCGCGGTCGTGGTGATCGCGAGGTTTCCCGCCCACTCGGTGCGGTAGGTGAGGACGCCGATCAGGACGCCGAGCACCGTGGCGGCGACCATGCACTGGAAGACGGCGCTGGCGTGCTGATAGGCGTCCACCAGCAGCTGCTGGTAGCGGGTGCCCAGGTACTCCCAGAAGTTCACTTCACGGCCCCTCCCTCAAGGGCGGTCCCCCCGGCGGTCGGGCGGTCCTTACGGCTCCTGCCGCGACGCCTGGCGCACCAGCGGAATGATCCGGAGCGGCACCGGATTCTCCATCACGATCGCCGTCGAGGCCCGCACGATGCCATCGAATCCCACCACCCTGTCGATCACGCGCTGCAAGTCGGCATTCGAGCGTGCCACCAACCGGCACAGCATGTCACCATGGCCCGTCGTGGTGTGCAGCTCCAGCACTTCCGGGACGCCGTCCAAGTGCGCCCGTACGTCCGCGCCTTGACCCTGCCTGATCTCCAGCGTCGCGAACGCGGTCACCGGATAGCCGAGCGCCGCCGGGTCCACGTCGGGCCCGAAGCCGCGGATCACCCCATTGGCCTGGAGGCGGTCGAGGCGCGCCTGTACGGTCCCGCGCGCGACGCCGAGGCGCCGCGAGGCCTCCAGTACGCCGATCCGCGGTTCGTGCGCCAGCAGCTCCAGCAGCCGCCCGTCCAGCTCGTCGATGCCCATGAGCCCGCCTCCCGGTAGTCATCCTGTACAGAACGCCCCGCATCGGCCGGTGATTGCTGTGCAGAGTGTGCAGCGATTGAGCCAACTATTGCGCACCTTGTGGAGCAGGGGGAGCCTGAGGTCATGACTGAGACCATCCATCACCCTCCGCACACCGCACGGCAGGCCGACCCCTTCCCGGTGAAGGGAATGGACGCGGTCGTCTTCGCCGTCGGCAATGCCAAGCAGGCCGCGCACTACTACTCCACGGCCTTCGGCATGAAGCTCGTCGCCTACTCGGGGCCGGAGAACGGCGTCCGGGAGACGGCCAGTTACGTCCTGGAGTCCGGCGCCGCCCGCTTCGTCTTCACCTCGGTCATCAAGCCGGTGACCGAGCGCGGCCGGTTCCTCGCCGGGCACGTGGCCGCGCACGGCGACGGCGTCATCGACCTCGCCATCGAGGTCCCGGACACGCGGGCCGCGTACGAGTACGCGGTCGCGCACGGCGCCACCGGCCTCGAGGAGCCGCACGACGCCAAGGACGAGCACGGCACGGTCGTCCTCGCCGCCATCGCCACGTACGGCCGGACCCGGCACACCCTGGTCGAGCGCACCGGCTACGACGGCCCGTACCTCCCCGGCTTCGTCGCCGCGGCCCCGATCACCGAGCCGGGCCCCCGCCGCTTCCAGGCCATCGACCACTGCGTCGGCAACGTCGAACTCGGCAAGATGGACGAGTGGGTGGCGTTCTACAAGAACGTGATGCACTTCGCCAACATGAAGGAGTTCGTCGGCGACGACATCGCCACCGAGTACTCGGCGCTGATGTCGAAGGTCGTCGCGGACGGCACCCGCAAGGTGAAGTTCCCGATCAACGAGCCCGCCGTTGCCAGGAAGAAGTCGCAGATCGACGAGTACCTGGAGTTCTACGGTGGCCCGGGCGTCCAGCACATCGCGCTCGCGACGAACGACATCGTGGCGACCGTACGGGCCATGCGCGCGTCCGGAGTTCAGTTCCTGGACGTCCCCGACTCGTACTACGACACCCTCGGCGAGTGGGTCGGCGACACCCGCGTGCCGCTGGACGAGCTGCGCGAGCTGAAGATCCTCGCCGACCGCGACGAGGACGGCTATCTGCTGCAGATCTTCACCAAGCCGGTCCAGGACCGCCCCACCGTCTTCTTCGAGATGATCGAGCGGCACGGTTCGATGGGCTTCGGCAAGGGCAATTTCAAGGCGCTCTTCGAGGCCATCGAGCGCGAGCAGGCCAAGCGCGGCAACATCTGAGCCGCTGGGCCCCCGACCCTCGCGAGGCGCGCCGCCCCGCTCCGGCCGCGGGCCCTACGGGACCTGACACCCGTGGGGCCCGAGCGTGTCCGGGGTGGCTTGGGGTCGTTGGTCCGGTATGCGGATCCAGATCATCACCGCGGGCACGTACGGCTCCGTGGCCCCCTACACCGGTCTCGGTCACCGCCTGCTGGCCGAGGGCCACCACGTCGAGCTCGTCACCCACGCCCGGTACGCCGAGTCCGTGGCCTGCTGCGGCCTCGCCATGCGCCCCCTGCCCGCCGACCCGTTCGAGCACCTCCTGTCCGCGCACGCGCGCGTGACGCAGGCGCGCAGTTCTCCGCGGAGCCTGTACGAGATGGGCCGCGCCTCGCGGCGCGCCGCGGCCGGTCTCGTCGACGGGATCATCGAGGCCGTGGACGACAAGGCGGATCTGATCCTGCTGTCCACGCTCGCCGCGCCCATCGGCTCGGTGGTCGCCGAGTACCACCGGATCCCGAGCGCGGGCGTCTTCCTCCAGCCGGAGGAGCCCACCACCGAGTTCCCGCCCTGCGTGATGCGCTGGCGGCCCGAGAGCCGCGGCAACCGGGCCCTGGGCCGGGCCGTCAACGCCGGATTCGACGCCCTGTACGCCGCGGCGAACCGGCGGCTGCACGCCCGGCTCGGGCTGCCCCGCCGCGGCACGGCGCAGCTGCGCAGGCGCCGCGGCGGCTCCCAGTGGCCCGTATGGCACGGCTTCAGCCCCGCCGTCGTACCGCGCCCGCAGGACTGGCGGCCGGGTCTTTACGTCACCGGCTACTGGTGGCCCCACCAATGCGCGAGCTGGACGCCCCCCACCGAGGTCACCGACTTCCTCGAGGCCGGTCCCGCCCCGGTGTTCGTCGGCTTCGGCAGCATGATGCCGAGGCCCGCGGAGGAGCTCGGCGACATCACCGTACGGGCGCTGCGCAGGGCCGGGCTGCGGGGCGTGGTCCAGGCGGGCTGGGCCGGTCTTTCGGTGGCCGGCGACGAGGTGCTCACGGTCGGCAGACTGCCGCACAGCTGGCTCTTCCCGCGGACGGCGGCGGTCGTGCACCACGCGGGGGCGGGCACGACGGGTGCGGGGCTGCGGGCGGGGGTGCCGGCGGTCCCGGTCCCGGTGCTGACCGACCAGCCGTGGTGGGCCTCGCGCCTGGTCCGCCTGGGCGTGAGCCCCGGCGCCCTCCCGCACGCGATGCTCTCCGCGGAACGCCTGGCCGCCGCCCTGCGCCGGGTAACGGGCACCCCGGGCTCGGCCTACCGCCGCCGAGCCAAGGAACTGGCCACCCACATCGCCCACGAGGACGGCTCCGGCCAGGTGACCCGTGCGATCGCGTCCTGGCTCGGCTGACAACGCCGAGGCCGCGCCGCCAACGGCAGCGCCCCACCCCGCCCCGGACACTGGCCCGGCGGGGTCAACGCCGGCGCCCCACGCCGCGGCCACTGGCCCGGCCGAGCGCGTCGCGGCAGACCGGGGCGCTCGTGGGGCAACGGCGCCGAGAGACGCGACTGGGCCCGATCCGGCCTCCGGTGCGGCCGACCGGGACGCGGCAGACCGGGACGCGCCCGTGCCGACGGCGCCTCGGGGTGCGGCTGGGCCCGTGGCGCGGCACGGCTTGGCACGGCCCGAGGAGCCGATGGGAGCGGCGCACCCCGCCCCGGACGCTGGCCCGGCCGACCGGGACGCGGCAGACCGGGGCGCGTCTGTGCCAACGGCGCCGACAGACGCGACCGGGCCCGATCCGGCCTCCGGTGCGGCCGACCGGGGCGCGGTCGGGTCCCCTGCGGTCGCGGTCGGCGCGTCGGGCGCGCGTGGTCCGGTCTCCGGCCCGGGGCGGCCTGGGCCCGCTGGGCAGTCCGTCGACCGGAGCGAGGACCGTTTCGGCCCGGCCCACGGGAGTTTTGGCGCGGAGGGTTGGTCCGGAGACGGGATCGGCGGGTCTCCGGGGCCTGGCGGCCGGGGCGAGGGACTCGATTCCGGATCGGGCGGGGCCCGGCCCATGGGGCCGGTCGACGCCTGGCTGTACCGGCATCAGACCGAGGGCGCCATCTGCATGACCTTCGGCCTGCTCGCCTGGTTCGACGGGCCCCCGCCCCTCCTCCCGGAGCTGCGGAAGCGGGTACGCGAGCGCTGGTGCAGCCTGCCGCGGCTGCGCGCTCTCCCGGTCGATGGACCCTGGCCGCACTGGACCCTCGCCCCCCAGGACCCGGACCCCGACCACCACGTCGTCGCCGGCCCGCACGCGGAGCCGGGTCTTCACGTCCAAGCGCCCTTCACCGCCGCCTCGGAAGCTGCCGCGCCGCAGGCGCGGGGGCCGGTGCACGCGGGCGTGGAGGCGTGCGCGGCGGCGCTGCTCGCGGAGCCGCTCGGCTCCGCGAGCGGCCTGCCGCCCTGGAGGCTCCATCTGCTCCCCGCCGAAGAGGGCTCCGGCTTCGCGCTGCTGCTGCGCGCCCACCACGCCCTCCTCGACGGCAGGTCCCTGATCACCCTCCTCCGTACCCTCCTCGACGGCCCGGGGTCCTACCCCCTGCCCCCGGCCGCCGCGCATCTCCCCGAACCCCTCGACCTCCCCTCCGCCCCCAGGTCCGCCCAACTCAGGGCCGCCGCCGGGCTGTTGCCCGCCGGACGGCGGCTGCCCTTCCACGCGCGCGTGGACGAGGGCCGCGCCCTGGCCTGGAGCGAACTGCCGGTGCACGCCCTGCGGCAGGCGCGCGGAGCCCTGCCCGGCGACGAGCCGGCCTCCGCCAACTCCGTCTTCCTCGCCGCCGCGGCCGCCGCGCTGCGCGCCACCGGCACGCTCGGCGCCCGCCCGGGCCTGCCCGGCGTCTGTGCCATGGTTCCGGTCGACCTCCGCTCCCCCCGTGACGAGGCGTACCTCGGCAACCACTACGCGACCATCCGCATCCCCCTCCCCACAGCGGCCGCCGCATCCGGCCCCGACCGGCTCACCGCCGTGGAACGCTCCGCCCGCCGGGCCGCGTACCGCCGCCTCGCGGACGCCCAGGCCCTGCTGGTGAGCAGGACCCCGCCCCGGCGCAGCGCGCTGCGCGACGCGCTCGCCCGCTACGCCGACTCGCCGCGCTACTCCTCGCTGCTGTGCACCAACGTCCGTACCGGCGGCGCGGGCGGCCTCGGCGCCCTGGCCCTGGGCCCCGCGACAGCGACCAGGATGGCGCTGGTGCCCGCCCTCAGCCCGGGGCATCCGCTCGCCCTGTCGCTGACCACTTACGGCACCACCACCGCCGTGGCCGTCCTCACCGACGAGGCGCACGCGCCCCTCGGCCGCCCGCTCGCCGACCGGATCCGGCACGAGGTGCTCGCCCTGCGCTCGGCGGCCCTGGACAGCCCGTACGGATGAACTTCACCGCGGCTCCCGACGCCGGTTCCCGGCCCGCGCGAACCTGCCTCGGATAGTGCTCTGATGCGACGACTCGGAGATCTCGGAGATTCAGCAGGCTCGCCGGGGGCGGGGCCGAGCCGCAGGTCGGTTCTCGGGCTGGCCGGTGCGGCGGCGGCAGCCGCCTTCGCAGCCACACGAGCATCCGCGGCCCCCCGGACATCTGCGACCCCCCGGACATCCACGGCGCCCCGCAGATCCGCGGCCCACCAGACGAACACGTCTCCCCGGACGTACGCCGCGGACACGCCCTTCGATCTGAGCGCCCAGGGCACCCGCTGGATCCAGGACAAACCGCTCCACCACACCACCGTCATGCAGTCGTTCGCCTTCGACGAGCGCCGCCGCCAGATCTACGCGGTCCAGGTGATCTCCGGCGGCGTCCGGCTCCTCGGCGAGCCCCGCGCGTACACCCACGCCGAGCGGTCGCTCGCCGGTGACCTGTGTCTGAACCGGCTTTCCTGGGACGGCGCCGTCCTGGACCGCATGTACCTGAAGGGCTTCGGGCACGGGACCGCCATGGGTGCCGAGGAGACGGCGGACGGCGGCATCGCGCTGTGGGCCGAGACCGACGCCAACCCCGCCTCCGGGTACGGCAGGGCCATCGGCCGCTTCCGGTACGCCGCGGGCACCGTGCTGAGCGCCGGCGACCCCGGCGTCACCACGTACCGCCCGCGCCCCGGCACCACGAACAACGCGGCGGCGATCGACCAGGCCGGCCGCCGCGTCCTGCTGCGCTACGGCATTGCGGGCAGCCGCCGGTACGCGCTCTACGACCTGGACGCCTTCGCCGCGGGCGACTTCGGCCCGCTGGCCGACTTCGAGCAGCCGGGCACCGAGCTCGGTCTGCCGTTCCAGGGCATGACGCTGCACGGCGGCTACGCGTACCAGATGCTCGGCCACTCCCACGACCCCGACAGCCCGTCACCGAGCACCGGCGACACCCGGCTGTACTGCATCGACCTGCGCACCGGAGCGGTGGTGCAGGAACAGCCGTCCCGCACCGCGTACGCCCTGGCCTCGCGCGAGCCCGAGGGCCTCGCGGTGCTGCGGAACGAAGGGCAGGGGCCCCGGCTGTGCATGGGTTTCGCCTCGGGACCTGTCGGTGGCCGGACGTACTCCCTCTACTACCTGGAGTCGCACTGACGCCGACCCGACGTCGACTGAGACGCCGACCCGAGGCCGACCGCGACCAGTCGTTGATCTTCCCAGGCGGACCGCCCGATGCGAGTCTTGAACCATGGCTGACCTCATCGAGCGACTGCGCGACGGGCTTCCGGACGAGGCCGTGCTGACCGACCCCGACATCACGGGCTCCTACGCCAATGACATGGCGAGCTTCTGCGAAGCGGGCGCCCCTGCCGCCGTCGTCCTCCCGCGCACCGTCGAGCAGGTGCAGCACGTGATGCGCACCGCCACCGAACTCCGCGTCCCGGTCGTGCCGCAGGGCGCGCGCACCGGCCTGTCCGGCGGTGCCAACGCCTCCGACGGCTGCATCGTGCTCTCGCTCGTCAAGATGGACCGGATCCTGGAGATCAGCCCGGTCGACCGGATCGCCGTCGTCGAGCCGGGCGTCGTCAACGCCGTCCTCTCCCGCGCCGTCGCCGAGCACGGGCTCTACTACCCGCCGGACCCCAGCAGCTGGGAACAGTGCACCATCGGCGGCAACATCGGCACGGCCTCCGGCGGTCTGTGCTGCGTGAAGTACGGGGTCACCGCCGAATACGTGCTCGGGCTCGACGTCGTCCTCGCCGACGGGCGGCTGCTGACCACCGGACGCCGCACCGCCAAGGGCGTCGCCGGATACGACCTGACCCGCCTCTTCGTCGGCTCCGAGGGCAGCCTCGGCATCGTCGTACGGGCCGTCCTCGCGCTCAAGCCCGCGCCGCCGCAACAAATCGTCCTCGCCGCCGAGTTCCCGTCCACGGCCTCGGCGTGCCAGGCCGTCTGCGAGATCATGGCCCGCGGCCACGCCCCCTCGCTGCTCGAGCTCATGGACCGCACCACGCTCCGCGCGGTCAACAAGATGGCCAACATGGGCCTGCCGGAGTCCACCGAGGCGCTGCTGCTCGCCGCCTTCGACACCCCGGACCCGTCGGCGGACCTCGCGGCCGTCGGCGAGCTGTGTGCGGCGGCCGGTGCCACCGAGGTCGTCCCGGCCGAGGACGCGGCCGAGTCCGAACTGCTCCTGAAGGCCCGGCGGCTGTCCCTCACCGCGCTGGAGCAGGTCAGGTCCGCCACGATGATCGACGACGTCTGCGTCCCGCGCTCGAAGCTGGCCGCCATGCTCGAGGGCACGGCGGCCATCGGCGAGAAGTACGGCCTGACCGTCGGCGTCTGCGCCCATGCCGGCGATGGCAACACCCACCCGGTCGTCTGCTTCGATTCCGCCGACCCCGACGAGTCGCGGCGGGCCCGCGAGTCCTTCGACGAGATCATGGCGCTGGGTCTTGAGCTGGGCGGCACGATCACCGGGGAGCACGGGGTGGGCGTGCTGAAGAAGGAGTGGCTGGCGCGGGAGCTGGGTCCCGTGGGACTCGAGTTGCAGCGCGGCATCAAGCAGACCTTCGACCCGCTGAACCTGCTGAACCCAGGCAAGATCTTCTAGACCTCCGGGTCCGTGCCGTCCTCCACCCGTTCTAGGCGTCCTCCGGGCTGCCGTCCCGCAGCTGGTCGTCGGGCAGGGCAGGGGCCAGCAGCGCGGCGAGCGCGTCGTCGACGTCCAGCCACTCGTGCTCGGAGCCGGGCGCGACCGCCCGCACCGTCAGCTCCAGCCAGGCCGACAGGGCCGCGGCCGGGGCCTCGATCAGCGCGCTCCCGCCCGGCGAGGACAGCGCCATGCTGACGGCGCTGCGCCCGTCGACCTTCGTCGGCCGGACCCGTACGTCCCCTTCCCCGCACGGCCGGAAGACGCCTTCGATCAGCAGCTCTCGCGCGAACGTCCAGCGGACGGGCGAGTCGGAGCCGACGTGGAAGGTGATCTGCACCGCGTACGGGTCGTCTCTGCGGTAGGCGAGGCGGGCCGGGATGGGGACGGCCCGCTCGTGCGACAGCACCAGCATGAGATCCAGATCGAGCTCCAGGATGTGCATGAACGTCGTCCTTTCCGTGGTGCGGCGATCCCGCACGGGCCCGCACACGGGGAGAGGCGACGCCCCTAAATTCCTTACGCGACTTCCTGGGAAAGTGTTCAGATTTCTTGGGGACGCCGCCCCGCGGCCATGCGATTGCGGGCGTTCACCACAAGCGGTGGAGACGGGCACTTCGTCTCGATAGGGTGCCCGGAGAGGCGGTTGAAGAGGCTGTGCCGCCCCAGCCGGGGACACGGCCGGAGGTCGACAGGGGCGCTCGATGAGTGGTGTCGTACCAACGGATGGCGCCGGGGTGAGCGCGGCGACGCGCGGCCCCGACGAGGTCGAGCTCCGCCTCGAGCAGCACCGGAGGGAGCTGACCGGCTACTGCTACCGGATGCTCGGATCGGCCTTCGACGCCGAGGACGCGGTGCAGGAGACGATGGTCCGGGCCTGGAAGGCCTACGACCGCTTCGAGGGCCGCTCGGCGCTCCGTTCCTGGCTCTACCGCATCGCGACCAACGTGTGCCTCGACATGCTGGGCGGCAAGGAGCGCCGTACCCGCCCGATGGACCTCTCCTCCCCGTCGACCGCCGCATCCCCGCTGGGCCCGGCGCTGCCGGAGGTCACCTGGGTCGAGCCGGTTCCGGACGGCCGCGTGCTGCCGACGGACGGCGACCCGGCCGAGGTCGCCGTGGCGCGGGAGTCGGTGCGGCTCGCGTTCGTCGCCGCGCTGCAGCACCTCGCGCCCCGGCAGCGGGCCGTACTGATCCTGCGCGAGGTGCTGGCCTGGAAGGCGAGCGAGGTCGCGGAGCTGCTGGACACCACGGTCGCGTCGGTCAACAGCGCGCTGCAGCGGGCGCGCGCGACGATCGCCTCGAGCGATATCGCGGACACCGACCCGGCCCGGCCGATGGACGAGGAGCAGCGCGCGCTGCTGGCGCGCTACGTCGACGCCTTCGAGCGCTACGACCTCGACTCGCTCACCTCGCTGCTGCACGAGGACGCGACGCTGTCCATGCCCCCCTTCGAGCTGTGGCTGCGCGGGCCCGCCGACATCCGCGCGTGGCTGGTCGGGCCCGGCATCGGCTGCCGCGGGTCGCGCCTGGTCCCGGTCACGGCGAACGGCTCCCCGGCCTTCGGGCAGTACCGCCCCGACCCCGTCGAGGGCGGCCACGAGCCGTGGGCGCTCCAGGTCATCGAGGTGTCGGACGGCCGGATCACCGGGTGGAACTCATTCCTGGACACCGCCCGGCTGTTCCCGCTGTTCGGCCTGCCCGCCCGGCTCGAGGCGCAGCCCGGGACGTCGTAACGCGGGACGTGAGGCGGGACTGCCGGGGCACAGCGGCAGGGCCTCGTCGAGGCCCGCGGAGGCCAGCAGGACCCGCAGGCCGTCACCGGCGTGGCGGAGCCGGAGCCGGCGGCCAAGGCGCCGCGCGGTCAACTGCAGCCGCGCCAGTGCCTCGAGGGTGACCACATCCGGTTCGGCGAGCGCGCCCACATCCAGGGTCACCAGCTCGGCGTCGCTGCTCTGCAGCAGCACCCGCAGGCGCTCGCACAGCCAGGGCACGTGGGCGGGCGTGATCGGACCGCGGAGGGCGAGGACGATCGTACGGGCGGTGGGCTCGTCCGGTTCGCCGTGCTCGTCGTACGTGCCGCGCTCGTGGGGCTCGCCGCGCTCGTCGGGCTTGTCGTCGGGATCGGCCAAGGCCGGCCTCCAGTCGTGGTCATCATCAGAGGAGACCGGCGGGCCGGGGAAAACTCATCGCCCGCGCGGCAGCGGGAAGTCGCCCCGGCTCCGAAGAGTTGCCGAACTCTGCTGGGCCGAACCGGAGTTGGGCGCAGGGGGAGCGCCCCGGGACGGAACTCCGGGCAGTTGTCCGGCCGTCCGGCCCTCCGGCAGGGGCGCCCTCTCCCAGATTCTTTCGAGCGGGCACGCGAAAGTGGTCCGAACGGCAAGACTGATTCGGGTCCCGTCCGGCGTCTGGTATGTGTGGACAGTGCGCCCCGGCCCGCGTACGCATGCACGCGCGCGGCGGCGGAGTGCGGTACACCACACCGCGTGCGTGCGGCAGACTGCTCATGCCCAACCGCACAGCACGGCAGAGCAGAGCAGAGCAGATACGACGGGACACGGTTCAATGAGCGCCCCTACCTCAGGATCCGCCGACGGCAGCCCCGCCCCAGGCTTCTACCCCGACCCGTCCATCCCCGGCTACATCCGGTACTGGAACGGCGCCGCGTGGGTGCCGGGCACCAGCCGCCCCGCGCCGCAGGACGGCGAGGACATGCCGGGCCCGCCGCCGGGCGCCGCGGCCGCCTCCTCGGCCGCCCCTTCTCCCGCCGGTCCCGCGCCGCGGCGGGAGGAGACCGGGCCGATGTTCCTCGACGAAGCGGAAGCGGACGACGAGGCGGCGGAGCGGGGCGACTCCGGTAGGGACGCGAGCGCGGGTACGGACGCGGGCGCGGGACCGCGCGCCGGGTCCGGCACCGCGCTGCCGGAACTGCGGCCGCGTGGCGAGATGGACGTACGCCCCGCTGCCGGGATCGACTGGAGCGACCCCAGCCGCCTGCACGGCTCCCGCCCCGAGCCCGCCTCCGCCTGGGGCGCGGACGCCTCCCGCCAGTCCGGCTTCGGCAGCGGCCAGGACCGCCGCGTGTCCTGGGGCAACGACCCGGCGGACGCGGGCCCGGCGGGTGCGTCCAGCGCCTCCGGTGCGACGGACTGGGCCGCGGGTGACAGCGGCCGGTCCGCACGAGCGGGCGGCGCCGCCGACCCGCGCGCATCCGAGGGCTCCGGGGCGGCCGGGGCGGCTGCCTCCATCGGCAGGGGACCCGGCGAGGGCGGCGGATCGCCCGGAACCGTGGACCTCGGCGCTGGGGGATCCTCAGCCGACCGCGATCCCGGCCGCGACCGCGGGAGCGACCGCGATCCCGGCCGTGGGAGTGGCGCCGGCCGTGGAAGCGGCGGCCGCCGGGACGGTACGCTCACGCTCCGGAACGACCGGGGCGACGACCCCGGTGCCGCGCCGTCGTCCGGCGCCACGTCCCCGGGTTCCAAGTCCCCCGGCGCGGCCGACGGCACGATGGCGATCCGTGCCGTACGGCCCGGGGCCGACGAAGGAGAGCGGTCCGTACCCGCCGCGCGGGACGGCGAGTCCGGGCCGGGCCGGGACGGGACCATGACCATCCGCGCCGCCGGAAGCGGTTCCGTGGGGGCGGGCTCCGGCTCCGGCAGCCGCGCCGACGGCACGATGGCCATCCGCGCCGTACGGCCGGGTGCCTCCGGCCCCGCCGCCATCCCCCCGCAACCGGGACCTGCCGCTCCGCAGCCCCCTCAAGCGCAGTCCCCGCAGCCGCCGACCCCGCAACCCCCGGCCCCCATCCCCGCCCCCGTCACGCCGGGCCCCGGCGGCGGGCAGCCGTCCTGGGCGCAGCAGGCGCACCAACTCCCGCGGTCCGAGGGCCGGGCCGCCGCCCCCGAGCCCGTCGTGCCCTGGCGGCCCCCGGCCGACGACCCGTTCCTGCAGGCCGCCCAGGCGCAGGCGGCCGCACGCCCCGCCTCGCTCGGCCGCCGGTTCGCGGCCCGGCTGATCGACACCGCCCTCCTCGGCGGCGCCGTCGGGGCAGCGGCCGTCCCGCTCTGGACGAAGGCGGTTGACCACGTCAACGACAAGATCGAGCAGGCGAAGCTGAGTGGTGAGACCGTCACCGTCTGGCTGCTCGACAGCACGACGGCCGCCTATCTGGGCATCGTCCTCGGCGTACTGCTCGTGGGCGGGGTGCTGTACGAGGCGCTGCCCACCGCCAAGTGGGGCCGGACGCTGGGCAAGCGCCTGTGCCAGGTGAAGGTGCTGGACATCGAGTCCCACGACACCGCAGGCTTCGGCGCCGCCCTCCGCCGCTGGCTGCTCTACAGCGTCCTCGGCGTCCTGCTCATCGGCGTCCTCAATGTCCTGTGGTGCCTGTTCGACCGGCCGTGGCGCCAGTGCTGGCACGACAAGGCGGCCCGCACCTTCGTGGCCGGGACCGGCGGGAGCGCGGCGAGCGGATAGCGGGGATGGCGGCGCTGCCGTACCCGGGCCCGGCCGGTCCCCCGAACGGCTCGTGCCGGGCTGCGGCCCCCGCACCGCGGGGGTCGACTGGTGCGCATGAGCACCGATCAGCCGCCACCGGGGTCCGGCGGGCCGCCGGACGATGACCCGCTGCGGAAGCGCCCGCCGGACAGTCCTGAGGGTGGCGGCGGAGGTGGCTCACCGTATGACGGCACCCCGCCGCCGGGCGGCGAACCGCCGCAACCCCCACCCGGCGGCGAGCCACCGCCGCCCCCTCCCGGCGGTGGTCCGTTCGGCGGCCCGCCCCCGCCCGGCGGCTGGCCCCCCGCGGGCGAACCGTTCGGCGGTGCCCCGTACGGCGCCGAGCCGCTCGCCGGTATGCCGCCGCTCGCCAACCGAGGCAAGCGCCTGCTCGCCCGCATCATCGACGGCCTGCTCATCAGCATCCCGGTCGGCGCGATCATGTACGGGATTGTCGGCGGCTACGACCCCACCGACGCCGATGACAGCGGCAAGTCCGCGGCCGTCCAGGGTGTGGTGCTGCTCGCGTATCTCCTCTACGAGGGGCTGATGCTGACCCACTCCGGCCAGACCGTCGGCAAGCGGCTGATGAACATCCGCGTCGCCCTGCTCGAGAACGGCGGTGTCCCGAAAGGGCAGCCGGGATGGATCCGCGCCTGCGTCTACTCGCTGCCCGAGATCGTGCCGTGCTGCGGCTTCATCTTCTGGCTGGTCAACGTGTTGTGGTGCACCTGGGACAAGCCGTACCACCAGTGTCTCCACGACAAGGCGGCGAAGACCGTTGTCGTGGAGACCCGTTAGCCGACGGGCCTGAAGGATCAGGAGTGGACCGAGTGCTCCTCGACGCGCGGCTCGGATATCGCACGCGCCCTCGGCCCCGGCACCACTGCGTCGAGCCGCTCCTCGGCGGGCGCGGCCGGCTGCGCCTGGCGGTCCGTTCGCGGCACGGGCACCGTCGCGGAGACCAGGAGCCCGAGGGCCAGTCCGGCGAAGGCGATGACCGCCACTCCGATACCCGAACGGGTCTGGGAGAGCAGGAGCATGGCCAGGGTCGAGAAGACGACGGTGACCGAACCGTAGGCGAACTGGGCGGCAGTCGGACGCGGCATGGCGGGGGTTCCGTCCTCGGGACTGATTTGGGGGTTTGAGTGCTGTCTGCCCGAGGCGAATCAGCGGTAAGCGTGACCTAACACACGGCACCGTTGCACAGGGGGCGCACGGAGTCATGCGGCATTCCAACTGCCGAGACAGGCGCGCCCGTTCGACCGCGCCATACGTGTCCGGGTGCCGTTCGGATTCCGGACCGCGTGAACCGAGTAACGTACTCGCCTGGCGTGTTCAAGTCAAGATCTGTCTTTTCCTCCCCGTCTCCGGTCCAATGCCCCCTGACCACGCAGCAATCGGGGAGGACCACACAAGTGAAGAACGCGACGAGAGGGCGGCGGGCGGTCAGATCCGCAGCCCTGGTGACAGCGGTCGCCGCGATCGGCGCGGCCGCACTGACCGCAGGTGCCGCCGCGCAGGCGGAAGACCGGTCGGGCGCCGACGCAGTCGAGCGCCACGACCCGGCGCCCGGGAAGGGCCATGCCGAGCACGCGGAGCACGACCTGGAAGGCCCGTTCAGCGAGCGGCAGGCGGCCCGGCGCGAGGAGGCGTTGCAGCGAGTCCTGGCCGGAGACGCCAAGGCCGAGAAGCGCGGCGCCTCCCAGGTGGTCAGGCTCGGCAAGGGCAAGTACGCCGAGCTGGGCCGGGAGAAGACCGACAAGATCTTCACCATCCTCGTGGAGTTCGGCGACCAGGTCGACGACACCACCACCTTCGACCCGGACGGCCCGGAGGGCCCGAAGCCGCCCGTCGTCAAGTACGGCGGCGACCCCGGCCCGGCCCACAACGCGATAGCCGAGCCGGACCGTGCGAACGACAACAGCACGGCCTGGCGCGCGGACTACAACCGCAAGCACTTCGAGGAGCTGTACTTCTCCGAGGCCAAGGGCGAGGAGTCGCTGAAGAAGTACTACGAGAAGCAGTCCTCGGGCCGCTACTCGGTCGACGGCGAGGTCTCCGACTGGGTCAAGGTCGAGTGGAACGAGGCCCGTTACGGCTCGAACTACTGCGGCGACACCAACTGCGCCAACGTCTGGGACGCGGTCCGCGACGGCGTCAATCAGTGGGCCGCCGATCAGAAGGCCGCCGGGAAGACCCCCGAGCAGATCAAGGCGCAGCTCGCGCAGTACGACGCCTGGACCGCTACGACTTCGACGGCGACGGCGACTTCAACGAGTCCGACGGCTACATCGACCACTTCCAGATCGTCCACGCGGGCGAGGACGAGTCGGCGGGCGGCGGCGTGCAGGGCGAGAGCGCGCTGTGGGCGCACCGCTGGTACGCGTACGGCAGCGACGCGGGCGAGACGGGCCCGGCGGACAACAAGGCGGGCGGCGCGCAGATCGGCGACACCGGCGTCTGGGTCGGCGACTACACCATGCAGCCGGAGAACGGAGGCCTCGGCGTCTTCGCCCACGAGTACGGGCACGACCTCGGCCTCCCCGACCACTACGACACCACGGGCAAGGGCGAATCCTCCGTCGGCTTCTGGTCGTTGATGTCCTCGGGATCCTGGCTCGGCACCGGCGGGAGCGAGATCGGTGACCTGCCGGGCGACACGACCGCCTGGGACAAGCTGCAGCTCGACTGGCTCAACTACGCCAAGGCCGAGGCCGCGACGGAGTCCCTGCACGCGCTAGGCGTCGCCGAGTACAACACGAAGCTGAAGCAGGCACTCGTCGTCGAGCTGCCCGCGAAGGCGAAGACCACCACGATCGCCAAGCCCGCGGAGGGCTCCAGGCAGTGGTGGAGCGACATGGGCGACGACCTCAAGAACACCCTCGGCCGGCCCGTCGACCTCACGGCCAAGTCCAAGGCCTCGCTGGACCTCCAGGGCTGGTGGGACATCGAGGAGAACTACGACTACCTCTACGCCGAGGTGTCGGAGGACGGCGGCGCCAACTGGACGCCGGTGGACGGCACCGCGGACGGCAAGCCGATCCCGCGGGACGGCGGCGACAAGCCGGCCCTGACCGGGACCTCGGGCGCGTACCAGAAGCTGTCGTACCCGCTGGACGCCTACGCGGGCAAGAAGATCGATCTCCGCTTCCGCTACCAGACGGACGGCGGGACCTCCGGCAAGGGCTTCGCGGCCGACGCGATCACACTGACCGCGGACGGGCAGCCGCTGTTCACGGACGGCGCCGAGGGCGACGACAACGGCTGGGCGGCGAAGGGCTTCTCGCGCATCGGCGAGTCCTTCACCCAGGACTACCCGCAGTACTACATCGCGGAGAACCGGCAGTACGTGTCGTACGACAAGACCCTCAAGACCGGCCCGTACAACTTCGGTTTCGCCTCGGGCCGGCCCAACTGGGTGGAGCACTACCCGTACCAGAACGGCCTGGCCGTGTGGCTGTGGGACACCTCGCAGGCGGACAACAACGTGGGTGTCCACCCGGGCGAGGGGCTGATCCTTCCGGTCGACGCGCACGCGGTGCCGGAGAGGTGGGCGGACGGCACGCTGATGCGCAACCGCATCCAGGCGTACGACTCGCCCTTCAGCCGCTACCGTACGGACGGCATCACGCTCCACAACGACGGCAAGGCCGCGAAGATCAAGTCGAAGAAGGGCGTCCCGGTCTTCGATGATCACAAGGGCACGTACTGGTATGCGTCGAACCCGACCGCGGGCGTGAAGGTTACTGACACCAACACCCGCATCAAGATCCTCAAGGAGGCCCGGAACGGGTCCTTGATGATCGTCCAGGTTGGACCTTCGGTGAAGTAATCAGCGTTATTGCAGGTCAGAGTGGGTTCGGCCGCCGCCCTCTAGCGGGCGGCGGCCGTTCGCGTTTAGATGCTCTGGCAAGCTTTCTTATTGACACAACGTCTCAACGGGGGAGATCCGCGGGTATGGCAGGTGGAGGGTTCAGCAAGCTTCCGGACGGCAGCGTGGTCGTCGCGCTGTCGCTGCCCCGCCCCCACAGGGCGCCGGGTGAGGGCGTCCGCGATGCCGTACGGGTCCGGGTGCTGGTGCACGCCGCGAACCGGGCGCGGGCGCTGACCAGGCTCAGGAACCTGGGGCTGCGGGCGGTCTACCTGCGCGGCAACGCGGAGCCGCCGACGCCGGACGAGATCACTGCCGTGCTGCACCACCCCGACGGGCTCGTCTGGCGGGCGTCGCTGCACGACGACACCGAGTCCTGGCATCCCATCCGCACGCTCCTGCGGCCTCCGGCCCAGGTCCAGAGGCAGGACCAGGACCAGGACCAGGGCCAGGACCAGGGCGGCCGGGCCCCGGACCGGGCGCAGCGCCCGGCGGCGGCCGCGCCGGTCGCGGACCTGGGGGCGGCGGGCCCGGCGGGGACGTGGGCGTGGGAAGGCTGGGAAGGCATCCTGGCGGAGTGGTCCGCCGCGACGTAACCCCTCCGGGGCGGATCGCAGGGCGCCGGTGCCGGGTGATCGTCCCCCGGCCCCTGGGGCGGAGCCGCCCGCGTCGGTCCGGCGACGGACGGCGCGGCAGCCGTCGGCCCGTGTGGGCATTCGTTCCGCCGGGGCGATGGGAGTGCCCCCATGCCGTCCAGGCTATGGGGGAGGGTGGGCACACCCGGCCCGCACCCGGCGACGGCGATCCGCGCGACCGTGGGGAGGCCGGGGGCCGGAGGCCGGACTTCAGGCCCCCGGGCGCCTCCCGGAGCTACGGCTGAGCGCGCAGCGGTCAGACGACCGGCTTGCCGCTGAGCTCCACGCCCGCTTTGCTGAGTGCCTCGATCGCGCGCTCCGTGGTGTGCTCGGCCACGCCCGCGGTCAGGTCGAGCAGGACGTGCGTGGCGAAGCCCTCGCGTACGGCGTCCAGCGCGGTGGCCCGTACGCAGTGGTCGGTCGCGATGCCGACCACGTCGACCTCGGTCACGCCGCGGGCCCGCAGCCAGTCGGCGAGGAGCGTGCCGTGCTCGTCCCTGCCCTCGAAACCGCTGTACGCCGCCGAGTACTCCCCCTTGGAGAAGACCGCGTCGATCGCTCCGGAGGCGACGGCGGGCGCGAAGTTCGGGTGGAAACTGCTGCCTTCCGTGCCGGCCACGCAGTGTGGGGGCCAGGAGTGCTCGTAGTCCGGATTGTCCGAGAAGTGGTCGCCCGGCTCGATGTGGAAGTCGCGTGTCGCCACGACATGGCGGTAACCGGCGGGGGCCTCCGCGACCAGGTCGGTGATCGCGGCGGCGACGTCCGCGCCGCCCGCGACGGCGAGGCTGCCACCCTCGCAGAAGTCGTTCTGCACGTCGGCGACGATGAGTGCCCGTTGCATGGCGCATGCCTTTCGGCTGGTGAGCGGTGAATGGCGGGAGAGAGGGGATCCCTGTGCCGGGGGGTGGGGCGGCGTCCCCGCCCCAGGGCTGGGGATGCCCTTGTCTCCTGAGAGTAGAGACTCGAACGCCGGGTTGGGAGGGGACCTCCGAATCCCCAACTAGCCCCGCCTCCGGGCCCGTGCTCGGTTCCGCCCGGCCCAGCCCTCGGCCCCCGCACCGGGCCCGCGCCGGTCCCGCCTCCGCGCCGGGGCGATGGAGCCGGAGGCCGGGCGGGCGGGTTGCGGTGGTGGCATGACCGCCGGCCTCCGCCGTCGTGGTGGGGCCGTGGCGGCGGATTCTTCTTGTCGGCGCAGCGGCGGTGTTCGGCCGCGCGGGACTGGCCGTGGGCCTTCTGGGTCCGGAAGGGGGCGATGTAGTCGCGAGACCGCCGGTCCGTCGGCGAGGGCTCGCCGGGGCGTTGGGGTCTGGGCCGCGCTTCGTGGTCATGGCTGCTCGCCGCTAGGCGTATTCCGTGAGGATGACCGCCTCGCCGCGGGACAGCTGCATCGCCGACAGCGGCAGATTCCCGCGCGCCGCCACATGCCGGTCCCGCGCCGCGTCCAGCGGCTCGCGGCCGGTGATCTCGCCGCCCCTGACGAGCTCCACCAGCAGCTCGTGGCCGGCGAGCTCCGGCGGGAGCTCGCCCGTGCCGACGACCTCCGCCTCGGCCACCCCGTCCTCGTCCCGCCGCCGCGCGGCCCACTTGCGACCGCCGATCGACGTCTTCCCGCCCAGCGCCTTCTTCGCCACCGGCACCAGCGGCGACCCCGGGGCGTCGGACTCGGCCCTGGCGACCAGCTTGTAGACCATCGAGCAGGTCGGGTGGCCGCTGCCGGTCACCAGCTGGGTGCCCACCCCGTACGCGTCCACCGGGGCCGCGGCCAGCGACGCGATCGCGTACTCGTCCAGGTCGCTGGTCACCACGATCTTCGTGTTCTTCGCGCCGAGGTCGTCCAGCTGCTGCCGCACCCGGTGCGCGACCAGCAGCAGGTCGCCGGAGTCGATCCGTACGGCCCCCAGCTCGGGCCCGGCGATCTCCACCGCCATCCGCACCGCCTCCGCCACGTCATACGTGTCGACCAGCAGCGTCGTCCCCCGGCCGAGCGAATCGACCTGTGCGGTGAAGGCGTCCCGCTCGCTGTCGTGCAGCAGCGTGAAGGCGTGGGCGCTGGTGCCCACGGTCGGGATGCCGTAGCGGAAGCCGGCCGCGAGGTCGGAGGTCGAGGTGAAGCCCCCGACGTACGCCGCGCGCGAGGCGGCCACCGCCGCCAGCTCGTGCGTGCGGCGCGCGCCCATCTCGATCAGCGGCCGCGACCCGGCCGCCACCGCCATGCGGGAGGCCGCCGCGGCGACCGCCGAGTCGTGGTTGAGGATCGAGAGGATCACCGTCTCCAGCAGCACGGCCTCGGCGAAGGTGCCCTCGACCCGCAGGACCGGGGAGCCGGGGAAGTACACCTCGCCCTCGGGGTAGCCCCAGATGTCGCCGCTGAAGCGGTAGCCCGCGAGCCATTCGAGCGTCGGCTCGTCGACCACCCGGTGGCTGCGCAGGAAGCCGAGGACGCCCTCGTCGAAGCGGAAGTTCTCGACGGCGTCGAGGACCCGGCCGGTGCCCGCCACGACGCCGTAGCGGCGGCCCGCGGGCAGCTGGCGGGTGAAGACCTCGAAGACCGACCGGCGCCCCGCCGTGCCGGCCCCGAGTGCCGCTTGCAGCATCGTCAGCTCGTAGTGGTCGGTGAAGAGGGCGGTCGACGGCACGTCCACGGGCAGGCGCAGGTCCGCTGTGTTCATGGCAGGATCGTACCCCCATTACTCGTCACTTTGACGATTTCCCTCGAGCCGGGCTCCCGGACCGCTCCCGGACCGCTCGCGAACCGCTCGCGAACCGCTCGCGAACCGCTCCGGGCCCCGATTTCCCGGTCCTGACGCGTGGGACCGGTTTGTGCGATGCACCACCCCGGGTGGCAGCATGGAACGCGTGAGTGTCGCACCCGTCGAGATCGAGCGCCCCGAGTCGAGCGAAGCACCCTCCGCGGTGCCCGAACCCGACGTCCCCTGGGTCACGCTGGTGCACAACGACCCGGTCAACCTCATGAGCTACGTGACGTATGTCTTCCAGGCCTACTTCGGCTACCCCAAGGACAAGGCCCACAAGCTGATGCTCGACGTACACCACAAAGGCCGCGCCGTCGTCTCGCAGGGCACCCGCGAGGAGATGGAGCGCGACGTGCAGGCCATGCACGGCTACGGGCTGTGGGCGACTCTGCAGCAGGACCGCTGATGGCAGGACAGTTCGAAGCCATTCCCGGCGGCGGGGCTGCCGTGGCGCTCGACGAGGTCGAGATCGCCATCCTGCGCAGTCTCGCCGTGCAGCTGCTGGAGCTGGTCGGCCCCGGGGACCAGCCCGTCGAGGGCCAGGACCCGCTGGCCGAGCTCTTCGCGGAGGGGCCCAGCGAGCCCCCCGCCGACCCCGTTCTGGCCCGGCTCTTCCCGGACGCGTACGGCGGCCCCGAGGCGAAGCCGGACGACGACGAAGCGCGCGCCTTCTCGGCCGAGTTCCGCCGCTACACCGAGAACGATCTGCGGGCGCGCAAGCGCGACGACGCCCTCGCCGTCATCCGCTCGCTGGACGCCCTCACGGTGGCGGGCAACGGCGGCGCGGTGCTCAAGCTGGGCCCTGAGGAGTCCCACCGATGGCTGGGCGCGCTCAACGACCTGCGGCTGGCCATCGGCACCCGCCTCGAAGTGACGGACGAAGAGGACGGCGACGAGCTCTACCGGCTGCCGGACTCCGATCCGCGCAAGCCGATGGTGATGGCGTACCTCTGGCTCGGCGGGCTCCAGGAGTCGCTCGTCGAGACCCTCACGCCCTGACGCCGCACCTGGCGCCGCACCTGACGCGGCGCTCATCCGCCCAAGTCCCGCCGGATGCCCGGCCGATGGGGGCTGATGCGGACTGACGAAGATCGTCCGATTTGTGTTCGCTCAGCGGACACTCAGATCCGGATAACGATCGTGCAACCGATCCCGCCATGCTTGGGGACGGTTGCGTCGTATGTCCGCTTCTTCTTGTGATTCGCGCCACGGGCGCCTCCTCGGACCGCCCCCCGGCTCGTGATAGACCTTCACGACGCCTGCCGGGACGCCACCCATGTCCCGGCAGAGTGCTGAGCCGGCCGACCGCCGGCTTGCAACTCCATCCATTTCCGGGGGGTCGGGACCCGATCCGCGCCATAAGGGCCGGTCGGGCGTGGAGAAAGGCGCAGCAGCATGACCTCAGCGCAGGTCGCGAAGCACAACGACGACGGCAACGGGGCCGCGGGCAACACTCCTGAAGAGGGCTATCAGCGGGGGCTGGGCAGCCGCCAGGTCCAGATGATCGCCATCGGCGGCGCCATCGGCGTCGGCCTCTTCATGGGTGCCGGTGCGAACATCGCCAAGGCCGGCCCGAGCATCATTCTCATGTACGCCCTCGCGGGCGTGGTCATCTTCTTCATCATGCGAGCGCTCGGCGAGCTGCTCCTCTACCGGCCCGTGTCCGGCAGCTTCGCGGAGTACGCCCGCGAGTTCCTCGGCCCGTTCTTCGGCTATGCGACCGGCTGGACGTACTGGCTGATGTGGGTCGTGACCGGCATGGCCGAACTCACGGCCGCTGCGATCTATATCAACTTCTGGTTCCCCGAGATCCCGCAGTGGGTCAGCGCCCTCGTCTTCCTCGTGGTGCTCTTCGGCGTCAACCTGATCTCGGTGAAGATCTTCGGCGAGGTCGAGTTCTGGTTCTCGATGATCAAGGTCACCGCGATCATCGGCATGATCGTGATCGGCCTCGGCGTGCTCACCCTCGGCTTCTCCGACGCCGGTGAGACCGCCGCCGCCAGCAACCTCTGGGCGCACCACGGCATCTTCCCGAACGGCATCGGCTCGAGCCTGATGACCCTCCAGGGCGTCATGTTCGCCTACCTGGCCGTGGAGCTCGTCGGCGTCACCGCGGGCGAGTCGGAGAACCCCGAGAAGACCCTCCCCAAGGCGATCAACACTCTGCCCTGGCGCATCATCGTCTTCTACGTGGGCGCCCTGGTCGTCCTGCTCTCGGTGATCAAGTGGACCGAGTTCTCAGCGGGCCAGAGCCCGTTCGTGCACGGCTTCGAGAAGATGGGCATCCCGCTCGCGGCGGGCATCATCAACTTCGTCGTCCTCACCGCGGCCCTGTCGTCCTGCAACTCCGGCATGTACTCCACCGGCCGGATGCTGCGCGACCTGGCCTCCAACGCCGAGGCCCCGAAGGTCTTCGGCAAGCTCAACGCCCGTAAGACCCCTGCGGTCGGCATCACCGTCTCCGTCGCCCTGATGGGCATCGGCGTGGTCCTCAACTACGTCGTCCCGGAGAAGGCCTTCGGGTACGTCACCTCGGTGGCCACCGCGGCCGGTATCTGGACCTGGATGATGATCCTCGTCAGTCACATCCTCTACCGGCGGGCCGTGCGGGCGGGCCGTCTGCAGGCCTCGTCCTTCCCGGCGCCCGGCGGTTCGCTCTTCAGCTACGTGGCGCTGGCCACGCTGATCTTCGTGACCGGCCTGATCGCGTACGACAAGGACGCCCGGGTGTCCCTGTACGTGGGCGCGGGCTGGGCGCTCTGCCTGGCCATCGGCTGGGCGATCCTGAAGACCCGCAACCCGCAGGTCGCCGCTCCGGTGGAGGAGCGGGAGCTGGAGACCGTCTCGAAGTAACAGCACAGCGCGTCTCACCAGGCGGCCTCCGGACCGATGTCCGGAGGCCGCCTTTGCCCGCCCGTCGTCCACCACCACCCTCAACCGAGGCGCTCTGCGCCGCCTCTCTTATCCTCGTTCCATGCTCACCATCACCCAGGACCTGCACGACCGGATCGTCGCGCACGCGCGCGTGGACCACCCTGACGAGGCGTGCGGCGTCATCGCGGGCCCGGCCGGAACCGACCGCCCCGAGCGCTTCATCCCGATGCTCAACGCGGCCCGCTCGCCCACGTTCTACGAGTTCGACTCGACGGACCTGCTGAAGCTGTACCGCGAGATGGACGACCGGGACGAGGAGCCGGTGGTGATCTACCACTCGCACACGGCCACCGAGGCGTACCCGTCCCGTACGGACATCGGCTACGCCAACGAGCCGGGCGCCCACTACGTCCTCGTCTCCACCGCCGAGTGCGGCAACGACGAGGGCCCCGTGCAGTTCCGCTCCTTCCGGATCGTGGACGGCGAGGTCACGGAGGAAGAGGTCAAGATCGTCCCGGCGTACTGATCATCCCTGGTGATCGCCCCGGCGCCGGTGTCCAGGAGAACGTCCGCATCCTGGGACGGTCTCCCGGAGCGCGGAGGGGGAATCGTTACGATGAGCCCATGGTTGTCGATGACGTGAGCGATAAGGCGCCGGGCACGCTGCTCGTGGCGCGGCTGCACGTCGACCTGTGCCGCCTCGCCAGCGCGATCTGTCCGCGCCCCGCCGCTTGCCGCACCACGCGCCGTACGGCCTGAGCACGCGCGCCGCGGCACACCGCACCACCGGCACCACCCGCACCCCCCGATCCCTCTCCCGCCGCCGGCGCAGGACGACGCCGCGCGCCCTCAGCCTCATCCCGACAGGAGCCCACCCATGGCCATCGAGGTCCGCATCCCGACCATCCTCCGCACCTACACCGACGGCCAGAAGGCGGTCGAGGGCAGCGGCGCCACCATCGATGAGCTGTTCACCGACCTCGAGTCGCGGCACGCCGGAATCCGCGAGCGCCTGGTCGACGGCGGCGAGCTGCGCCGCTTCGTGAACGTCTACCTCAACGACGAGGACGTCCGCTTCCTCGACGGGATCAAGACCAAGCTGGCCGACGGCGACAGCGTCACCATCCTTCCGGCCGTCGCCGGGGGCGCCGGCTGATGCGCTACGACTCCCCGCTGGCGGCGGTCGGCAACACTCCGCTGGTCCGCCTGCCGAAGCTGTCCCCGTCCCCGGACGTCCGGATCTGGGCCAAGCTGGAGGACCGCAACCCCACCGGCTCGGTGAAGGACCGCCCTGCCCTGCACATGATCGAGCAGGCGGAGAAGGACGGCCGGCTGACCGCGGGCTGCACCATCCTCGAGCCGACCTCGGGCAACACGGGCATCTCGCTGGCGATGGCGGCCAAGCTCAAGGGCTACCGCATCGTGTGCGTCATGCCCGAGAACACCTCGGAGGAGCGGCGGCAGCTGCTCGCCATGTGGGGCGCCGAGATCATCTCCTCGCCGGCGGCCGGGGGCTCCAACACGGCCGTACGGGTCGCCAAGGAGCTGGCGGCCGAGCACCCGGACTGGGTGATGCTCTACCAGTACGGCAACCCGGACAACGCGGGCGCGCACTACGCGACGACCGGTCCCGAGATTCTCGAGGACCTGCCCTCCATCACCCACTTCGTCGCGGGCCTGGGCACGACCGGGACGCTGATGGGCGTCGGCCGCTTCCTGCGGGAGCACAAGCCGGACATCAGGATCGTCGCCGCCGAGCCGCGCTACGACGACCTCGTCTACGGGCTGCGGAACCTCGACGAGGGGTTCGTGCCCGAGCTCTACGACGAGTCCGTGCTCACGACCCGCTTCTCGGTCGGCTCGGAGGACGCGGTGCGCTGTACCCGCGAACTCCTGCAGCAGGAGGGGATCTTCGCGGGCGTCTCCACGGGCGCGGCGCTGCACGCGGCGCTCGGCGTGGGCCGCAAGGCGGTCAGGGCGGGCGAGACCGCGGACATCGTCTTCGTGGTCGCCGACGGCGGCTGGAAGTACCTGTCGACGGGCATCTACACCGCCGAGTCCACGGAGGCCGCGGTCGAGGCCCTCCAGGGCCAGCTCTGGGCGTAGCGTCCCGGACCTCCGACGTGTCCGGGACGGCAACCGCCCCTGTGGGGGCGGGGCGGTTGCCGCGTATGGGTCCGTACGTCGTGGCGTGACGCCGTACGCGGTCGGTCAGCGGACCGTCGCCAACTCCGACTTGTGCAGGCCCTTGAAGCCGTTGGCCCACAGCTCGTCGACCCGGGCGGACTCGTTCGCGTCCGGGTTGGCGTTCGTGCAGGACGGCCCGGGGCCGCCGCCGGACATCAGCTCGCTGCACGGACCCTCGTAGTGGTCGGGCAGGCCCAGCACATGGCCGGTCTCGTGCGCAGCGACGCGGGTGGAGTTGTACTCCTGGTTCTGCTGGTAGTCGAGGAAGATGTAGCCGTGCCCGTGGCCGTCGGTGCTGGCGTACGAGCCGCGGGGGTCATCGCCCTCGCGGTATGTGAAGTCGGCGTTGCTTCCCTCCTGCAGCCGGACGTTGCTCACCGAGGAATTCCAGATCGAGGCGCTGCTCGATATCTCGGCGGCGAACGTGGGGGCCGCGCCGGCGTCGTAGGTCACGGTCACCGCCGCGCTGCCCGTCGCCTTCTGCTTGGCCTTCGCCGACTTCATCACGGCCTCGAAGAAGGCCCGCGTGCCGGCCTCGTCGGCGGCAGAGCCGCTGTAGGCGGCGATGGTGGCGGTGTGTGCCGAGTATCCGGCGGGGCCTGAGGAGTTGGCGGAGTCGGCGGCGCCGGTGGCGGCGGATCCGGCCGCTGAGGCCGGCACCACGGCCAGCGAGGCGAGCAGGCCGAGGCCCAGCGCCGCCGACCCGAGTATCTTGGAGCGATTCATGGGGGGTCTCCAATCAATTTCCGGAGAAATCCCGCCAAGTCGCCTGGGTGAGCGACCGGGGACCGTCCGGAGAACATCTGGGTAAGGCAGAGTCTCGGGGCGTTTCCGGTCGCGCGGATGATGCCAACTCCCGATAGCGTCGGCCAATCGCCCCGCATTTCCTGGCGAATCGGCCATTCCATGGAACATACGGAAGATGGCTCAATCTCCAAATGAGGGCGATGATTTCGGGTTTCACGGCCTTTATGGGTCTGGTGGCCGGAGCTGATACGCCGTTATTCTCCCGTCGTGGAGCTCGATGTGAGGCACCTTCGTGCGCTGTGTGCGATCGCCGACGCCGGCAGCGTGCGCAAGGCCGCGGTGCAGCTGGGGATGACCCAGCCCTCCCTGACGACTCAGCTCCGCCGTATCGAAAAGGCCATCGGCGGTGCGCTGTTCACGCGTGGGCGTACCGGGAGCAGGCCGACGCCGCTCGGGCGCTCGGTGCTGTCCCGGGCCCGGCCGATCGTGGCCGAGATGAGCGCGCTGATGAGCGCCGCCCAGGACGCGGCCGTTGACGCCGGGGGAGCGCGCCTGCGCATCGGATCCACCGGGAGCCGGGCGGTGGCCGGCTGGATCCGCAGGATCCGCGCCCGCCTCCCCGCCACGGACACCACGATTCACATCGACGTGTCGTCGAACGCGCTGCTGGAGATGCTCGCCACGAACCAGCTCGACGTGGCCTTCGTGCACGAGCCGGAGAACTTCCCGCTGCGGGTGCCCGCCGGGCTCGAACAGCGGGTCGTCGTCGACCGCGAGCCGCAGTTCGTCGCGGTGTCCGCAGCGCATCCCCGGGCGGGCCGGGCGTCCGTACGGCTCTCCGACCTCGCCGCCGACCGGTGGATCGTCGATCCGGCGGCGGACGACGAATTCGCCGCGCTGCGGCGGGCGTTCAGCGAGGCGGGGTGCGATCCGCGCTTCGTCACGGTCAGGGACATTACGACGGCCGCGGATCTGGTGGCGTCGGGCGAGACGGTGAGCCCATGCCAGCCGACGTCGCGAGCGCGGCAGGGGATGGCCATACTGCCGCTCGTGGACGACCCGCTGGCGGTCCGTCTGCTGCTGGTCTCCCGGCCGTCGGCCGCGGCGGCGGACATCGAAGCGCTCCATGAGGAGCTGGAACAGTCCTACGTCGACGCGGCGTGGGCGAGCCCCACGTACCGGCAGTGGCTGCGGAGCCGGGGCAGCCCGCTGCTGCGCGGCCGTCGCCTCCCCGCGGTCCAGAGTCCCCGCCCCCAGACCCCGGCCCACACCTGAACTCCATCCGGGCCGGGGGCCTCTGACCACGCCCAGTCGCCCTACGCGACGCTCTCACACCTGAACTCCGGCCGTGCCCCAAGCCCTTGATGTGTGGTCAATCTCTCCCGCCGCCGGGGTACTCAGCCCCGGGCATTCACCACCGCGCACTCGTGCCCCGCCGTGGGCCCGGGCACGGGCTGCGGGGTCCAGCTTGGGCACTCGGATAAACGGGCGGGTGGGTTGGAACGAAGCCCGCGGCCGGAGGCCGGGTGCTCAGATCATCGCGGAGCGGACGCCGCGTCGAGCGGACCCGCGTCAGCGGGCCAGGTGGCGGACGCGCGCCCAGACTCCCCGGTCCACAGCCCCCACATGCCGCCGGAACTCCACAACCGGCACCTCCCGCAGCTCCTCCGTCTCCAGATAGCTGCGGTGCCCGGCCGCGTCACCGACCTCCCCGTCCGGCAGGGCGATCACCCCGTCCCGCCTCTCCCGCGCCTGGCTGGTGATCTTCGCGACCAGCGCGACATCCCCGCGCAGCGCGAGCACCAGGCACGGCCGGTCCTTGGACCCCGGCCCGTCCTCGTACGGCACGTCCGCCCACCAGATCTCGCCCGGCCGGGGCAGCCTTCCGGGCGCCCGCCGCCCGGGCCGGCCGGGCCTCGCGGGCCGTCCCGGCGGCCTGCGCACACCCCGAGGCCCGCGCCCGCCCCCCGGCCCCTGCCCCGCCTCTCGGCCACGCCCTGGCCCCCGCGCCGGTCCGCGCCGCCCCCAGCCGTCGGCCGCCGCAGCGATCAGCGCGACCACGACCAGCGCCCCCAGAGCCCACCACCACGACGTGTCCACGCCCAGAACCGTACCGTCGCACCACCGCCCGGCAGCGCCCCCCCGTACCGGTGAAGCCACGGGTGAGTTCCCCCACAACACCGCTCCCTGGAGGGGCGACCAGCCCTTTCGCGTCTTACGCTCGACGCACCGCAAGCGCTCACTCCATGCCCACCGCACATACCCCCGGAGCCTCGGAGGTTTCTGCTTCATGAAGCTCACCGTCGTCGGCTGCTCGGGGTCGTTCCCGTCCGCGGACTCGGCCTGTTCGAGCTACCTCGTCGAAGCCGACGGCTTCCGGCTGCTCCTCGACATGGGCAACGGCGCCCTTGGCGAATTGCAGCGCCACTGCGGTCTCTACGACCTCGATGCCGTATTCCTCAGCCACCTGCACGCGGACCACTGCATCGACATGTGCGGCTACTTCGTCGCCCGCTACTACCGCCACGACGGCGGCCGCGCCGACGCCCTCCCCGTCTACGGCCCGGAGGGCACCGAGCAGCGGCTGACCACGGCGTACGCCGACGTGCCCTCCGAGAAGTCGATGAGCGAGGTGTTCGACTTCCGCACCCTGGAGCCCGGCAGCTTCGAGGTGGGCCCCTTCACGGTCCGCACCGACCGCGTCTGCCACCCCGTCGAGTCGTTCGGCTTCCGGCTCGAGCACGGCGGCCGCACGCTGACGTACTCCGGGGACACCGGTCCCTGCGAGGCGCTCGACCGGCTCGCCGAGGGCGCGGACCTCTACCTGTGCGAGGCGTCCTTCACGCACGGCAAGGAGGACGTGCCGGAGCTCCACCTCAACGGGCGGCAGGCGGGGGAGTCGGCGCAGCGGGCGGGCGTCGGGCGGCTCGTGCTGACCCACATCCCGCCGTGGACCGATCCCGAGGTCAACCTGCGGGACGCCGGCGAGGTCTACGACGGGCCCGTGGAACTGGCCCGCGCCGCCGCGGTCTACGAGGTGTAGCCGGGCGCGGTCACCGGCTGTCCCGCCGGTCGTCCCACCGGTGTTCGTGCCGGCCGCCGCGCCGCTGTTCCCGGTCGTGCCGCTGCTCGCGGTCGTGCCGCTGTTCCCGGTCCCGCCGCTGCTCGCGGTCGTGCCGGTGGTGCCACCTCTCCGGCAGTTCGTGCAGCTTCTCCGGCAGCTCGTGCAGGATGTCCGGCAGGTCGTGCCTGCCGGACAGGAACTCCTGGAACTTGATCTTCGCCGTGATCACCGGGTGCCGCCAGCGCTCGTCCCGCCGGGCGGCCCGCGCCAGCCGCTTCGGCTTGTCGCGGTAGCGCCAGCGCGCCCACGGCGCCTCCGGGCGGCTCAGCCGTACGGCTCCGATGACCAGCAGCGGCACGAAGAACAGGCCCAGCAGCCCGGTCCACACCTTCCCCTTCAGCAGGGTGATCACGGCCAGGCCCAGCGTGAGGACCAGGACCCCGCCCAGCAGCAGCGCGTTGCCGGCGCTCGGGTCTGCCTGGTACCCCGACCAGTCGATCACCGAGACCGGGCGGAACCCGAGCAGGACGAGAGCGCAGAGGGCGATGGCCACGAAGACCGCGTCGACCGAAGTGCGGCCCGCCTCGGTCCAGTAGACGTCACGCAAATGCAGGATCAGCGCGAATTCGTCCAGGACGAGCGCGGCGCCGACCCCGAAGATTCCGGCCAGTACGGATTTCACGGTGTCCGACGGGTCGGTGACCAGAATCAGCGCGACCCCGCTGATCAGCATGAAGACGACGCCGAAGACCACGTGGTGGATATGCAGCCCGCCGGGTTTGATGTTTCCGGGCCACCACCGCACCTGCGCCCTGATCATCCGGACGCTGAGACGGATGAAGCCGAATCCGACGATGAAGGAGCAGAGGAAGACGAACAGCGGGAGCAGCCCGGTGCCGACGATCTCCCGGTGAAACCAGCCGCCCTGCGCCAACGTCACCACACCGAAACGCTAACCGACAGCCAGGGGAATTCCTTGGCGAGCGGCCCGTAAGCCCCTCCCTGGAGTGGCCGCATGAGCGTCACCGCCGGGGGGCGGCCGGAAAGCCGCTCAGGCCCGGGGACCCCGGCCCGACGGGGAAGGCGCGAGCGGCCGGAGCGCCTGGGGCCGCTTCCTGCACCGCGTTCGCGGCGGATTCGGCGCCTTCTTCGGCTGCCTCGCTGTCTACTGCGCGATCATCGCCGTCATTCCTCCGCTACGGCTCGCCGACACCCGCCGCGGCGCGGTCCGGCGCGCCCTGCTCGTCCTCGTCGTGGGCCCGGCCGTCGCCATCCTCGTCGGCGGGGCCCTGGTGGTGCTGGCAGGGACGGCCCCGCGGCATCGCCGCTCCGGTCAGCACCGCCGGCCTGCCCTCGCTCGCCGAACTCGGCCTGGCCGGGCCGCCGGCCGGGCGAGCCCGGTGATCGTTGCCGGTGAAGACGGTCCACGGCTCCGTGTCCGAGGCCCTGGGCGAGGAGATCGACGGCGATACACGATCCGCGAGACGCTGCCCTTCCCGCTGGAGTGGCGGCGCTGACGCCGGCCTTGCGCGAAGGCCCCCGGAGCGAGGGGCTCCGGGGGCCTTCTTCATGTGCTGCCGCGATCAGGCCTTGGTCAGGTCCTCGACCTCTTCCTCGGGTTCGCGGCCCGGGGTGGCGAGATTGAACTTGGTGATCGCGAACCGGAAGACCGCGTAGTAGACGGCCGCGAAGACCAGGCCGATCGGGATGATCTTCCATGGGTCGGTGGCCAGGTTCCAGTTCAACAGGTAGTCGATGGCTCCCGCCGAGAAGGTGAACCCGGCGTGGACACCGAAGGCCCAGGTCAGAGCCATCGAGATGGCCGTGAGCAGCGCGTGGATCGCGTACAGCACCGGCGCGATGAACATGAACGAGAACTCGATCGGCTCGGTGACGCCGGTGACGAACGAGGTCAGGCCGACCGAGACCATCATGCCGAGGACGGCCTTGCGGCGCTCGGGGCGAGCGCAGTGCGCGATGGCGAGTGCGGCGGCCGGCAGGCCGAACATCATGATCGGGAAGAAACCGGTCATGTACTGGCCGGCGGCCGGGTCGCCGGCGAAGAAGCGGTTCAGGTCACCGTGGACGACCTCGCCCGCGGCGTTGGTGAAGTCGCCGAGCTGGAACCAGGACACGGTGTTCACGAACTGATGCATGCCGATCGGGATCAGCGCCCGGTTGATCAGGCCGAACAGACCGGAGCCCGCGGCGCCCAGGCCGGTCATCCACTCGCCGAAGTTCGTGATCACTTCGCCGATGGGCTGCCAGCCCAGGACGACCAGGACGCCCATGCCCGTGCCGACGAACGCCATGATGATCGGGACGAGCCGGCGGCCGTTGAAGAAGCCGAGCCAGTCCACCAGCTTGGTGCGGTGGAACCGCTGCCAGAGGACCGCGGTCAGCAGGCCCATGATGATGCCGCCGAGGACACCCGGGTTCTGGTAGCTCGCCGCGGTGACCTCGGAGCCCTTCTGCCAGGCGCCGCTGAGGAAGCTGGTCTGTACGAACGTGGCGCCGTCGGGCCCTGCCACCGGGAACTGGTGGATCACCGAGTAGTAGACGAGGAAGCCGGCCACCGCGGCGAGCGCCGTGGAGCCGTCCGCCTTCCTCGCGAAGCCGATCGCGACACCGATGCAGAACAGCAGCGGCAGCGCGAGCGAGGAGTCCAGCAGCGCGCTGCCCGCGCCGGCGAAGACCTTGGCCACATTGTCCCAGCCGAGGCCCTCGGCGCCGAAGACGTCGGGCTGGCCGAGGCGCAGCAGGATCCCGGCGGCCGGGAGGACGGCGATCGGCAGCTGCAGGCTGCGGCCGACTTTCTGCAGACCCTGGAAGAGGCCGGCGCCCCGCTTTCTGGCGGGCGCCGCGTTCGCGGTCGTCGTACTCATAGGGGATCCTTCGGAGCGCGAGCGGGCGGGCTTTGACCGGCCCGGGGACGGGGTTCCACCGCATGGTCTACACCGCATGGTCTACACCAGTCAGTGGTTTAGACCATGTTGTAGCACGGTGAAGGCGGGATAAGGAACCCGCGGTTCCCGGACTTTTCCTCACCGCCACTACTTCGTGATGTCCTGCTCGGTCTCCGCCTCCACGTCCTCCGGCTCCCGCCCCGGCGTCGGCAGCTTGAGCAGGCTGATCATGCCGCGGAAGACCACGTAATAGACCACCGCGAAGCCCAGCCCGATCGGGATGATCAGCCAGGGCTTCGTATCCAGGTGCCAGTTGACGATGTAGTCGATCAGACCCGCCGAGAAACTGAAGCCCGCGGGCACGCCCAGTGCCCAGGTGATCGCCATGGAGGCGCCGGTGAGCAGGGCGTGAATCCCGTAGAGCAGCGGTGCCGCGAAGAACGAGAACTCGACCGGCTCGGTCACGCCCGTGACGAACGAGGTCGGGGCGACCGAGATCATCATGCCCGTCACGGCCTTGCGCCGCTCCGGGAAAAGATCCGCGTTCGGGTCTTCGGCGAAGAAGCGGGTCAGGTCGCCCTGCACCGTCTTCCCGTCCGGGGTGGTGAACTGGCCCGCCTGGAACCAAAAGATCGAGCAGGCCCGCCGCCGGCAGCACCGCGATGGGCAGCTGCAGCGACCGCCCCAGCTTCTGCAGCCCCAGGAAGAGGCTCGTCGCCCACTTCCTGCTCGGTGGCTGCTGCGCCGCGGCGGCAGTGCCGGTGCTCATCGACATCCTCCCCGGAACTGGGTTTGGCCGGGACGGCATACTGGTGTAGACCAGTCGCACAGCGCGGTTGGCGCCGCCTCCGCGGGCACGGAACCAGTGGTCGTCATCATTCGACACATGGCGCAGACGTGCCCGGGAAGCTGTGCCAAACGTGCGTTACCGTCTGAATCGGTCGGGCGGCGGAACGTAAAGCCCCGAAAACACGCAGGAGTGGGACATGGCCACGAAGGCTGAGAAGATCGTCGCCGGGCTCGGCGGAATCGAGAACATCGTCGAGATCGAGGGGTGCATCACCCGCCTGCGCACCGAGGTCGAGGACGCCTCGCTCGTCGACGAGGCCGCGCTCAAGGCCGCGGGCGCCCACGGCGTCGTGAAGATGGGCAACGCCATCCAGGTCGTCATCGGCACCGACGCCGACCCCGTCGCCGCCGACATCGAAGACATGATGTAAGCCATCGCCGCACGCCACAGGGCCCCGTTCGCAACCCGGAACGGGGCCCTCTGCACAGCCGATAGGGTCATCCTCATGTCTCGTATCGACGGTCGGAACCCCGACCAGCTGCGCCCTGTCACCATCGAGCGCGGATGGAGCAAGCACGCCGAGGGCTCGGTCCTCATCTCCTTCGGCGACACCAAGGTCTTCTGCACCGCCAGCGTCACCGAGGGCGTGCCGCGCTGGCGCAAGGGCAGCGGCGAGGGCTGGGTCACCGCCGAGTACTCGATGCTGCCCCGCTCCACCAACACCCGCGGCGACCGCGAGTCCGTACGAGGAAAGATCGGCGGCCGCACCCACGAGATCTCCCGGCTCATCGGCCGCTCACTGCGTGCCGTCATCGACTACAAGGCGCTCGGCGAGAACACCATCGTGCTGGACTGCGACGTCCTGCAGGCCGACGGCGGCACCCGCACCGCCGCCATCACCGGCGCGTACGTCGCGCTGGCCGACGCCATCGCCTGGGCCCAGGCCAAGAAACTGATCAAGCACGGCCGCAAGCCGCTCACCGGCACCGTCTCGGCCGTCAGTGTCGGCATCGTCGGCGGCGTCCCGCTCCTCGACCTCTGCTACGAGGAGGACGTCCGCGCCGAGACCGACATGAACGTCGTCTGCACCGGCGACGGCCGCTTCGTCGAGGTCCAGGGCACCGCGGAGGGCGCGCCGTTCGCCCGCGAGGAGCTCGGCTCGCTGCTGGACCTGGCCGTCGCGGGCTGCGCCCAGCTCGACTCGGCGCAGCGCGAGGCGCTCGCCAAACCGCTCTAGCGGGCCCGCTGGAGCCGACCCGCCGGGACTCGCCCGCATGCGCAACCTCGCACGCGGTGTCGAGCGTTCTTACGGGTACGGGCGGTACGGGAACACCGTCCGCCCGTACGGAAACACCGTGCGGCCGTACGCACACCCGCCCGTACACCACCCGTACACCAGGGGAGGACCCGACCCAATGGCCCACCGCCACCACCATCGCCGCCGCATGACCGCCGTCGCAGCCGTAGCCGTGCTCGCCGTCGCCGTACCCGTCACCACTGCGTGCAGCGCCGTCAACAAGGCCCTGGACTGCGCCCAGACGGCCGACGCGATCCTCACCAGCGTCGACGACCTCCAGCAGGCCGCCTCCGACGCCGCCGAGAACCCGGCGGACGCGGAGCGGGCCCTCGACCGGATCGACAAGAACCTCGGCGACCTGAACGACAAGACCGACAACGCCGATGTCAGCAAGGCGGTTGACGACCTGACCCAGGCCGTGAAGAACGTCCGCGAGTCGGTCGACCAGGGCAAGAACCCCGACGTCACGCCGGTCACGGACGCGGCCGACGAGCTGACCAAGGTCTGCTCCCCGGGATGAAGCCCGAACGGGCCCGCCGGGATAATCGGCCCATGCAGCGACTGATCCTGGCCACCCGCAACCCCAACAAGGTCACCGAACTCCGCGCCATCCTGGCGGGGGCCGGCGTGTCCGTGGAACTCGTCGGCGCCGACGCGTACCCCGACGTCCCCGACGTCCCGGAGACCGGCGTCACCTTCGCCGAGAACGCCCTCATCAAGGCCCACGCACTGGCCCGCGCCACCGGACTCCCCGCGATCGCGGACGACTCGGGCCTGTGCGTGGACGTCCTCGGCGGCGCGCCCGGCATCTTCTCCGCCCGCTGGGCGGGCCGGCACGGCGACGACAAGGCCAACCTCGACCTGCTCCTGGCCCAGCTGGCCGACATCCCGGACCAGCAGCGCGAGGCCCACTTCGCCTGCGCGGCCGCCCTCGCCCTCCCGGACGGCATGGAACGCGTCGTGGAGGGCCGCCTCCACGGCACCCTCCGCCACGCCCCGTCGGGCACGGGCGGCTTCGGCTACGACCCGATCCTGCAGCCGGAGGGCGAGTCCAGGACGTGCGCGGAGATGACCCCGGAGGAGAAGAACGCGATCAGCCACCGCGGCCGCGCCTTCCGCACGCTGGCACCGGTGATCCGGGAACTGCTGGGGTGAGTCCGGGGAGCGGAGGGACGAGCAATGGCCTGCGACTCATACCCTTGAGTCGCAGGCCATTCCGGGTGCGGCGGAAGGGATTCGAACCCTCAAGCCCGGTCAAGGGCCACAGATCCTAAGTCTGCTGCGTCGCCAACTGCGCCACCGCCGCTAGCCGCCAGCCATGTTAGCGGGCTGGTGGCGGGGTCGGTGTGCAGGCTGCCATCGTGCGCTGCGCCGACCTCGTCGCCGGTCACCTCCCCGACACCAGGTGCGAGTGATGGCATGGCAGTTGGGGCAGAGCAGCCGGAGATTCCCGGGCCGGTCGTCGCTCCAGTCGCCGTTGATGTGGTACTGCGGGCTCCCGAGGCGTTCCCTGGTCAGATCTCCAGGTCCTTGATCAGCTTGGCGACGTGGCCCGTGGCTTTCACGTTGTAGAGCGCCCGCTCGACCTTGCCCTGTTCGTCGACGATCACCGTCGAGCGGATGACGCCCGTGACGGTCTTGCCGTAGAGCTTCTTCTCGCCGAAGGCGCCGTACGCGGCCAGGGTCTCCTTCGACGGGTCGCCGACCAGGGTGACCTTGAGGTCTTCCTTGTCGCGGAACGTGGCGAGCTTCTCCGGCTTGTCGGGCGAGACGCCGATCACCTCGTAGCCCGCACCCGCCAGCAGCTCCAGGTTGTCGGTGAAGTCGCAGGCCTGCTTGGTGCAGCCCGGGGTCAGGGCGGCCGGGTAGAAGTAGACGATGACCTTGCGGCCCGAGTGGTCGGCGAGCGAGATCTCGTTGCCGTCGGCGTCGGGCAGGGTGAAGGCGGGGGCGGTGTCGCCGGGCTGCAGTCGTTCGCTCATGGCTGAAGGCTCTCCTCGTCGGTCTGCGGCTACACCAGAGATTAGCCGCGGCCGCGGGGGTGCCATGGCGCGCGTCCCCTGCCGAGCTGACAGACTGTCCACCACGGACAGTCAAGACGACGGAGGCAGCGCGGTGTCGGAAGCCAGGACCCCGGCGCAGATCGAGGCGGACATCGCCGGCAGGCGCGAGGCGCTCGCGGCGACGCTCGACGAGATCGCGGTGCGGGTGCACCCGAAGACGATCGTGGGCGACGCGAAGGCGAGGGCGGCCTCGACGATCGACCGTACGGCGGGCCGGGCGTACGTGGCCGTCAACCGCGCCGTGTCCGATGTGCGCGCGACGCTGGTCTCCGCAGACGGCTCGCCGCGGCTGGAGCGCCTTGTGCCGGTGGCCCTGGTGGCGGTCGCCGTGGTGGGGGTGCTGGCGGTCTCCGCGCGCCGCCGCCACCGCTGAGCGCCAGTCGGCTCGGCCCTCCGCGCGCCGTGCCCCCGCGCGGCCAGGTACGGTCTTGGCGTGAGCACGAACGCTACCCACGACAAGCTGCCCATCCGGATGCTGCACGACCGCGTGCTCGTCCGCACCGACATCCCTGAGGGCGAGCGCCGCTCCAGCGGCGGCATCGTCATTCCCGCGACCGCGGCCGTCGGGCGCCGGCTGGCCTGGGCCGAGGTGGTCGCGGTCGGGCAGAACGTACGGACGGTGGAGCCGGGGGACCGGGTGCTGTTCGACCCCGAGGACCGGGCCGAGGTCGAGGTCCGCGGCGTCGCGTACGTGCTGATGCGCGAGCGCGATCTGCACGCGGTCGCGGCCGAGCGGCTCGAGGGCTCCGAGGACTCGACCGGGCTCTACCTCTAGCCGCACTGGCCGCACCCGCGCCGGGCGTCGGCCCCGGCACGCCCGCACCCCGCCGCTATCGCACCCCCGAACCGCTACATCCCGTCCGGGAAGAACTCGTCCTCGTCCTGCGTGGTGATCGGTGAGCTGGGGACGTCGGTCGGTGAGGTCGGGGGAGCCGTGGTCGGCGAGGTGGGGCTGCCGGATGTCGGAGGTGCCGACGACGGTGTGCCCGACGGGCTCGCCGAACCCGAGGGCGGCGACGCGCTGCCGGATCCCGACGGATCCCCGGACGGCGATTCCGACGACGGCGGACTCGTCGACTCCGCGCCCTCCTGGAGCTCCAGATCGAAGGACTCGGCCGGGCTGCTCCGCAGGGCCGCGGCCGTGTACTGGCCCCAGATCTGCGCCGGATACCCGCCGCCGTTGATGCGCGGGAGCCCCGTGGCCCCGTAGAGCGGCTTCTGTTCCCCGCTGTCCGGGTCCTGCCCCATCACGGCGATGACGGTGGCCAGGTCGGGGGTGTAGCCGGCGAACCAGGCGGCTCTGTCCTCCTCCGCGGTGCCGGTCTTGCCCGCGGCCGGGCGCCCTGCGGACTGGGCGGCGGTGCCGGTGCCGCTCGCGACGACGCTCCGCAGTATCGAGGTCGTCGTGTCGGCGGCCTCGCGGGAGACGGCCGGTTTGGGGTCCCGGTCCGGAAGGGACACGTCCTGGCCGCCCTTGGTGACCTTCTCGACCAGGGAGTACGTGCCGTGCTCGCCGTGATTGGCCAGCGTCGCGTACGCCTTGGTCATGTCCAGGACGCTGGCGTTGACCACGCCGAGGGCCACGGACTGGCGGGCCTCGGCGAGGCCGGGGGCGTCCTTCGGGACGCCGAGGTCGGTCGCGGTCTCTTTGACCAAGCCCTGGCCGACGTCCTCGCCCATCTGCGCGTACACCGAGTTGACGGACCTGTCGGTGGCCTCGGCGACCGTGATGTCGCCGTAGTCGGCGTCGTCCTCGTTCGCGGGCCGGTAGCCGGTCGGGCCGTTCCGGCCCTGCACCTCGCGCTTGTTGCTGCCGTCGTAGACCGTGTTCGGGGTGATCCTGCGGCCGTCCTGGGTGGTGGAGCCGTTCTCGACGGCCGAGGTGAAGACGAACGGCTTGAAGGTGGAGCCGACCTGGTAGTCGCGGCGGGTGGCGTTGTTGACGTACTGCTTGGTGTAGTCGATGCCGCCGTACATGGCGACGACCTTGCCGGTGTCCGGGTCGATCGAGGCGCCGCCCGCCCTGACGTACGTGTCGACCTTGCGGGAGTCGCGCAGCTTGCTCATGAGCTGGTCCTGCACCGCCTCCGCCATGGCCTTCTGCTTGCCCTTGTGGAGCGTCGTGGTGATCCGGTAGCCGCCCGCCTGCAGGGTGTCCTCGTCGATGGCGCCGCTGCCGCTGAGGTAGGTGTTGACAGCCTCGACGAGATAGCCGCGCTGCCCCGACATCCCGGCGGGCGCCTTGCTCCTGCCGGGCACGGGGAACTCCAGCGCGGCGCGGTCGGCCTGGACGAGCCAGCCCTCCTTGACCATGCCGTCCAGGACGTAGTTCCAGCGGGCCTCGGCCCTTGCCCTGTTGTCCGGGTGGGCCGAGACGTCGTACGCGCTGGGGGCGTTGAGCAGCGCGGCGAGGTAGGCGCCCTCGGCGGTGGTCAGCTCGTCCGAGTCCTTGCCGTAGTACGCCTGGGCCGCGGCCTGGATGCCGTACGCGTTGCGCCCGAAGTAACTGGTGTTCAGATAGCCGGTGAGAATCTCGTCCTTGCTCTTCTCGCGGTCCAGTTTGATCGCGATGAAGAACTCCTTCGCCTTCCGGGTGAGGGTCTGTTCCTGCGCCAGGTAGTAGTTCTTGACGTACTGCTGGGTGATGGTCGAGCCGGACTGCCTGCCCTTGCCGGTCAGGGTGTTCCAGGCGGCGCGGACCATCGCCTGCGGATCGATCGCCGACTCGGAGTAGAAGTCGCGGTCCTCGGCGGACAGCACGGCCTGCTGCACGGTCCTGGGGACCTGGGTGAGCGGCACGCTCTCGCGGTTGACCTCGCCGTCGCGGGCGAGCGGCGAGCCGTCGGCGTAGAGGTAGACGTTGGACTGCTTGACGGCGGTCGCGTTGGCGGGCGGGATGTCGACCAGCGTGTATCCGGCGATGAAGCCGCCGGTCAGGATCAGCAGGAACAGCAGCAGTCCACCGAGCACCGTGCGCCAGGTGGGCAGGAAGCGGCGCAGTCCGGTCCGCGGCGGCCGGGGCGGCCGCTGCGGGGCGCCGCCCCCCGGCACCCAGCTCTGAGGAGGTGCCGTGCCGCGGGTGGCCGGCCGCTGCGGATGGCTGCTCATCGGCGGGACTCCGTTTCGCGTGGTAAGCCCGTCCCGTAACGAACTGTCGCATCCTCCGTCGCGTACGGGCAGGTCGGCGCGCTCCTGTGACCGCTCTGTGACGGGCCGTTCGGCTCCTTCCGGCCACTCCCTAGCGTGAATACCCGATGGCAGCCCGTTCCCATCTTGACTAAGCTCCTCCCCTTTGGACGCCGGGTGGGCCGAGCGGTCGGGGGGCGTGGCGATGCGGTTGTACGGGGCCGTGGCCGTGAGCGGCTTCAGGCGCTACGCGACGTACCGGGCGGCGACCGCGGCCGGGGTGTTCACCAACACCGTCTTCGGCTTCATCCTCGCCTACACCTACATCGCGCTCTGGGAGCAGAAACCGCACCTGGGCGGCTACGACCTGGCCCAGGCCCTCACGTATGTGTGGCTGGGCCAGGCGCTGCTGATGACGATGGCCATGATGGGCGGCGGCTTCCAGGACGAGCTGAACGAGCGCATCCGCACGGGGGACGTGGCGATCGACCTGTACCGGCCGGCCGATCTGCAGCTGTGGTGGCTCGCCGGGGACCTCGGGCGGGCGGCCTTCCACCTGCTGGGGCGCGGGATCGCGCCAATGCTGGCGGCGGCCCTGGTCTTCGACCTCGTCCTGCCCGCGAATCCGCTGACCTGGGCGGCCTTCCTGCTGTCCGTGGTGCTCGGCGTGGTCGTCAGCTTCGCGATCCGCTATCTGGTGGTGCTGACCGCCTCCTGGCTGCTGGACGGCGGTGGCGTCTTCCAGATCGCCGGTCTGGCGAGCTTGTTCTTCTCCGGGATGCTGCTGCCGCTGACCGTGTTCCCGGGCGGGCTGGGCGAGTTGGCGCGGGCGCTGCCGTGGTCGGCGCTGATGCAGGTGCCGGCGGATGTGTACCTCGGCACGTACGCGGGGTGGGGGCTGCTGGAGGCTTACGGGTTCCAGGCCGGGTGGGCGGTGGCCCTGCTCCTGGCGGGACGGGCTCTGCAGTCGGTCGCCACCCGGAAGGTGGTGGTCCAGGGTGGCTGACGCGGGCGGGGAGCGGGTCCTGGTGACGGGCCTGCGGGCGTACGGCCTGATCGTGGCGATGTGGATCCGGTCCACCTTGGCGTACCGCGCGTCCTTCGCCATGACGGCGTTCGGGAACCTCGCGGCGACCGGGCTCGACTTCGTCGCGATTCTGCTGATGTTCTCGCACGTCACGACGCTCGGCGGGTTCACGCTCCCGGAAGTGGCCTTCCTCTACGGCACGTCGGGGACCGCCTTCGGGCTCGCGGACCTGGTGATGGGCAGCATGGACCGGCTCGGGCGGCGGGTCCGTGACGGCACGCTGGACACGCTGCTCGTACGGCCCGCTCCGGTGCTGGCGCAGGTGGCGGCCGACCGCTTCGCGCTGCGCAGGCTCGGCCGGGTCACGCAGGGGCTGCTGGTGCTGGTCTGGTCGCTGGCGCAGCTGGAGGTGGCCTGGACGCCGGTGAAGGTGCTGATGCTGCCGCTGATGGTGGTCAGCGGCGCGGCGATCTTCTCGGCGGTGTTCGTGGCCGGGGCGGCCTTCCAGTTCTGGGCGCAGGACGCGTCGGAGGTGCAGAACTCCTTCACGTACGGCGGCAGCACGCTGCTGCAGTACCCGCCGACGGTCTTCGGACACGACCTGGTGCGCGGGGTGACCTTCGTCGTGCCGTGCCGCCTGCGGCGCGCTTGGCGTGGAGCCGCCGCCAGCGCCTCGCCGGGCGGTCCGCCTCTGCCTCCGGCGGGTGCCGCCGTGGGTGCGTGGGTCGGGGGCGCCGCCGGGGTATCTCCTCGGGCGGCGAACGCGCGGGACGTCGATCGGCAGCCCCTTGGTGTTCGTTCGCCGCCCTGCGGGGACACCCCGACGTCACCCCCTCCGCGCCGTCCGCGGCCGACTCGCTGACTCCACCATCCAGGAGGGCAGCCGGCTACGGCTGAAAGGGGGCGTGGCGGGGTGTCCCCGCAGGGCGGCGAACGAACACCGGCCGAATGCCTGTGAATTACCCGCACGTTCGCCGCCCGAGGAGATACCCCGGCGCGGTCCCGACCCACGACGCGCTGCGGCCCGGTGGGCAGTCGCCCCCGCGGCGGCGGAGCCGCTGCGGGGCGGGCATCGACCCGTCCCGGGAGCGCACCCGGCTGGCCCGCCGCATCGGCGTGGTCTTCGGCCAGCGCACGACTCTGTGGTGGGACCTGCCGCTGCGCGACTCGTACGCCCTGGTGCGCCGGATGTACCGGATCCCCGGCGACCGGTACCGGGCGAATCTGGAGCGCTGCGTCGAGCTGCTCGACCTGGGCGCGCTGCTGGAGGTGCCCGTACGGCAGCTCTCGCTCGGCCAGCGGATGCGCGGCGACATCGCGGCCGCCCTGCTGCACGACCCCGAGGTGCTCTACCTCGACGAGCCGACGATCGGGCTCGACGTCGTCAGCAAGGCGAAGGTGCGCGGCTTCCTGCGG
Organism: Streptomyces sp. 8N616; assembly: GCF_052246385.1. Taxonomy (NCBI): domain Bacteria; kingdom Bacillati; phylum Actinomycetota; class Actinomycetes; order Kitasatosporales; family Streptomycetaceae; genus Streptomyces; species Streptomyces sp. 8N616. The sequence continues at coordinate 83,686 of NZ_JBQQBY010000009.1, read as the reverse complement.
GAGATCAACGCCGAGCGCGGCACGACCGTACTGCTCACCACCCACGACCTGACGGACATCGAGCAGCTGTGCCGACGCGTGACGGTGATCGACCACGGGCGGCTGATGTACGACGGCGGTCTCGACGGGCTGCACGCGGTGGGGGAGAGCGAGCGGACGCTCGTCGTCGACCTGGAGCGGGAGCTGCCGCCGATCACGGGGGTGCCGGGGGCGCGGACGGTGCGGGTGGAGGGGCCGCGGCAGTGGCTGGCGTTTCCCGCCGCGCAGAGCGCGGCGCCGGTGGTCGCGGCGGTGGCGGACGGCTATCCGCTGGTGGACCTGTCGGTGCGGGAGCCCGCGATCGAGGAGGCCGTCGCGAAGCTCTACGCGGACAGGTCCGCGCTGTGACGGGCTCCGTGGCCGGTCCTGCCCTCCGCGCGGTGAGCGGCCCTGAGACCGGCGCTGTGATGAACGACACGGCCCGCATAGGCTGTTGCCATGAGCGAACGCCCTGAACTGCCGGAGCTGCGGGCCTCCGACGCCGACCGTGAGCGGGTCGCCGAGGTGCTGCGCGACGCCGTCGCCGAAGGCCGCCTGGACATGGAGGAGTTCGACGAGCGGCTGGGGGCGGCGTACAAGGCGCGTACGTACGCCGAGCTGGAGCCGCTCACCCGCGATCTGCCCGCGGCCGGCTCGGCCGTACCGGAACCCGCGCCCTCGGGAGTCCCGGGCGCCTGGGCGGGGCGCATCGGCGGCCGCGCGAGCTCGACGGCGGGCATCGCCTTCATGAGCGGCTTCCAGCGCAAGGGGCAGTGGACCGTGGCGCGCCGCTTCACCTCGTTCGCGTTCTGGGGCGGGGGCGAGATCGACCTGCGCGAGGCCCGCTTCGAGGAGCGGGAGGTCGTCATCCGGTGCTTCGCGATCATGGGCGGCATCAATGTCATCGTGCCGCCGGGCGTCGAGGTCGACGTGCGCGGCATCGGCATCATGGGCGGCTTCGACCACACGCAGGCGGGCGCTCCCGGCGAACCGGGCGCGCCTCGCGTCGTGGTCAGCGGCTTCGCCTTCTGGGGCGGGGTCGGCGTGGAGCGGAAGCTGCCCAGGGCCGAGCGGGACCAGCTGAAGGCTGAGCGCAGGGAGCGCAAGCAGCTCGAGAGGGAGGAGCGCAGGCAGCGTAAGGAGCTCGGATGACCGGCTCACGGGCTCCTGGCGGAGCGGCGCGCCCGCCTCACGGCTGACCGGTTCACAGGCTCATCGCTGACCGGCGCGCCGCCTCACAGCCGACCGGCGCGCCCGCCTCCTCACAGCTCGGCCGGTGCCGAGCCCTTCAGGTACGCCACGTTGAGGGCCTGTGCCATCGCCCGATAGCCGTCGTCGCTCGGGTGGAGATGGTCGCCGGAGTCGTAGCGCGGGAGGAGCCGCAGCGGCTGCGCCGGGTCGCGCAGGGCCTCGTCGAAGTCCACGGCCTCGTCGAACACCCGGCCGGCCCTGATCTCCGCGTTGACCTGCTCCCGTACGGCGTTGAGCCGGGGCGTGAAGCCGCGGTGGCCGCCGAAGGGCGTCAGCGTGCCGCCGACGACCCGCAGCCCGCGGGCGTGCGCCTGCTGCACCAGCTGCCGCAGCCCGTCGGCGATCTTCTGCGGGTCGGTCACCTGCGGAGTGCGCAGGATGTCGTTGAGGCCGAGTTCGATGACGACCGCCTGTACGCCCGTGGCGCGCAGGACATCGCGGCCGATGCGGCTGAGCGCGCTGGGGTTGTCCGGCGGGAACTCGTTGCCGTCGCTCAGCACCCGGTTGCCGCTGATGCCGTGGTTGAGCACGCTGTAGCGGGGCGCCCCGGGCTCGCTGCGCAGCCGGTCGGCCAGGAAGTCGGTGAAGCGGCGGTTGGCTCCCGCGGTGGAGGTGATGCCGTCGGTGATCGAGTCGCCGAGGACGACGACCGCGCCGCGCGCCTCGGTGGTCAGGACGTCCACTCCGGTGAGGTAGCGCCAGGAAGGGGTCTGCTCGGTGTACGCCGTGCCCGCAGCGTCCTCGGCGCGGTCGCCGCGCGCGAGGTAGGAGGTCTGCCGGGCGTGCGGGTGGTAGGTGACCGGGCCCGAGGGGGTGGGGGAGTACGTGGTGACCAGCAGGTCCGCGGCCGGGGGAACGTTCAGCCGGGCGGGGTCGCTGATCACGGACTGCCCGATGGGGATCGTCACCCATGTGTTGCCCGCGAAGGTCAGCCTGCGCATGGTGCCGGCCGCGGCGGTGGGGTTGCTGGGCGCTGCGGCGAGGGCGAGCGAGGCGTGGCTGATGGTCAGCGGCCTGTTCCCGTACAGGTTGGACAGCTGGATACGCGCGCTGGTGCCGCCGACGCTGGTGTGCACCACGTTCCGAATGGACATCCCGGCGTAGCCGTCGGGTGTGTTCGGCTCGGCGGCCGCGGGCGAGGTGGCCCAGGTGCCGACCCAGGTGCCTGCCGAGGCGGGGGCGGCGGGACCGCGGGGCTTGCGGGTGGCGGCTTCGTTGAGGTTCTCGTCGTTGCCGCCGACCCCGATGAATATCGCGGTGGAGATGAGGACCACTACTGCCGCGAGCGCGGCGAGCAGGGCATAACCATGGCGTTTGGTCATGCTCGGCGTATCTCCTCGGACAGCGGAGCACCGAGGCTCCGGTTCGGCAGCGTGGACAAGCGGTCGGCGGCGACTGCGGTGGCGCGCGGTCCGACGGGCCCATCATGATCCCACGGTCGGTTGGCCGCCCGGCGGGGGGTCCGGGGGTCCCCCGGGGGATGGCCCGCAGGGGCCCGTCGATGGCCCGCTCTGACAGACGCCGGGAACTCCTGGTGCGTTCCAGTAGTAGGTCATGTAGTGCGTCACATGAGGACAATGCACGGAGAAAGCTCGCGAACGGGTGGAGCGCATGGAGCGGACGAAGTCGGGCGAAGGGGATGAAGCCAGTGGGGTGAAGGCTGCCCGGCCGGGAGCCGTCTCATCCGCCGTCCCGCGGAGCGCTTTCGCCTACAGCGCGGCGGACGAGGAGCGGCGGCGCGGCGTACGCCGTATGAAGACCATCGCGACCGGGGCTCTGCTGCTCATCGCGCTGGTCTACGCCCTCGCGAAGTGGCGGCAGGTCTCGGGGGCGGAGCCCGCCTGGGCGGGCTATGTGGCCGCGGCGGCCGAGGCGGGCATGGTCGGTGCGCTGGCCGACTGGTTCGCGGTGACCGCGCTGTTCCGCAGGCCGATGGGCCTGCCCATTCCGCACACCGCGATCATCCCGACCAAGAAGGACACCCTCGGCCGCACCCTGGGCGACTTCGTCGGCGAGAACTTCCTCTCCTCCGATGTCGTACGGATGCGGCTGCGGGCGGTCGGCATCAGCAGCAGGCTGGGCGGCTGGCTGGCCGAGCCCGCCAACGCCGACCGGGTGACGGCCGAGCTGTCCACCGCCCTGCGCGGCGCGCTCCAGGTGCTGCGGGACTCGGACGTGCAGGCGGTCGTCGGCGAGGCGGTCACCCGCCGGGCGGACGCCCAGGAGATCGCGCCGGGTCTGGGCACGATGCTGGAGAAGATCGTCGCGGACGGCGGGCACCGCAAGGTCGTGGACCTGGTGTGCGTACGGGCCCACGACTGGCTCGTGCTGCACGGCGACTCGGTGATGGAGGCGGTGACGGGCGGGGCGCCCGGCTGGACCCCGCGCTTCGTGGACAGGCGGGTCGGCGAGCGGGTCTACAAGGAGCTGCTGCGCTTCATCAGCGAGACGCGCGACATGCCGGACCATCCGGCGCGCGGGGCCATCGACCGCTTCCTCACCGACTTCGCGGGCGATCTGCAGACGGACGCGGACACGCGGGTGCGCGTGGAGCGGCTGAAGACGGAGGTGCTGGGGCGCGGCGAGGTGCAGGAGCTGATCGCCTCGGCGTGGGGCGCGGTGCGCCAGATGGTGGTGGCGGCCTCCGAGGACGAGCGCAGCGAGCTGCGGCTGCGTACGCGCTCGGGGCTGCTGTCGCTGGGCGGGCGGCTGTCGTCGGACGAGCGGATGCAGGGGAAGGTGGACCGCTGGCTGGAGGACGCGGCGGTCCATGTGGTGACGACGTACCGGGACGAGATCACGTCGCTGATCACCGACACGGTGGCCTCCTGGGACGCGGAGCACACGTCGCGGAAAATCGAGGCGCACATCGGCCGGGACCTGCAGTTCATCAGGATCAACGGCACGGTGGTGGGTGCGCTGGCCGGCCTGGTGATCTACGCGGTGTCGCGCGCGCTGGGGGCGTAGCCGGGGCCTCCCGGCCCCGGACCGCGCCCCCAGCGGCCGGCGGCTAGCGGAACAGCTGGCCGCGGACGGCGCCGTCGGGGAACTCGGCGGTGTGGAGGTTGGCGTAGTAGTCGGACGGGTTCTTGCGGACCCGCTTGACGACGGCCGGGTCCTGGTCCCTGAGGGTCCCTGAGACGGCGAAGATGTTCTCCGGGACCGGGGTGGCGAACAGCGGGAACTTCACATCACCGTTCTTGCCGAAGGTGCCCTGGTGGATGTGGCCGAGCGTCGGCGGTGCGATGTTGACCCAGGCCAGGGAGTAGTCGACCCGGGTGCCCTTGGGATGCAGGAAGGTGACGGCATGCCCGTCGGGGTCGCCGACCTTCGAGGCGTCGTCCTTCGGTACTTCCTGGCCGCCGTCGGAAAGGGCACGCAGCTTGCCGCCCTTGATGATGTCGAGCGGGTTGACGGGGTGCCGGAGGGGCTCCAGCTGCCCGCGGACGGCGCCGCCCGGGAACTCCTTGCTGTGCAGGTTGACGTAGAAGCCCGCCGGGTTCGTACGGATCCGCTCCGCCAGCGCGGCGTCGGTGACCGCGACCTGGCCTGCGGCGGAGTGCACGGTGTCCGGCATGGCCGTCCCGAACAGGGTGACCTTCACACCGCCATTGGCGCCGGCCTTGCCCTCGTGGATGTGGCCGAGCGTGGGAGCGCCGATGCCCTTCCACTGCAGGGCGAAGGTGACCCGGTCGCCCTTCACGCGTACGAGGGCGACGGCTTTGCCGTCGGGGTCGTTCACGGCCGGGCCGCCCTGCACGGGCACCTCGTCGGCGCCGGAGAGCTCGGCGGCGAGGAAGACCGACGGCCCCCGCGCCGGGGTCTTGGGGGTGGTGCCGGAACTGTGGCCGCTGCCGCTGCCATGGGAGCCGCTGCTGTGGGAGCTGTCACTGCCGTGAGAGCCGCTGCGGCCCCCGTGGTCGGCGGCGGCCGGTGAGACCCCGATGGTCCCGAGAGCGAGCGCGGTGGCAGCGAGCGCCAGAATGCGCCTTCGCATTGAGTTCATCCTTCCGTCATCAATCCGAGACCGACTTCAGGTTGCCGTCGGCTACCCGGACTTACGCACCGGCTCCGCGGATTGCTCAAAGGAATCCGGATTTCTGTTGAACAGGGTGTCAGTGGGCCTCGTAGTAATGCACGGCTGGGCCGTGCCCGTGGTTTCCGTGGTTTGACGGTCCGGCACAAAACACGAACACCTGAACGGGGAGATCTCATGCGCATGCGCACCGCGCTGCTCGCGGCACCACTCGTATCGCTCGCACTGCTCGCTCTTTCCGCCTGCGGCGGCGACGCCGGGGACGGTGAAGGCGCCGGAGGCGGCGCATCCACGGCCGGGACGAAGCCCGACCGGCACGTCTCGGTCAAGGTGGCCGACTCCGAAGCCGGCCCCATCCTGGTCGACCAGTCCGGCCGCACCCTCTACGGATTCACCAAGGACAAGGGCGGTGCGAGCAGCTGCGACGCCGACTGCATCGCCGTCTGGCCCGCCCTGACGAGCGGGTCCGAGGTGAAGCCGGGCAAGGGCGCGAAGGCCGCGCTGCTCCGGGAGACCGAGCGCGCAGAGGGCGTCGAACAGGCCACCTACGGCGCTTGGCCGCTGTACTACTACGTCGGCGACTCGGCACCCGGAGAACTGAACGGACAGGGTCTCGACGGCGAATGGTTCGTGGTGGCGGCCGACGGCAAGCTCATCAAGAAGCCCGTCTGACTCGGGCTCACTCGGGCGGGCCGGGGAAACCCGCCTGACGCAAAAGGTCGCCACACGGTTCCCTGAATTCACAGTTGTCTCGGAAATTTCATCGAATCGCAATAATCGCCGTTCCGAATGGACTGGATGACGAGGACGCGACAATGAGGCCCGTGGGCCCCTGACGGCCTCATGCGGAGGCCGGTGGCCTGTCGCCTGTGCAGAGTAATTTTCAGCCATAGCGCGAATGGCTGACAGGGCGTCGCTGACCTGGAGAGGTGACGGTCCGTCGGGTGAAGGAGTCCGCCACTGGCGGGTGATCACTGACGGGCCGTCAGCGCGCGGGCCCGGGCGGCAGCACTTTCCCTGGACCCCGTAGGACGCGGGCGCCCACAACCCGCGGGACATCCGTCCCGCACTCGCGTCCGCAGGAAGGAGTTCCTGTGCGCCTCCATCGCGCAGCCGGCGTGGCCCTCGCCGCCGGTGCCTTCGTCAGCATGGCCGCACCGGTCGCCACCGCCGCACCCCTGTCCGACGATCCCGGCGGCTCGTCCCGTGCACGCCTCATCGCCCACCCGGACAGCGTCCGCCCGGGCGGGACCGTCAGCCTGACCCTCTTCTGCCCCCGCGACGCCGAACGCGCCGAAGGCAGCTCCCGGGCCGGCACCGTCCGCTTCGACCACTCCGGGCACAGCGTCTTCCACGGCACTCTGCGAGTGCACCGTGACACCTCGCCGGGCACGTACACCGTCCGGGCCACCTGCATCGGCGGCCGGGGCGGCGACGGGCGTGACGACGGGCGCGAGGAGGGCCGTGACAACGGGCGTGAGAGCGGCCGTGACGACATGCGTGAGGACGGTCGTGAGAGCGGCCGTGACGACATGCGTGAGGAGGGTCGTGAGAACGGCCGTGACGACATGCGTGAGGAGGGTCGCGAGAACGGCCGTGAAAACGGACGTGACGACTGGAGCGGCGGCGGTAACTCGAACAGCGGCGGCAACTGGAACGGCGGCGGTGACTGGAGCGGCCGTACCGACGACGGTCGTTCGGGCGACATTCGTGCCGACGCCGGCCATAGTGACCGGGTCACGGCCACCACCACCATCAGGGTCACCCGCCGGCCCGTCGGCGGAACCCGGGGCGGTGAGGGCGGCTCCCAGGGCCTGGGCGCCACGCAGCTCGCCGCAGGCGGAGCGCTTGCCGCGGCCGCCGTCGGTGCCGGATTCATCGTCATGCGCCGCCGCGCGAACGGCGGCCGGGCCTGATCTGACGCCGCCGTGATAAGCGCCGGCGCCGGCAGCGAGCATCAGCCAGCAGTGGGGCGACGTCCCCTGGCATCCCGTACGAGTGGTGTACGCGGGGCAGCCAGGGGACGTCGCCGGTTCGCCGGGCCGCCCGTCGATCCCCTGTCGCCATCTGTGCCATCCATGTCATCTGTGCCATCCAGGTCAGCTGTGTCATCGGGGTGGGCTGAGGCCGGGGCGGCGGGGCGACGTCCAGGACGGGGAGAAGGTGGTGCTCCTCGTAGGCGAAGTGCTCCTCCAGGACGGAGGCCGGCCGCTCCAGTTCGGTGCGGAAGACCCCGCTGCCGTCGAGCCGTCGGGGCCGTCGTCGAAGGAGATGCCAGGCAGTGCCCCAGCAGCCCCTGCCCCCCGGGCAGGGCCGCCTCCCCGGGCAGGGCCGCCTCCCCGGGTGCGCCCGGCGCGCCGGGTGATACGGGCCGCCGCCCGGCCGTGGTCAGCAGGACGAGGGGAGCGCCCTCGAACATGCCGGGCCCCTCCGGTGTCAACCGACGGTCGAGGCGCGCCCGGATCCGGCCTGGGTGTCGACGACGCGGTGCGGGCGCTGCTGCTGCACGCGGGACGCGCAGGGCGACGATGGTGCGCCGCGCAAGCGCTGATCGCTCTCTTATGTCCCATAAGAGAGCTTGATATCGGTTTGCCCGAGGTCTAGTGTCCGATCCCGAAGACGGTACGGAGGGTCACCGCGCGCTCGTGAAGCGCCGGCTCCGGGACTGAGGTGGAGGGCGCATGGACCGACGAGCCCGGCGGGCATGGCGGTGGCGGACCCTCGCCGTACTGCCGCTCCTCGCGCTGCCGCTCGCCGCGTGCGGGGACGACGGCGGCGACTCGGCCGGCCGGACCACACTGAACTGGTACAACTTCCCCGACGACTCCGGCGCCCTGCAGAAGGCGGCCGACTCGTGCAGCCGGGGCTCGGACGGGCGCTACGCCATCACGTACCACAAGCTCCCGCGGACCGCCGACGGCCAGCGGCAGCAGCTCGTACGCCGGTTGTCCGCCGAGGACACCTCGCTCGACATCCTCGGGCTCGACGTGACGTGGCCCCCGGAGTTCGCCGAGGCCGGCTGGATCCTTCCGTGGACCGGGGAGAACCGGCAGCGCGCCACTCAGGACACCCTGCGCACATCGCTGGAGACGGGCACCTGGAAGGACAAGCTCTACGCCGTCCCGTACAACGCCAACACCCAACTGCTCTGGTACCGGGACGACTTGGTGCCCACCCCGCCCAAGACATGGGCCGAGATGCTCGACATGGCCCGCGCGCTCGCCAGGCAGGGCAAGCCGCACTTCGTGGAGATCCAGGGCGCCCAGTACGAGGGGCTGACCGTCTGGTTCAACACCCTCGTGGCGAGCGCGGGCGGCTCGATCATGACACCGGACGGGCAGCGGCCCTCGCTCGGCCCGCCGGCCGACCGGGCCGCCGGGATCATGCGCGACCTGGCGACCTCGCCCGCGGCCGACCCCTCGCTGACCAACCAGATGGAGGACGAGAACCGGCTGGCGATGGAGTCCGGCACCGCCGCCTTCGAGCTCAACTACCCCTTCGTCTATCCCTCGATGAAGGCCAACAACCCCGAGCTCTTCGAGCACTTCCGCTGGGCGCCCTACCCGAGGGCCGACGCGGACCGGCCGTCCCGCCCCACGATCGGCGGCATCGACCTCGCCGTGAGCGCCCACTCCCGCCACCCCGACCTGGCCTTCGAGGCGGCCCTGTGCCTGCGCAACCGCGAGAACCAGCTGACCGCCGCGCTCGAAGGCGGTCTGCCGCCCACCCTGCGCGCCCTCTACACCGACCCGGCGCTCGTCAAGGACTACCCCTTCGCCGCCGATGTGCTGGGCGCCCTGGAGACGGCGAGCGTCCGTCCGAAGACCCCGGCCTACCAGAACGTCTCGATCGTCATCTCCCACACCCTCTCGCCCCCCTCCGAGATCAGGCCGGCGAGTGCGGTCGCCGAGATCAGGGGCCAGATCAACGACGCGCTGCAGTCCAAGGGGCTGATCCCGTGACCACACGACCGAGCGCTCGCCCCGAACCCGGCGGACCGGCGGACGCAGCCCCCGCGGGAGGCCGCGAGGCGCTGTCGGCCGGGGCGCGGCAGGAGCGGCGCCTGGGCTGGCTGCTGTGCGCGCCCGCGGTCGTCGTCATGCTCGCCGTGACGGCCTATCCGATCGGCTACGCCGTCTACCTGTCCCTCCAGCGCTACGACCTCCGCTTCCCCGCGATGGCCGAGTTCGTGGGCCTGAGCAACTACGGGGCGGTGCTGTCCTCCGGGTTCTGGTGGCAGGCGTTCTGGGTGACCATCCTGATCACCGTCGTCTCCGTGGCCATCGAGCTGGTCCTCGGCATGGCGCTCGCCCTCGTCATGCACCGCACCATCTTCGGCCGCGGCACCGTCCGAACGGCGATCCTCATCCCGTACGGCATCGTCACGGTCGTCGCGGCCTTCTCCTGGCAGTACGCCTGGACTCCCGGCACCGGGTATCTGGCGTCCCTGCTCCCCGAGGGCAGTGCGCCGCTGACCGATCAGTGGCAGGCCATCGGGCTGATCATCCTCGCCGAGGTGTGGAAGACCACCCCGTTCATGGCCCTGCTGCTCCTCGCCGGGCTCGCGCTCGTACCCGAGGAGACGCTGCGGGCCTCCATGGTCGACGGCGCGGGCGTCTGGCAGCGGCTGTTCCTCGTCACGATTCCGCTGATGAAGCCCGCGATCCTGGTGGCGCTGCTCTTCCGTACCCTGGACGCCTTCCGGATCTTCGACAACATCTTTGTGCTGACCGCGGGCGCCCACGACACGGCCTCGCTGTCGATCCTCGGCTACGACAACCTCTTCACCGCGCTGAACCTCGGCATCGGGTCCGCGGTCTCGGTGCTGATCTTCATCTGCGTCGCGGTCATCGCGTTCGTCTTCATCAAGCTCTTCGGCACGGCCGCCCCTGGCACGGAGGTGAGTCGCTGATGGCTGCGGCAGGCAAGAGGCACGTCCTCGGCTGGAACGTCGTCAATCTGGTCGTGGTGCTGTACGCGCTGTTCCCGGTGTGGTGGATCGCCGCGCTCTCGTTCAAGGACCCCGGCACGCTCTCGGACGGCAACTTCGTCCCCACCAAGTGGACCTGGGAGAACTACCGAGGCATCTTCGAGACCTCCGAATTCACCCGCGCCCTGATCAACTCGATCGGAATCGCGGTCATCGCCACCACGATCGCGGTCGCGCTGGGCACCCTGGCCGCCTACGCGGTGGCCAGGCTGCGCTTCCCCGGCAAGCGGCTGCTGATCGGCATGTCCCTGTTGATCGCGATGTTCCCGCCGATCTCCCTGGTCTCCCCGCTGTTCAACATCGAGCGGATCCTCGGCCTCTTCGACACCTGGCCGGGGCTGATCATCCCGTACATGACCTTCTCGCTGCCGCTGGCGATCTACACCCTGTCGGCGTTCTTCCGGGAGATCCCCTGGGACCTGGAGAAGGCGGCGAAGGTCGACGGCGCCACTCCCGCACAGGCCTTCCGGATGGTGATCGCTCCGCTCGCGGCTCCCGGCGTCTTCACCACCGCCATCCTCGTCTTCATCTTCTGCTGGAACGACTTCCTGTTCGCGATCTCCCTGACCTCGACCGAGGCGGCGCGCACCGTGCCCGCCTCGCTCGCGTTCTTCACCGGGAGTTCGCAGTTCCAGCAGCCCACCGGGTCGATCGCCGCGGCCGCCGTGGTGATCACCGTGCCGATCATCGTCTTCGTGCTGCTGTTCCAGCGGCGCATCGTCGCCGGACTGACCTCCGGTGCGGTGAAGGGCTGAACCGAGAAGGGCTGAACCGATGGCCGAGATCATTCTCGAAGGAATCACCAAGCGGTATCCGGACGGTGCCCTCGCCGTGCAGGACGTCGACCTCCATATCGCGGACGGCGAGTTCGTGATCCTGGTCGGCCCGTCCGGCTGCGGCAAGTCCACCACGCTCAACATGATCGCGGGTCTGGAGGACATCACCGCGGGCACGCTGCGGATCGGCGACCAGGTCGTCAACGAAAAGGCGCCCAAGGACCGCGACATCGCCATGGTGTTCCAGAGCTATGCGCTCTACCCGCACATGAGCGTGCGGGACAACATGGGCTTCGCGCTCCGTCTGGCCAAAGTCGACAAGGCGACCATCAAGGAGAAGGTCGAGGAGGCGGCCCGGATCCTCGACCTGACGGAGCATCTGGACCGCAAGCCCGCCAACCTGTCCGGCGGGCAGCGGCAGCGGGTGGCCATGGGGCGCGCGATCGTCCGCAACCCCAAGGCGTTCCTCATGGACGAGCCGCTGTCCAACCTGGACGCCAAACTCCGCGTCCAGATGCGGACCCAGATCTCCCGGCTGCAGCAGCGCCTCGGCACGACGACGGTCTACGTGACGCACGACCAGACCGAGGCCATGACGCTCGGCGACCGGGTCGTGGTGCTGCGCAGCGGCGTCGTACAGCAGGTCGGCACGCCGCAGCACCTTTACGACGAGCCGCGCAACCTCTTCGTGGCGGGCTTCATCGGCTCGCCCGCGATGAACTTCCTCTACGCGACGCTGGAGGACCGGCCCGAGGGCAGCGTGCTGCGTACGTCGCTGGGCGACCTGCCCGTCGATGACAGGACCCGGCAGTCCCTGGAGCGGCAGAACGCGCCCCGGGATCTCATCGTCGGCTTCCGTCCCGAGGACTTCGAGGACGCGTCGCTGGTGGATACGAGCCGGGGCGGGCCTTTCCTCACGTTCACCACGACGGTGGGTGTGGTGGAGTCGGTGGGCTCCGACGTCTTCGTGTACTTCCTGGAGGAAGGCCACCGGGCCGTCACGGCCGAACTGGAAGAGCTCGCGGCCGACTCCGGTCTCAGGGACACGGGCACCCAGGTCCACCAGATCGTGACCCGCCTCAACGCGGCCACCCGTGCGCGGGAGGGCGAGCGCCTCGAACTGTGCTTGAACGTGGCGAAGGGGCACATCTTCGACCCGTCGACAGGGGTGAACCTCACGCATCCGGAGAACGCGCGCCAGGAGTAGGCCCCCCGCACAGGCGCTGCGTCACGGTGTCGGCGAAGGCGCGGGCGGGCGGACTCAGCGCGTCCCACTGCCGGACGGCCCACCCGACGGAGAGCGGCGACAGTCCGGGTATGGGCACCAGCCGGACACCCGGGTGATCGGCACGGGCGGCCGCCCAGCCCGGCAGCTCCGGCACGATGGCGTGGCCGAGCCCCAGCTCGGCCAGCAGGATGGCGGTGTCCCAGTCGGCCACGCCCGTCGTCGAGGTGAGCCGGACCCCGAGTTCCTCGCATTGGGCTTGCAGGTGGGCGTGCGAGGTGGAGCTCTGCGGTAGCCCGATGTGGTGGATCCGGGCCAGGTCCTCGCGGTCGATGCTGCTCTTGGCCGCGAGCGGGTCGTCGGCTCGTACGGCCAGCACCCAGGGGAGGTCGGCGACCGGCCGCTGTTCGATGCCTCGTACGGCGGTGAGGCCTCGTACGGCCGTGGCGCCTCGTACGGCGGTGTCGATGGTGATCCAGGCGAGGTCGGCGTCGCCCGCGGCGAGCGCGGCGAAGCAGCCGCGGCTGGAGTTCTCGGTCTGGAACTCCAGGCTCATCTGGGGGAAGCGGCGGCGGAAGGTGACGACGGCGTCGGACATGAAGTGCCGGACGGTCGTCGCGCCCGTAGCGATCCGCACCGAGCCGCCGCCTCCGTGCTGGAGGTCGCGGAGCTGCCGCAGCGCGCGGTCGATGCCGCCGAGGCCGTCGGCGGCCGCAGCCTGGAGTATGCGCCCGGCGGGGGTCGGCGTGACGCCGCGGGGGCGGCGTTCCAGCAGGCTGAGCCCGAGTTCCCGCTCCAGGCGCTTGACGTGCTGGCTCACGGCCGACTGTGTGCAGGACAGACTGCGGGCCACGGCACTGAGGCTGCCGGAGTCGCACACGGCGACGAAGACGCGGAGGTCGTCGAGAGTCACAAACCCAAGCTAGAGCTTGGGTGTTCGCCAGGAAACCCGAGGATTGACTTGGAATTCGCCGGTGGGCGACGATCGGTGGCGGGCCCGGGGCGGCAACCCGTTCCGTCCTGTCGCGGAGACCTTCTCGGCCGGACGGCTGCGACGACAGCGGGACGGGTGCCGACCCTCCGTGAGGGAGTCCGCGGGAGTCCGCGGGAGTCCGCGGTCGCGGACACCGGCGACCGCGTGACGTTCCGCGACCGCTTCACCGGCCGCGTCTTCACGCCGACGCCGCAGCAGCGCCGGGACTTCGCCGAACTCACCGCCGCGAACGAACTGGACATCGCCCGGATCAACCCCCGGTTCCGCGCGCGGTGCGGCCCGGAGCTCCTGGGCCTGTTCACCCGTCTCCGTCCTCTGCTGAGCGAGCAGGCGTGGCAGGACTGCCGAGCGGTCCTCTCCTGAGGGGTTATCAGGGACCTGGCTCCGCCAGCCGGTTGAGGGGGCTCCGGCCCTCCAGTACGTCCTCGGGGGCTGCGATGACGGGGAGCCGGCGCACCGTCCCCGCGTCCAGCAGCCGCGTCTGCGCGAGCACCGCGGCCTGGTCCCAGTAGATGTGCTCGCTCGCAACGGCCGTGTTCTGGAAGCCGACGACGGCGACGACCGGGATGCGTACGGGCCTGCCGGTGGGGCGCACGGCGGGCAGGATCCACGGGACCTCGATGTCGTGGGTGAACGACACCACCATCTCGTCGACGATCCGCTGATCCCCGATGGTCCGGGAGAGCGACCGCACGGCGAAGTCGTCCGGGTTCCGCCCGATGAACCAGCGCCCGTAGAAGTGCTTGACCTCTTCGTACCCGACCGCGCCCATGGCGGTGGGCACGTGCAGAACGGCGGGTTCGCCGGACATCGTGCTCATCGTGGCCTCGACGTCGAGGGCCTCGAACTCGCCCGCCATATGGGCTTCCCAGACACGCTCCATCGCTGCGTGGTCGGCCATCCGTACGCTCCTCCGGTCCGCGGAAACGCCCGTATCGGGCGCACGCAGAATACGTCTCAGGTGCGGGGCTTTTGCCCGGGTTTATCGGCGCGCGTCACTGGACCTTTCCGGCGTAACGAGGCATGGCCGAAACGGATTGTCGTGACCTTGACCGCTCTTCGTCATGTCACTAGACACGGATGCCTGTCGTGTCCACGGCAGGATCGCGCGCACCACTGACTGACACCTCTCACGTCTGCGGCGACAAGGAGCCGGGGGATGGCAAAGCTCCGCACTGCACTGATCGGCACGCTCACGACCGCCTTAGTGGTCACGCTGACCGGCGTGGCCCCTTCGGCCCTGACTTCGGCATCGACAGACGACACCGGGCCCGCGTGGTCCCGTACCGATCCGCGGGACGGCTGGCGGCCGAACAGCGAGAAGGCCAGAGGCCAGTGGGAAACCGATACGCCGGCGCCGCCCCGCATCCGGCTCGACCGCTCCGTCGGAGCCGGCTCCGGGCAGGGCGCCTGGAAGGTGAGCGGCACCGCCGACGGGTTACGGCTGAACACCCCTGACCTGCTGCACGCGACCGGCGCGGACCTGTCCTGGAGCCCGTACAAGGGCGAGGACCTCCTCGAGTACGAGGTCCACCGCAGCACCGCGAAGGACTTCAAGCCCTCGGCCGCCACCCTGGTCGCACCGCTGGATCCGGACACCCGCAGCTTCTCCGACCGCGCCGCCCCGCCCGCCGTCAAGGGCAGCGGAGGCGACAGCGGTCGCACGTACACCTACCTGATCGCGGCACGGACCAAGGACGGCAAGCTGCTGACCAGCCCCGCCCGGTCCTTCGAACTCCCGCTCCTCGGCAGCCTCTTCAAGGGTGAAGGCGACGACCGCAAGCAGGCCCGCGACCCCGCCGCCGAGTCGACCTATCACCTCCCCTACACCCCCGCCCGTGCCATCCCCGGCGAGCGGCTCAGCGTCGAAGCGACGCTCACCAACACCACCGACCAGGTCTGGAAGGCCGACCGGCGCGTGCTGTCGTACCGCTGGACTCTGGACGGCCACGACGTCTCCAACCTCTTCAACCAGAAGTCCACCGAGCTGCCGAAGGACCTGGCGCCCGGCGAGAGCACCACCTTCAAGGCCACGCTGCAGATCCCCAAGCTCGGCAATCTGCTCGCCTCCCGCGTCGAGTACCAGCTGCACTGGGACCTGCGGGACAAGGTCACCGAGAAGTGGCTGTCCGAGACCGACGACGTCCCGCCCTCGACCCACGACGTCGTGGTCGAGAAGCCCACCTCCGACGAACTGGGCCTGGAGCAGTTCCAGTCCTACGCGGGCAAGAACACCGGCGCGGCCTCCACGCTGATGGGCAACCTCCGCTCGGGCAACGCCGTCTGGTCGTACAACGCCTTCTCCAACCCCTCCCTCGGCTTCTCCACCTTCGCCCGCCTCGCCTACAACTCCCAGGACTTCTCCAGCACCCCCGCCGGCCGCGGCTGGTCGCTCCAGCTGTCCTCCCCGGTGCGGCTCGGCACCCCGCTGCACTTCTTCCCCGCCGGCCTCCTCCCGCTGAAGGTCACCATGACCGACGGCGACGGCACCAGCCACGTCTTCCGCAAGGACGTCAGGACGCACACCTGGCGCGCCCCCGCCGGCGTGAACCTGCGGCTCAAGCAGCTGGTCAAGACGTGCCTGCCGATCGTCTCGGACGAGCGGGAGGCGTGGGAGATGCTGCGCCCGGACCGCACCCGGTTCCTTTACGACTGCCAGGGCCATCCGACGGCCATGGTGGACAAGAACGGCAACCGGATGGAGTTCACGTACGAGAAGAAGCTGCTCGGCGTCCTCGGCAAGCAGCTGAAGTACATCACCGACGCCTCCGGCCGCCGCACCCTCACCGTCGACTACTGGGAAAAGCTCGAGCCGTACCGCTACGTCGACGAGGACGGCGAGGTCAGGACCGGCAGGCACCTGCTCAACCCGCACATCATCGGCAAGGTCAAGAGCCTCACCGACATCTCCGGGCGCCGCGTCGAGCTGACGCACACCCGGCACGGGCAGCTCGGCAGGCTCGAGGACGGCGCCGGATCGCGGCAGCCGAAGGTCTTCTCCTTCCACTACGGCAAGGCCTGGGGCCTGCCGATCAGCAAGCTCGACAAGGTCACCGACCCGCGCGGCCACGCCACGGCGCTGGACTACGTGTCCCCGCACGACGACGAGCAGAAGCACTTCTCCGGGCACCTGAAGGAAGTCACCGACCGGCTCGGCGGGAAGACCCGGTACGCCTACTACGACCCGGACGGGCACAAGGGCCGCTCCCTCCGGTCGGTGGTGACCGACGCCGAGGGCAACCCCGCCGAGCAGCTCCTCGACGGCTACGGCCGCCCGACGCGGCTGACCGACGCCAAGCAGCGTGTCACCAAGCTCGGCTGGGACGCCGACAACAACGTCACCCGGCTCGAGGAGAACAACGGCGCGGCCAGCACCTGGAGATACGACCCGAAGACCGGCTATCCGCTGGAGATCCGCGACGCCGAAGCCGTGGCCGGCAACCGGCCCGCGTCCAGGATGAGTTACGCGACCGGCGAGGACGGCTACGTCGCGGAGCTCGCGTCGCGCATCAGCCCGGAGGGCCGCAAGTGGTTCTTCGGCCACGACGCCAGGGGCAACCTGACGTCCGTCACCGACCCCAAGGGCGTCGAGAGCGACGAGGACGGCGACTACACCACCACGTACGCCTACGACGAGCTCGGCCGGCTGGCGGAGGCCACGGACGCGAACGGCCACGCCACCCGCTACAGCGACTACGACCCCGTCGGCTATCCCCGCGCTGCCACCGACCCGCTCGGCAACCGCACCGTCACCACGTACGACGTGCGCGGCAACGTGACCGAGCTGGAGGAGGCCAACGGCGCGAAGACCAGCCAGACCTACGACGTCTTCGGGCGCCCGCTGGAGCACCGCGTCCCCAAGGACCAGGAGGCCGGGGAGTTCATCACCACCCCGGCGCCCGAGTACGACGCCAACGACAACACCGTCACCTTCACCGCCCCCAACAACGCCTCCACCACCAGTACATACGACGCCGCCGACCAGCTCACCGCCGAGGTCAAGCCCGAGGACGAGCCGGATGGCCCCGAGCGGAAGGCCACCTACACCTACGACAAGGTCGGCAACCGGCTCACCGAGACCGAGCCCAGGGGCAACCTCACCGACGACCCGGACGACTTCACGACCACCACGC
Organism: Streptomyces sp. 8N616; assembly: GCF_052246385.1. NCBI lineage: Bacteria > Bacillati > Actinomycetota > Actinomycetes > Kitasatosporales > Streptomycetaceae > Streptomyces > Streptomyces sp. 8N616. The sequence goes on along the minus strand of NZ_JBQQBY010000009.1, from coordinate 66,263 downwards.
GCTACGACGAGCTGTACCAGCCGGTGGAGGTCGTCAACGCCGAGGGCCACAAGGCCACCTCGAAGTACGACGACGTCGGAAACCTGGTGGAGGTCACCGACCCGCTGAAGAACGAGAGCACGGACCCCGGCGACTACAGCAGCAGGTTCGCCTACGACCTCAACCACCAGCTGACCAAGTCCACCGACGCGGCAGGGAAGTTCACGACCAGCGTCTACGACTGGGACGGCCTGGTCACGGCCACCACCGACGCCGAAGGCAACCGCACCTCGCAGCTGCTGGACGCGCGCGGCTCCCTCGTCGAGCAGCGCGTGCCGCACGCGAAGGACGGTGACGGCGGCGTCACGTACAACGCCACCCGGTACGAGTACGACGAGGCCGGCAACCAGACGAAGGTCGTCAGCCCGCGGGGCGTCAACACCGGCGACCCGGCCGACTTCACCGCCGAGACCGTCTACGACGAGCTGAACCGCGTCAAGGAGACGCTGACTCCGTACGACCCGGACGACCCGCGCTACGACAAGCCGGACCGCACGTTCTACAGCTACGACGAGGTCGGCAACCTGAGCAAGGTGAGCGCTCCGCCCTCCCAGGGCCAGAGCGTGCGCAACGACACCACGTACGCGCACTTCGACAACGGCTGGACGAAGAAGTCCACCGACACCTTCGGGATCGTCAGCTCCTACGAGTACAACAAGCTCGGCCAGCAGATCCAGACGACGCTGACGAGCGCGGGCGGGTCGGTGTCCCGGACGCTGGACACGGCGTTCTATCCGAGCGGGGCGATGAAGTCCCGCTCCGACGACGGTGTGCCGGTGGGCCTGCACGCAGCCCTGGTGGACAACTCCGACATCAACAACACGGCGACGCAAGGGTCATGGGACGCGGTCCGTGCCCCGGGCTCGTACGGCTACGACGCCCAGACCCACGGCAAGGGCAGTGGCGAGGCCCGCTTCGCCTGGCAGCTGAACATCCCCAAGGGCGGCAAGTACGAGGTCTTCGTCCGCTACCCGAAGCTGGACGGCGCGGCCACCGACGCCACCTTCGAGATCAAGCACAAGGACGGCGAGGCCGAGAAGAAGGTCGACCAGACCGAGAAGCCCGGCGAATGGCGGTCCCTGGGGTCGTACGACTTCACGGAGAACGGCGCACACGCCGTCACCCTCACCGACGCCGCCGACGGCACGGTCGTCGCCGACGCCGTCCGGCTCGTCCGCGACAACTCCGGCGACACGGACAGGGAAGCCAAGGACTTCACCTACCGCTACGACGCCAACGGCAACCAGACCGAGGTCACCGACCGCAGCCCCGGCGCGGAGGCCGACCGCTACACGATGGCGTACGACGGCCTGAACCAGCTCACGCGGGTGCGGGAGCACGACGGCGACGCGGTCCGCAACACCACGGACCTGACCTACGACGCCAACGGCAACACGCTGACCACGCAGCACGATCTGACCTGGAGCAAGCTCGAGTACGACCCGCTGGACCGGGTCAAGAAGATCACCAACGCCGACTCGCCGGACGCCGGCGACAAGCAGGTGACCTCGGTCTCGTACACGGCGCGCGGCGAGCTCGCCAGGCAGACCAAGCCCAACGGCAACGTCGTCAGCTACTCCTACTACCTGGACGGCGCGACCGAGCGGCAGCTGGAGAAGACCGACGGCGGCAGCGTGGTCTCCGACCACCGGCTCACCTACAACGCCAACGGCCATAAGTCCAAGGACGTCCTGAAGCTCATGGACGCCGACGCAGGCGGCGACACCAAGGACAACACGTACGCGTACACCTACGACCCGCAGGACCGTGTCGCCAAGGTCAGCAAGTCCGGCGACAGCGAGGCGACGGAGTCCTATGCGCACGACGCGGCGGGCAACGTCGTCTCGCAGACCACGGACGACACCACCACGACCCACAAGTACGACCGCAACCGGCTGCTGACGTCGACGGCCGACGGCGTCTCGACCACGTACAACTACGACCCGCTGGGGCGGCTCGACACCGTCTCCTCGGGCGGCGAGATCCAGCAGAAGCACCGCTACGACGGCTTCGACCGCATCGCGTCCACCACGACGGGCACCGGCGCGGCGAAAAAGACCAAGTCCCTGTCCTACGACCCCTTCGACCGCACCACGGAGGAGCGGACGGGCAGCGGCGACGACGCGAAGGTGAAGAAATTCACCTATCTCGGCATCACGTCGAAGTCGCTGCGCGAGGAGATCGCCGACGGGTCCAGGACCTCCTTCCAGTACTCGCCCTGGGGCCAGAAGCTGACCCAGATCAAGAAGGAGAAGGACGAGGACGAGGAGACGGCGCAGTACACGTACCACCCGCACGGCGACGTCGAGGCGCTGACGAAGGCGGATGGCACGACCAAGACCACGTACGGCTACACGGCGTACGGCAAGAACGACACCGCCCAGTTCAGCGGCGTCGACAAGCCGGGCGAGGACGGCGAGGAGAAGGAGGACCCGTACAACTCCTACCGCTTCAACGCCCAGCGCTACGACACCTCGTCGGGCTCGTACGACATGGGGTTCCGGACGTACGACCCCGGCCTGAACCGGTTCCTGACCCGCGACATGTACGGCGGCGCGCTCGCCGACATGGGCCTGGTCACCGACCCGTTCACCGGCAACCGCTACGCCTTCGCGGGCGGCAACCCGATCAGCTTCGTCGAGATCGACGGCCATCTCTTCGGCCTGTCGATCTCGGACATCGGCCACGCGGCGCTGGATGTCGCGGGGCTGGTGCCGGGCCTCGGCGAGTTCGCGGATCTCGCCAACTGCGGCTGGTACGCGGCCGAGGGCAACTACGTGGACGCGGGCCTGTCCTGTGCCTCGGCGATCCCGTTCGCGGGGTACGCGGCGACGGCGGCGAAGGGCGCGAGGTACGGCGGCAAGGCGGTGGATGCCGCCAACACGGCGAAGAAGGCCGACCCGCCGGCCCCGAAGAATCCGGACAACCCGGCTCCCGCGCCGAAGGATCCGGCCCCGGCCCCCGCCCCGAAGGACCCGGCTCCGGCGCCTGCGCCGAAGGACCCGGCTCCGGCCCCGGCGGCGAAGGACCCGGCCCCGGCGCCCGCGGCAAAGGACCCGGCCCCGGCCCCGGCGTCCCCCCAGAAGGCGCCGGAGGCGCCACCGAACAGCGGCGCGACGTGCCGCGTCAACAGCTTCGCCGCAGGGACTCCGGTCCTGATGGCGGACGGCTCCACGAAGCCGATCGAGGACGTGAGGGTCGGCGACAAGGTGGCGGCGACGGATGTGGAGACCGACGATGCCCGCACGGGCACGGTCACCAACACGATCACCGGCACGGGCAGCAAGGACCTCGTCCGCCTCACACTGGACACCGACGGCCGCAACGGCCACGGGACGGACACCGTCTCCGCTACCGACGGCCACCCCTTCTGGGTCCCGGACGTGGGCCGCTGGGTGGATGCCGGGGACCTGAAGTCCGGGCAGTGGCTCCAGACCAGCAGTGGGACATGGGTCCAGGTCACGGCGGTCAAGCACTGGACCGAGAAGACCAAGGTCCACAACCTCACCGTCGCCGGTGTCCACACGTACAACGTGCTGGCGGGCGCCACGCCGGTGCTGGTGCACAACTGCGGGGACGCCGACACGGGCGTCACGTACGTGACGTACACGAAGACCAACCCGCACACCGGCGAGATCTACACGGGACGGTCGTCGGGCACAGGCACTCCCGAACAGATCGTGGCTGCCCGCGACGCGAACCACCACATGACCGGCAAGGGTTTCGGTCCGGCTGTACCGGACCAGTCGGCACGTGCCACACGGGATTGGGCGAGTCGGCACAGCGATCCTGCCTACCAGGCCGTCCGAGGCCGCGAGCAGCAAATGATCGACTTCCATGGAGGCGCGAGAAGCGACGCGGGGACCGCAGGCAATGCCATCCGTGGCGTGGCGGCGGACAACGCGCTGCTGAAGACCTTTTTGGACGCGGCCACAAAGAGATTCGGCGCGCCGTCCTAGCCATGGCATCGAAGCACTAGGGTCAGCTGGGTACGCGTCCTGAGCAATGCCGGATCGCGCGGAAGGAGTGCGAGGTGGCGGTGCGGTTCACCGTGGGTGGTGTGCTCGAAATCCCCCTCTCCGGAGGAAGAGTGGCATACGGCGAGATGCTCGCCACCCGCCCCTACCTCGCCTTCTTCGCCGGTGGACCGGCGACGGGGGAGAAGGGGGCGCAGGAAGCCCTCCAGCATGAACCTCTGTTCATCGTTGCCGTGCACAAGTCCGCCTATTCGCAGGGACGCTGGGGTTCGTTCGTCCATCGTGCGCCAAAGGACGAACTGCCGGCTGTGCCAGAGTTCTTCCGGCAGAACGCTATGAATCTCGCCGACTGCCAGATCACCGATGCCCTCGGCAATACGCGACCGGCCACGCCTCAGCAGTGTGTGCATCTCGAACGAAGCGCTGTCTGGGAAGCCGAGCACATCGAGAGCCGCCTTGAGGACCACTACGCGGGTCGCCCCAACGCCTTCGTCGAGTCGTTGCGGGTGAAGCTCTAGCGGTTCGGTTGCAGTTTGGCTGGGGCACTCGCGTGCTTGCGCTGTCCTATGGGCGGGTGGCGCTTACACGTAGGTGTACCCGCCGGCGACGGTCGTGCTTCCGGCCGGGGTGGTGACGACCACGGGTACGTTTCCGGCGGCTCCCGGTGGGGTGAAGCCGATGAGGGTGGTGCCTGCGGCGTTGACGGATACTCCGGTGGCGGGGATTCCGTTGAAGGTGACGGTTGCGCCGGTGAGGTTGGTGCCGGTGATGACGAATGCGCTGCCGCCCGCCGTGCTCCCCGAGTTCGGCGTGAGCGACGTGACCACGGGCAGCGGCGGAGGCGCCGTATAGGTGAAGCCGCCGGTGACCGTCGTGCTGCCGATCGGGGTGGTGACGACGACGGGTACGTTTCCGGCGGCTCCCGGTGGGGTGAAGCCGACGAGGACGGTGCCTGCGGCGTCGACGGACACTCCGGTGGCCGGGAACCCGTTGAACGTGACGGTCGCACCGGTGAGGTTCGTGCCGATGAGGGCGAACGCCGTGCCGCCGGCGGTGGTCCCACTGCTCGGCACGAGGGCGCTGACGGTCGGACCACTCGGTGCCCCAATGTACGTGTAGCTCACCGGGTTGGTGACGCCATTCGGCGTGGTGGCGACGACCAGCACGGTGCCTGCCGCATGCGGCGGTGCGATGACCGTGACCGAGGCCCCGGAGGGGTCCTGGGCGACGATGGCGGCCTGCGTGCCGTCGAAGGTGACCTTGTAGGCGCCCTGCAAATTCACCCCGGTGAGCAGGACGGTGTTACCTCCGGAGATCGGCCCAGAGTCCGGAACTGCCTGATAAAGCCTCGGGTAACCGGGCCAGTTCCCGCCCCCGCCCCCGCCGGGCCAATCCCTCATGCCCTGGTGGGGCGAGGATCCTGAGGACGACACGTCACCATGCTGCTGTACGACTCCGGACATGACTTCTCCTTGAGGCAGCAAATCCCCTCGCTCGGGTCAAAGCAGCCGCCGTCGAGTGTGCTGGACCCATTTGACGGTAAGGTCCGTGCCAGGCATGAAGAAGGCGCATACGCAATGCCGATGATGCGTTCGGTCAGCAAAATGACCATATGCAAATGAGCGGTCAATAAACCTCTGCACCGGCGTGCGCCCGCCGGGTCCGTGTGGGCAGCCCCGAAGTGGGAAATCGCCATGCACCGAAGTGGGAATCGCATGCCCGAAGTGCTCACCGGCGTGCCCGAAAGGGCGCCAGAGCTGCCCGAGTCGGCTCAACTCCCCTGAGGTGCCAAAGAATTCGGGAATCGGGTGTCTGGTACGGACGAGATCCACTAGACAGGCAGGGAAGTACCCACGCCCACGACAGAGAAGGAGGTGTCCGTCCCGACGGCCCGGCCACGGATTCGATGGGAGAGGCCCACCAGGTGGGCGACAGCGCGTACAAACAGGCCCGGGTCCAGTCCAGTGCGTCGGCCGCGTGCAGTTCGGCGAGCAGGAGGCGGTGCAGCTTGTCGAAGGCGCCGGCCTCGTGCCACCGCCCGAGTCGGCGCCAGCAGGTCTGCCCCGAGCCGAACCCCAGCTTCAGCGGCAGCAGTTGCCAGCTGTCGTCGTTGTAGAGCACATACAAGATGCCCTGCAGGCACAGCCGGTCATCCACCGGCTTCGGCCCCGCGCCTTCTGCGGCCAGGGCGGCAGCAACGACACGATCAGCGCCCACAGTTCGTAATCCACGATCCAAGGCCGATTGCCCACACCTCACGAACGGCGGAATCGACGTCCTGGTCACGCCCGACCAGCACACCTCAACAAGACCGTGTTACGAGCTCATGGCAAGGCCAGGCCGGGTAAGAATTGCCGACGCCATTTTGGGGTGCGCCTGGGATGGCCGGTCCGGGGCCGGGAGCGTGGCTCATGCCCGGTAGACCGCATACCCCAGATACGTCACCACCGGACTGCCCTCCGGCTCGAGCACCATGTCGACCAGCTCCGGCAGCTGATCGTCGGTCAGCGTGCCACGCCTGCGCCCGCGCGTCGCGCGCACCAGGCTGCGTACGTCGCGCGGCTTGAACGCCGAGACGTCCTTCGCGGACAGCCCCGCCCGGTCGAGGGACTCGGCGAGCTCCACCGGGCGGCGCAGCCGGTGTGCGGCGTAACGGCCGCGGGGCATGATCCGTGTACCCGGGAAGGCTTGGAAGGCACCGAGGTAGATGAGGCGGGACACGGGGGTGCGGTTCACCGTGTCGTAGACGAAGGCCCCGCCGGGGCGTAGCACGCGCGCCGCCTCCACGAGGACCGCGTCCGGCCGTTCGGTGATCTCGAGGGTGTCGGCGCAGTACACGAGGTCGAAGGAGTCGCCCGGGAGGTCGAGTTCCTCCGCGGGCGTCGTCAGGTACGTGATGCCCAGCCCGTCGTCCGCGTCCAGGGCGAGGGCCGTCGCGGCGGGGGACGGATCGGCGGCGACGACCTCGAAACCGAGCTGGGCGAGGCCGCGGGCCAGAAGGCCGCGCCCGCTGCCGACGACGAGCGCCCGGCTGTCAGCCGCCGCGAGACTTAGCTCCGACAGCACGTGCCGCAGGTACTCCAGCCGTACGGACTGGAAGGTCAGGGCCCGGATGTGGCGGCCGTCGACGGCCGCGGGCCCGGCCGAGTCGAGTGCGATGTGCGGGGCGGTGGTCATGGCAGGCTCCCTCGACGTCCCAGGCCAGGTCCCCTGAGTAAACTTAACATCAGTCAGTTCCCTGAGGGAACCCATCGGCGATACGATGGGAGCGTGACCCGTACCCCGCTCTCCGGCGTCGCGTGCTCGATTGCCCGCGCGACCGACCTGTTCGGCGACGCCTGGACGGCCCTGATCATGCGCGACGTTCTCGTCGGCATCCGCCGCTTCGACGAGCTGGCGGAGGACCTCGGCCTGTCCCGCAAGGTCCTCGCCGCGCGGCTGGCCCGGCTGATCGAGGAGGGCGTGCTGACGCGCGAGCGGTACCAGGTCAGCCCGCCGCGCGAGGAGTACGTGGCCACGGAGAAGGGCCAGGAGCTCTACCCCGTCCTGCTGGCGCTGATGTCCTGGGGCGACAAGTGGTACGCGGGGCCCGCGGGGCCGCCCGCCCGGATCCGCCACGACGCCTGCGGGCACGTCACCACGCCGGTCGTGGCCTGCGACGCCTGCCAGGAGCCGCTCACGGTGGCCGACACGACACAACTGCCCGGCCCCGGCGGACGGGTAGGGCCGGGCACGCGGCTATTGGGACCGCTGATCGCCGCGCGGGGGGAGGAGGGCCCGGACCCGGCTACAACCACAGATCCCGCCCGATCAGCTCCTTCCTGATCTCGTTGCTGCCGGCCCAGGTCTTGTTCACCCGGGCGTCCTGCCCGGTGCAGGCCGCGCGGCGCCGCCCTGATCTGCCACCGCCGCCTTGCCAGGCAGGAAGGTTGACCGTCACCGATATCCGATTGCGGTGGCCCCCTCCAGGGAGCAACGATGCCGCGATGGAGCAGCCGAATGAGACCATTGACTGTCAGGACTTCGCCCTGCGGCGCTGGCGGGCGGACAGCGACTTCGACGCCCTGTTCCGGATGATCGAAGAATCACTCGACCACCTGAGGCCGTGGATGCCGTGGGTGGCGCGCCACAGCCAGCAGCACGTCCGCGACTTCCTCGCCGGCTGTGATCCGAAGTGGCAGAGCAGCGACGCGTACAACTACGCGATCACCGTGAACGGCGCACTCGTCGGCAGCTGTTCCATCTACCGCACCGGCGAGCCACAGGGCCGCTTCCTCGGGTACTGGCTGCACCCCGCCGCCATCGGACGGGGTATCGCCACCCGGGCCGCAGCGGCCATGGTCACCGAGGCGTTCGCGCTACCGGACGTGGAGTACCTGGAAATCGTGCACGACCTGGCCAACGCGGCCAGCGGCGCCATTCCCAGGCGCCTGGGTTTCACCGAGATCCGGCGCGAACAAGTAACACCGCCTGCGGCTCCCTCGGACTGCGGGACCGACGTGATCTGGCGGCTGAACCGCCCGAGATCGCCGCTCAACAACACTCCCCGCCCCTGAACTTCTGGAAGATGAAGTTCACCCCCCGGTAGAACGTCTCTGGTGCTGTGACCCGGAACGTGCGCCGGGCTTTCGGCGGCCTGGGTATTGTCCGTGCCGACCGGATGTGGGGATAGCGGAAACGCCTCCGATGTCGTGTGTTCGGTCACAGTCGGCCCTACGGCTGGCCGGCCATGGCCGATCATCGGCGCGTTGGTTCGTTCACCATCGACGTCAGCGAGGTGCGCACGTGAGCGTGGTAGCGGCCGTGTTGTCGGTTGTCGTCGGCGCCCTCTTCGTCGTCGCTGGCGGGGTGAAGGTGATCGGCCTCCGCCAAAGCCTGGCCGTACGCGACCACTTCGGCATGGCGCCCGGGGTCTGGCGAGCGGTGGGGCTACTGGAGTCCGCCGGCGGTATCGGCGTGCTGCTCGGAATCAAGGTCACTTTCCTCGGCCTGCTCGCCTTGAGCGGCCTGGCCCTGGTGATGCTCGGCGCCATTGCTACGCGACTCAGGGTGCACGATCCTGCCTACCTGCTTCTTGTCGATGTCACCACGCTCGCGCTTGTCGTGGGTACGGCGGCTACCGACCTTGCGGACTAGGCCACCAGCAGTCAACCCACCACTATTTGCTCAGGCCGTCGGCACCGACAGTTTTTCGTTGAGCCGGCTGAATATCCGTTCCGGAGTCAAGGGCAGCGCGCGGTAGCGGACACCCGTGGCGTCGTGGAGCGCATTCGCCAACGCGGCGGACACCGGGTTGATACAGCATTCCGCCATCCCCTTCGCCCGCAAGGGCCCAACGGAATCCGCCGAGTCCACCAGGAGTACGTCGGTGCGGGGGATATCGGCATAGGTGGGGATGCGGTAGTTGCGGAAGTTCGGGTTGACCATGACACCGTCCGCGTCGACCTGGTAATTCTCGGTCAGCGTGAAGCCGATTCCCTGGGCGACACCGCCTTCCACCTGTCCCCGGACTTGCGCGGGGTTGATGACTGCGCCGGCGTCGGTCGCCTGGACGCTGGAAAGGATACGGATCTCGCCCGTCACCCGATGGACGGCGATGCGGAACCCCTGCGTATTGAAGGTAACACTTCGGGGCGATCCGTAGGCCTTGCGGGCGGCGGTGAATCGAATTCCGCGCGCTCGGGCCAATGCGACGAGCTCGGCCAACGACACGCGCTGGTCGCCGCAGACGACACCCTCGTCGTCCAACGAGCACATGACGAGGTGGACACCGGTGTGCGCGGCAGCGAATTCCAGGATGCGGTCGCGTACAGCATTGGCCGCTCGAAGTACCGCGTTGCCCGACACGAAAAGGCCTGCACTCGCAAAGGCGCCGGTGTCGAATCCCGTGCGGTCGGTGTCGGATTGCACCAGGCGAATCCGCGACGGCGTCGTGCCCAACTGGCTGGCCGCGACCTGGACATGTGCGGTCGACGTACCCTCGCCGAATTCGGCTGTTCCGACGGCCAACTCGTACATGAGGTCGTCGCCAAGCGTGACCCAGGCCTCGGAGATGTGTTCGGTTGGGGGCGCGGTCTCGTGCAATGAACTCGCGACGCCGGCCCCCACGAGCCACTCGGGGCCAGGGGACGGCTCATCGGCTGTGCGGGTCATGGCGTCATCCACCAGATCGATGCACTTCGCGAGTCCGTCCTCGGTGAACACCACGTCGTCGGGGCCCTCATGCGTGGCGACGAGCGGATCACCCGGTCGCACGATATTGCGTCGCCGCAGTTCGAACGGATCGATGTGCAATGCGCGTGCCAGTTCGTCCATCGCCGATTCCACGGCGAACGCCGGTTGCGTCATCCCGTAACCGCGCAGTGCCCCGCTCGGAACGGTGTTCGTGTAGACGGAGAACGCGTCGTACTTCTTGTTGGGGCAGCGGTAGATCATGACGGCAGCGCCGCCCGCATAGAGCGTTTCGCCGCCGTGGTTGCCGTAGGCGCCCGTGTTCGACACATTGCGGACTTGGAACGCCGTGAGCGTTCCGTCTGCCTTCGCGCCGAGCTTGACCGTCAACGCCATCGGATGCCGTGGCGAAGCCGTGGTGAACTCCTCCTCGCGGGTGTACTCGAAGCAGACGGGTCGCCCGGTGTCCAGGGTGGCGAGCGCGACCAGATCCTCCGAGATCACTTCCTGTTTGCCGCCGAAGCCGCCGCCAACGCGTTTGCAGAACACGCGGAGCTGGTCCGGGCGCAGCGCGAAGAGATAGCCAAGTTTGGCCTTCCCGATCGACGGCGACTGCGAACTGGTGCGGACGTTCAGACGACCGTCCTCCATCCAGGCAATCGAGCCGTGGGTCTCAAGATGCGCGTGCTGTACTCGCGGAGAGAAGTACGTGCCTTCGTGGATCACGTCGGCTTCGGCGAACCCTGCCTCGATATCGCCGATGTGCGAATGGAGCTCGAGCAAGAGGTTGTGGACGGGATCGCGGACGAATGGATCGTCCGCGCCGTGCAGCTGTGGCGCCCCCTCGGCCATTGCCTCTTCGGGGTCGAATACTGCCGGCAGCACCTCGTATTCGACGACGACCCTTCGGCAGCCCTCTTCTGCCGCCCCGACCGTGTCGGCCAGGACCGCAACGACGCGTTGGCCGACGAAGCGGACCGTGTTGTCGAGGATGAAGGTGTCGTCCGGGTCGACAAGATGGTCGGTGTGGATCGCCGTAGTAAAACGCTTGCGCGGCACATCTTCCCAGGTGTAGACCCGATGAACGCCGGGAACTGCGAGTGCAGCGATCTTGTCGATCGAGACGATCCGGGCGTGCGCGTGTGGTGAGTGCAGCACCTTGAGGTGCAGCATGCCTTCCATGTGGGTGTCCATCGTGAACTCGGCGCGACCGGTTACCACGTCGTTGGCTGCCGGCGCACTGACGCTCGTCCCGACGGCCTTTCCTGGCGCCGCGGTCTCTATGCCGGCGACGCCCTTCACGGCATCCTCGATCCCTCGATAGCCCGTGCAGCGGCAGAGGTTGCCCTTCAACGCCCCTGGCAAGTCATCTTTCTGGGCCTCGGTGAACGTTGCCGACGTCATGATCATCCCTGCGGTGCAGAAACCGCATTGGAACCCCGGGGCGTCGCGGAACTGTCGCTGCATTGGATGCAGGTTGCCGGGTGATCCGAGACCCTCGATCGTCGTCACCTCACGACCGTCTGCGCGGAAAGCAGGGGTGATACAGCTGTGTACCGGACTGCCGTCCAACCACACCGTGCATGCGCCGCAATCGCCTGCGTCACAACCCTTTTTGACGCCATGGTGGCCGAGTGAGCGGAGGAAAGTGCGCAGGCACTGACCGGGGTCTGGTTCTTCGTCGAAGCTCTTGCCGTTCACGATGTATGTCATGCCACGCTCCCAGCCATGAGTTCGCGACGAATCTCTTCGGCGAAGTGCTTTGTCAGGTGGCGACGGTGGTCGGGGCTCCCGTTGGGATCGGCGAACCAGACGTCGGCGGGGATGACGTCGATGCTCTGCTGCAGAGTTCGGGCGTCGGGCATGGTGTCGAAAGCAATGCGCACCGGCCGTGTAGTGCCGGCTGTGACGGTGAGCAGCAGGTCGGTCGTTCCTGGCGTTTGAGTACCGATGAGGAATACCGTCGAACGGCCGAGGTGGGTCAGCGCGAAGCGGCGGTGCGAGGTGCGTTTCCTCAGGGCGTGCGCCGGAATGTCGATGCGCCGCAAAATTTCCCCGTGAGTAAGAATGTTCCGATGGTCGCCGGTCACGAAGTCGAGGGCATCGACGCTGCGCGCGGACCCGTCAGGAGCCCACAGCTCGTACTTTGCCTCGAGTGCGACTGTCAGCGTGATCATTGGGCCGGCGGGCAAAGACATGCAGATATTGCCGCCTACGGTCGCCGAGCTCCAGACTTTGAACGAGGACAAGAACGCCTCGCAGCTTTTCGCGAAAAGGGTGCCCGCGATCCAATCACCTGGCGGCGCAAAGGCATACAGGTCGCGGATGGTGCACGTTGCGCCGATCTCGAGGCCTGCGTCGCTCGGGACGAGGGGATCCCAACGCAACGCCGTCAGATCGATGAGGCGGCGCAGGCTTGGCTGCTCCGCGGAAAACAGCCACGTTCCGCCTGCGAGCCAAGCGTCGCCTTCGCGCCAGTCCACGCCTGGCCGATCGGACGGCCGCCGGATGACTTCGGTGATGGTGTTGAGGTCCATGGGAACTGATCTCCCTCACGACGATCATCGTGCGACGGACCGCCTACCGAACTCGATCGACCAGCGCGCGTGCTGGTGACCGTCTGCCCCGTTCCTTCCCCCTTCTCCCCGCCGGAGGAGTCGCAGCCACTGCCCCCGCCGCCACTGTTTCTGCCAGGAGGCAGGCGGACCCCTGCGGAGAGGATGCGGCTCATGGGCATCACCTCGCGAGCGGCTCACGCACTCTCACTCCAGTCTGCGCCGCGCGGCCCGGCGGCGCCTGTGGATCATCGATGGCGCGCGTCGCCCACGGTCAGAGCTGGTGAAGACTGCCTTACGCGGTCGAGGTCGCGCTAGCCGTCATCCGGCGCCGAGCACGGCGTCGCGCCTGGCTTGGAAAGTCTCCCCAGTGGCTTGGCTCGCATCGTCGGCCGGGTAATCGACGTGGTGTCCGGCGACCAGCAGACTGTCTCCAGGACCTGATCTTGGAGGCGGGTGTGGGGCGTCGGCCGAGTGCGTTCGTACGTCCGGTCAGCATGGACGAGGGCCGCCGGTTGCAGCGGATCAGCCGGAGTGCGAAGAACCCGGTGCGGCTGCGGCGGGCGATCGTGGTGCTGATGTCCGCCCAGAGCCAGACGGTCAGGACATCACCTCGCTGATGCAGGTCGGGCGAGGACTACGTCTGCGATGTCATCCATGCCTTCAACGGGCGAGGGTTCGAGGCACTGGACCCAAAAATGGAGCGGGGGACGCCCTGTGCGGGCGCCAGGGCATCAGCCTGGCGCTTGCCGCCGAAGAACTCAGTTCGAGTGCGGCCGACCGTCACGGACCCATGTCACCACAGTCAGAGCTGCGGTGATGTACATCACGACGCTGAAGTTGGCTACGGATTCGACGTACTGCTCGTAGCCGTTTGCGCGGAGTTGGAGCGCGAGGGCGCCAAGCACAGTCCCAAGCGACGCGGTAGCGACGGACACGGAGACGAACGGGGCCTTCGTCATTGGTACTTCCTCCAAGCCGCGAGACGATTGATCAATGCCGAGACTACATGCACTGCGACGTCACTGCCGGAAGCGGATGTGGACGGTCGACGAAGGACCGAACACCCGTGTTGCCTCTGCCAGTTGCACTCGTGTCACGGAGGAAGATCTACCGGTCCAGGTCTCGCTACGAGAGCGAATCGACAGATTGAGTACGACTCGATACGCGCCCCAGTACTCCAGCTGTAGATCGTGATCTTGCCGGTTAGGGCCGGTTGTGACTCAGCACTTCAGGCGGTTGGCCTGAGCTTCGCAGTTGGCCCCACACCCGAGCGGCGGGCTGAGTGGCTTGTCGGTCGCTGAGAGTAGGACCAACGGCTCATGCGCGCTTCGGAACTGCTGATTAGGATCGGCGTTCATGCAGACCACGGGAATCACTCGTCGCGATGTGCCGGAGCGCAGGCGCGACACTCTTGAACGGCTCGCTGGAGAACGGGATATATGGGTGTCGACGGCTCATCCGGATCACGGCCCGCACCAAGTGCCGCTGTGGTTCTGGTGGGACGGGCATGCCGTGTGGATGTGCACCGGCGAGACCTCCGCAACAGCGCGTAACGTGCGAAAGGAGCCCCGTGTGCGCCTGGCATTGCCGGACACCTTCGATGTGGTGCTCCTGCAGGGGGAGGCGAAGTGCTTCCCGGACCGGGGCGCGCCGGAGTACGCCGCGGATGCGTTCGCCGAAAAGTTCGCGTGGGACCCACGTGCGGAGGAAGGCCCTTTTCTCTATATACGCGTGGCGCCGAAGACTGTGCTCGCCTGGCGCGGGGAGCCGGAACTGCGCGGCAGAGTCCTCATGCGCGAGGGAGCGTGGCTGGAGTAGCCGCGGTCGCCAGGTGAGGCGTCCTCGTTCTCTGATCTCGACGACGCAGATCCATGCTGAGCACACCAGAACGGCCAACTGAACTGCTCAGCGGCCGACTGAAGCACTCAGTCACACCGATGCGGACATGGGTGCGGCCACCGTCGATCATCGTGAGAGATCCACCACGACGTCGCGCCCCAGCAGGGCGACATCGTGGTTACCAAGAAGCGGGGGAGCGCGTTCTCGGGCAGCGACCTCGATGTAGTACTCAGGGCTGGCGATATCGACAGCCTCGTTCTCACCGGCATCGCCACCAGCGATGTCGTGCTGTACACCCTGTGCCACGCCAACGACTTGGACTTCGGCCTCACTGTCCTGGCGGATGCCTGCCTCGACACCGACCCCGAGGTGCACCGGATCCTCACCGAAAAGCTGTTCCCGCAGTGGGCAGATGTCGCCGCCGTCGAGGACTGGCTCAAAGCCATCGCACCGCAATAGCGGGAGGCCGTCCGAACCCTCGCATGCGGGTCAAGACGGCATCGCCTTCCGCGCCCCCGACGAAGCCGCGACGCATCGCGGTGGTCCAGGGGACCCCACCCCACTGCCACGTCTGCGACTGGTCGTATCAGAGTGTCTCACCGCGCAGGAATCGCTGCCATTTCGCGCTGCGCCGATCTGAGGCGTAGCCAAGCTGGGTCTCCAGCCGCCACGCCGTGTGCTCGAACTCCTTGAAGAACTGCTGACCTCAGTGAATGGGATCAGGGCCGACACGTCACTCCTTGGGCCGAATCGGGTCAGCAGCTCACGAGATACGACCACGGAGATCTCCGACCGCTTCACGTCCCGCAACTGTGCTAGATGGTCAGGGTCTGTGAGCGTTCGCCCTGCACCACGATGTCACCAGTCTCCCTGACTTCGTAGAGGGTGGGGCAGTCACCGTCGTCCTCTAGGATCTGCAAGTTCATGCAAGTTCCTAGCCTCCGCGGCGACTTTGACTGCAGGCTCAACACAGAGATCGTCGGCTTCGGGCAAGGAGGTCAACATGGCTCTGCGTAAGCTCGGCAAGGACCCCTGAGGGCAAGGACGGTGCCTCTCCCACTGTCTACCTCGACGAGGAGACCGACAACTATCTGGTCCAGGGGTGGCGGGTGCTGGACGAGGAGCGCCTGAACCAGATGGACGTCCCTGGTCATGAGACCGTGGTCGAGATCCCCAGGCGCATGGTGCAGTTCTTCCAGGAGGTGGAGCGTGACGAAGGTCCCGTCGTTTGAGGAACTGCTCGGTTCGGCGCGCCGTTCGGCCGTGCATCTGGAGATGCGCGACTGGTACATGAAGTCCGACCCGAGCTATATCGCCTGGAAGGCCGGTGCCCGCAACACCCCGGAGGACAACGACCCCGAGCAGCGCCCATGCCTGAAGTGGGTGCGCGAGGCCACGGATCGCGGAGTGGTGATCCGGCGTGCGAGGGTCTTCTCGGTTCCGGAGTCGGACTACATCAAGTTCGAGCACCATGTATCCGACGCCAACGTGGAGGCCGGCGAGCAGATCGTCTGGCTCCCGCGGCGCCAGGTCACGGACATCGCTTTCCCCGGCAACGACTTCTGGGTCTTCGACGAGGAGCTCGTCCTGGTACTCCACTTCGACAGCGAGGGGGAGATGCCTCCGGACGGAGGACTCGAGCTGACCACTGAACCCGCGGTCCTCAACCTCTGCACGAGCGCCTTCGAAGAGGTATGGAAGCGGGCCATCCCCCACGGGGAGTACCGGCCTTCCTGACGGACCTCAGCAGCGAAGTACCGCAGCTGTGTGTTCGTTACTCCGCTGTGAGGCGTACGAGGTCGGAGGCGCGCACACCAGGCGGATGACGGCCGGATGATCTGCCGCAGGAAGCGCGACAGGGTTCGGATGGTCTCATCGAGGCAAGGGCCGGGCGGCGTCGTTCAGGGACCGAGGAGTTCGATCTCGATTGCGAGGGCGCCCAGCTTCTCCTTCTCGGGTGGATAGATGCTCCGGATGTTGGCGAGCTGCTCTTCGCGGGTGGCGGATGGGTTGACGTTCGAGGCCCCCTCGCCGTCGAGAAGGGCCTCGAAGCCGTCGTACGAGGTAACCCGCTTCACCAGCACGTCGCATGTCTCGTCGGTTCCTTTGATCCGAAAGCGAATCACGTCGCTGGCGGCGAGGTCTTCGAGGTGCGGGTAACGCACACGTACCTCAACTCTCTTTCGACGAGCTGAGATCAGATCGAAGTAGCGGCGATAGAGATTGAGTTCGTAGACGCGGGCGGCTGTTTCCGTCATGGAGAAGGAACGCTCCTAGGCAATGGTGCGGACATTAGCCGACCGAGCTCGCTGGCCGAGTACGAGCGGAAGAAGTGCCGAGGGTCCGAGAACAGAACCTCGGTCACTGCGAGCAAACGCTCAACGTACTCGGATAACGATCCTGACCACAGTCGAGTGTCGAGCATCCAAGGGGTGGCGCCATCGGGCAAGGGCGCGCGGCCCTTGCTGATGAGTGACTTCGACAGCTTCGCGCCTGTGTCGGTTACTACTTGAGGGCAGAACAACCGGGCAGGGAGTTGGCCATAGGGGAGCCCCACGGCCTGCAAAGCGCCATCGACGAGCTGCGAGCCAAACACCCAATCGCCACCCTTCACCATCACGTGCAGCGTGCCGCGCGATCCAGTGAGGGTCAGCTCTTTCACGAGGTTGCGGTACAGGGTCGCGAGGTCGAGGTAGCCGTCGCCAGTCGGCTCGATGGCGACCTCGTACTCGCCGTGATGAAGGCATACAGCCCTCACTTCTGCGCGTTCGACGCCTACGTGATACGAGCGGGTCCGCTCGGCATCTTTCTCCGCCCATCCACAGCCAGGTTGCGGACAGGGGACTCGCACATGCGGTACGCCGGTCGAAGGAGCCAGCCACCACCGTGCGCCCTCGATACGTTGCAGGACGCGTAACCAAGTACGCCTGAAGTGCTCACGAGCTTGCTGCTGCGAATAAGTCTCGACAGTGTAGGGGACACGCAGGCGGTCGGACAGGGCGGTGAACAGCGGCCGGTACAGGCTGTCGACCTGCTCCACGATGGCCTGTTGGCCGAGAAGCTGTGCGTACGCACGCTGGTACCTGTGACCGCTCACGGCATCTGTCACGACTTCGTGGGGCGCGTTGTCGAGCGCGCTGAACATGACCTCGGCAGGGAAGCCGAAGCGGTCTCGGACGCGGGCAGCGGCAGCGAAGGTGAGCGACTGCACGAGCGAGGTGCCAATGTGCGGGGCACCATTGATCTGTGTTCCAACCACGAATACGAGCCTTTGCGTCGTCGTGGCGAGAATGCGCGGGGTGAGGACGTCCTCGGCGCTGGTCAACGCGTTGGCGAGTACCGTGTTTGGCGAGACAGGGTGTGCAGTCATCGATCCTTCTCCTCGACTAGGTGGACGGGATGACGTGGGTCTTGCCCAGTAGGAGTCGTCCCTCGGCCACGCGGTCGACGACGTATGACTCGACCACATCCTGTGGTGCGTGCGCGGGAAGCGGGGCGAGTCCTACGGCGACGACTACGCTCCCGCCGCTGCAGACGAAGCGCGCCCAGTCGCCTCCGATCGGCACGCGCATGAGGTACTCGCAGTCATCGAGCATGAGGAGCGCGTCTGATTCGCGGTGCATGAGCAGCCGCGGTCCGATATTGGGAAGCGTGGCCGTCGGTTCGGCGAGCGTGAGCGCCTGAGCAAGGCCGCGCATCCGCGCTTCGATCACTCGTAGCGGCTCTTCGGGCCGCCGCTCAGGTGGATGTGCGAGCAGCAGAAACGCCACATGCCCCGCCGGCGTGACGGCGACCCAGTGCCACGCGGCAACTGAGGCGATGAGGCCTGCGTTCGGCGCAATGATGAGAGGACGGGGCGTCGTCAACACGGATCGGGCCCTACGCCGATACCTTCCGGCTGCATCTCGACCTTGAACTCCGTCCATACGACTTTGCCGCGCGGTGGACGCGGCTCTACCCCCCACCCGTCCGCGAGCGTTTCCACCAGCAAGAGGCCGCGTCCCGTTGTCTCGTCCGGGCTCGGCTGCTGCACCCGAGGGCGCCTACGGCCCGTGTCCTGCACCTCGATGCGTAACCGTCCATCGACCGTCAGCACCTTGAGGAGGAAGTGGCCAGCGTGCGGATCGCCGTGGCGAATCGCGTTCGTCGCGAGCTCCGAAACGCAGACCAATACGTCGTCGGCACGATCTGCGATGCCGAGAGCCTCGAGGGTGCGCGCCACATGTGACCGTGCCTCGGGAACTGCGCTGGCCGCACGTGGGAATCGTTGCGTCATTGGTTCTGGCACGGCCTCCACCTATCCCTGGCCACGTGACTTGGCGAGTCGAGCCGAGAGCCAGAGGCGCGGCGGTGACCACGTGAGGGACGCCGATCCGACGGCGCCGGTCATCACCAGTGGCCTACCGTCGGTGGCGCTTCGCATCAGAGCAACTCCTTTATGTACGGGCCGAGTTCGCATACCCAGGCAACCGCTAGGGCCTGACAGCGGGTACTGTCAGAGGGGGTGTCGAAGGGTGTCGCTTCTGCTACTGCCCGTAGCTGAGGGGTAAGGGGCTCAACATGAAGACGCCGAACTCAGATCTCACACAGTGGCTCGACCGATCTGGCATGAGCCGTAAGGAGTTGGCGCGTCGCGTCAAAGCTGCAGCTCAGACGTGGGGTCAGCCGCACATCACGCCAGATGCGACGACCGTACGGCGCTGGCTGGAGGGCGATCAGCCACGCCCGCCCGTGCCCGAGATTCTCGCCGACGTTTTCTCTGCAAGCGTCGGATACCGGGTCACAACGTACGATCTCGGCTTTAGCGAGAGCCCAGCCGTCGATCGTGCGCTCGTTTACAACTCCTCATTCGCCGTTACGGTGGAAGCCGTTGCCGACCTGGGGAGAGCGGACGTGGATCGTCGAAAGTTCTTGGCAGCAGCGCCGTTTGCCGCCGTGGCAGCGATCGGCCCGTCTCGTGACTGGCTGCTCAACACTCTTGACCAGCAGCCTCCTTCGGGGCCTCGCGTGCGGCTCGAAGATGTCTCGGCCGTCCGGAACATGTTCGGCGAGTTCCAGCGGATGGACGTGCTTCAGGGCGGCGGCTCTGGTCGGCTAATCCTCGCCGAGTACATGAATCAGCACGTCTTCCCGCTCCTGCGTCGCACGCACACTGAGGACGTACGGAGGGCGCTCTGCGAGGCCGCGGCCGAACAGACCTACCTGCTCGGGTGGATGGCCTACGACAACGGTGAGCACGGCATCGCACAACGGTACTTGGTGCAGTCCCTTCGGCTTGCGGAGGAGTCGAGGAACGCGGCGCTCGGTGCTCACGTCCTCGCGGGTATGGCTGATCAAGCGACCTTGCTCGGCAACCCAGAAGAGGGGCGCCGACTCGCGCAAGCTGGTCGTGCCGGTCTTGGAAACAGCACATCTGCGGCATGCCTGGCCGACCTCTGGGCACTGGAGGCCCGCGCACTCGCCAAGCTCGGTGACAAGACCGCAGCAACCCGCGCTGTGAGGCAGTCCGAAGCCTCATTCAATCGCGTGCGCTCGGAAGATGAACAAGAGTGGGCAGCCTTCATCGACCCGGCGTACCTACACGGGGAACACGCGAACACCTTCCGCGATCTGGAGCAGGCGAGCACCGCTGAGGAGCACGCACGGCAGTCCATCGACCACGCCCGGAAGCAACGCCGGGCACGCCGAGGAGCAATGTCGCAGGCGGCGCTCGCTGTCTCGCACTTGCAGCGGCGGGACTTGGAAGCAGCGCATGCAGCCGGGTTGCGGACACTCTCCCTTTCGCGGCAGGTCAAGAGCTCGCGTTGCGTCGAGGCCGTGCAGGATCTGCAGCGTCGCATGAAGCCCTTCGGGCGGAATCGACTTGTCGCGGACTTCAACGAGCGGGCACGCGATCTCGTGGCTGCGGCGTAACGGGTGCCCCCTGTGGCAAGCAGCTAGCGGATACCGGCTGAGGCGTGGTGGCCGAACCGATCGAAGGCTGTCGTGCCCTGATCGCCGTTGAGTAGTGTCGTGGCATGCCGATACGCGACCTACTCATGGACGTTGCCAGCACGTATGACGAAGGTCAGGGCACAGGGAAGGGCGTGCATGCCCAAGCCCTGCTCCGTGAGGCGGGGGCGCACATGACCCCGCTCTTGCCTGCTGGATTCGAGGCGGAGGGCTACGGAGGGAGCGGGAGCGCAAGCCGAACGCCGTGGATCGGTGTGTTCGACCCCGATATCACTCGGGATCCCAAGGAAGGGCTATATCTGGCGTACATCTTCGCTGCCGATCTCAAATCGGTTACCCTTACGCTCCAGCAAGGCGTGACCAATCTGGAAAAGAAACTGGGGCAGGGGGAGAGGCGGCGGGCGTACCTGAGAGCTAGGGCGCGAGTCCTCTTTGAGGGACTCCCTGAGGAATTGGTGAAAGGTTGGGAGGTTCGGCCCTCCTTCAAGTGCAATGTGGCAAGAGCTCTGTCCTATGAAGCGGGTAGCGTGGCCGCGCGCGCCTACCACACTACTGCCATGCCTTCCGAGAGCACTCTGCGTGAGGACCTCTGGCATGTGTCAGATGTGCTCCAGCAGGCTGCCAAGATTGAGAAGGCGCTCTGGGCTGAGGAGACACCTGAAGGGCTCAAGGTTGGATACGTGCCGAAGCCGCACGGCGTAGGTGAGCCTAAGGGACTTGAAGGATTTCACCCGAAGAACGGCAGTGACTACGAAGCCCACATCCCGGAGCGGACAATCTACAAGTCGCGGCGTCATGAGGTTCTCGTTGAGGTGTTTGGGCCCCACATAGAACAATGTGGATTCGTGCCGATCACGGACAAAATGCACCCCAAGGATCTTGTGCTCCGTAGGGGCGGCGAGGAATGGCTAGTCGAGGTCAAGGTCATAAAGGACGGCAATCCAACCAAAGCCGTACGTGAGGCTGTGGGGCAGCTCTTCGAGTATAGCTATTTCCTGTATGAGAAGAGAGGGAAGCCGAAGCCGCACCTTATAGGGCTCTTCACCGAGGGCATAGACGCGTATGCCGACTATCTCGAAGAGCGCGGCATTGCATCGCTCTGGAAGACACCCGACGGCTGGGCTGGGTCTGAATCCGCCGTCGAATGGGGAATGGTCGGCTAGCAGGAACGATCCAGCGCGGATTGTCCATCCACTCACTGAGGCTTCGTTGCCGTGGGGATCGGGCACGCGCAGCGCGCCCCTACTCCGGGTCCGGGACGCCGTGGCAGTCCTTGTACGGGCGGGAGGAGCCGCACCAGCACGGGGCGTTACGGGCCGGAGGCCAGGGGGTGGCGCGGCCGCGGGCCGCCAGGTTTGTGGCGTATTCGGGGAGGAGGGTGACCGTGGCGGGGGACGTCTGCTCGGCCGCCGCGAAGGCCTCGTACGACGGGACCGTGGCCGTCACGATGCCGAAGGCCTGGGCGCCCGTGGAGGCCAGGTCGCGGAGCGAGGACTCTATGCGGGCCAGGTGCTCGGAGTGGGAGGGGTATTCGGAGGCGAGCGCGGGATACGCCGCGAGGAGTTCCGACAGCTCGGCCTCCGGCCAGTGCAGGACCGCCACCGGATACGGGCGGGACAACGCCGCGCGGCGCTCAACCAGTTCGGCGCGGAGGCGGGCGATCTCGGCGCGGAGCTCGGCCGGGTTGTCCGAGCCGAGAGACCACAGGCGCTTGGGATCGTGGAGTTCGTCCAGGGAGATGTCGCCCGGGTGGTGGGCGTCGGCGAGGGCGTCCCACTCGTCGTGCGGGCTGCCGAGGAGGCGGCGTACGCGGTGGCGGCCCGCCAGGAGGAGCCCCGCCTCGTACGGGATCTCGTCGCCGTCGATCAGGAGTGCGGCGCCTGCAGAGAAGCAGTCATGGGCGGCCTGGAGTTCGTCGTGGGCTTCCAGGGCCTCGGCGATGATCTCCCAGGGGGCGGCGTCCCGCGGGGCGGCGGCGCGGATGCCGTCGATGAGGACGCGGGCCTCGGCATCGTGACCGTACTCCCAGAGGTTCGCCGCGTTGAGGGCCTTGATCAGCAGAGGGTTCTTGGGGGTGCCGGCGAGGAGCCGGTCGTAGAGAGCAGAGGCCCGTGGGCGCTCGTCGGCGAGTTCCCAGTGGGCCGCGGCCTGCAGGAGCAGGAGCTCGCTGTCCTCGGGGTGCTGCACCGCGATGCGCTCCAGGCGCTCGGCTTCCGACGCGTGCGGGGCGGGGGTGGTCTCGGACGGCATGATGCACACCGTACTGCGGTACGCAGACGGTCGCGCCTCCCGGTCCTGCCCTTCGGTTGTGCCCGGTCGTGCCCCCGGTCGGCGTCGCGAAGGCACGGCTACGCCCTCACGCAGCGCGCCTCCCTCGGAGAGAGGTCCGCGCCCTGGTGGGTTCGCGGAGAAGCGCCTATGGTGCGGCGGCGGCCGCGGCCGGGAGGTGGTGCAGGGTGCGGGAGCGGGGGCTCGTGCGCGGGTCGGCAGTGCCGGTCGTCGTGCAGGGACAGGGACAGGGGCAGGGACGGGGCCAGGGACAGGGCCAGGGGCACGCGCAGGGACAGGGGCAGAAGCAGAGCCCGGGGGAGCGGCGGCAGCGGGCCCCGCGACGCGTACTCCTCGCGCGCGTGCTGTGGGGCGCCGCCGAAGCGGTCGTGACCATCGGCCTCGTCGTGCTGCTGCTCGTCGTGCACCAGCTCTGGTGGACCAACCGGCAGGCGCGCGCCGGCGCCGAGCGGAAGGTTCAGGCGCTGGAGGAGGAGTGGGGGACAGCGCCCGGAACGGTCCAGGAGCCGTCGCCGCCCTCCGAGACCGCAGGGGACGCCTCCGGGCCACCGAGCGGGGGCAGGGACTCCCGCGAACGGCAGGCGAAACCGGCCGCCCCGCGCTGGGACCAGGCCTACGCGATTCTGCGCATTCCGCGCATCGGAGTCACGGCCCCCGTCGCGCAGGGGATCAGCAAGGGCGGCGTCCTGAATCGCGGATACGTCGGGCACTACCCGCAGACCGCCCAGCCCGGCCAGGCCGGGAACTTCGCGCTCGCCGGGCACCGCAACACGCACGGCGAGCCCTTCCGGTACATCAACCGCCTCCGCAAAGGCGACGAGCTGCGCGTCGAGACGCGCGAGGGGCTGTTCACCTACCGGGTCGAGAAGACGCTGCCGCAGACCTCAGCCGTCGACTCCGCCGTGATCGGCAAGGTGCCCCGCAGCTCCGTACGGCCCGAGTACGGGTTCGGCGAGCCGGGTTACTACATCACGCTCACCACCTGCACCCCCGAGTACACCTCCACGTACCGGGTCGTCGTCTGGGGCCGTCTCCAGACCATCGAGGTGCGGGGCGTCGGGCAGTGGTAGCCATCGCCGTTGTCGGTGGGGGCAGTTAAGCTCGCGGGCAGGACAGAAAAACCGGGCGGGAAACACAGGAGGGGGAGTCCGATGGTGCGCATCGTGAGAGGCCGGCGTGCGTACGTCGGCGGGCTGCTCTTCCTCCTCCTCGGGCTGCTGCTCGCCCAGAGCGGCATCGCGACCGCGCTCAGCCCGCTCTCCGCCCTCACCGCTGCCGCCGCGACCACCGCCCTTGTACTGCTCTGCGGCGCCGTCCTCTCGGCCGGCCTCGCACCGGCCGTGCCGCCAGGGCGAATACGGACGGCGATACGGGACCGGGAGCGCCGTACGGCCTTTCTGCCGCAGCGCGATCCCGATGCCTCCGGACGCCCGCGGCCCCGAGCGCCGGGCCGCCGCCTTCCGACGGCGGCCGCGTAGGCGCTCCCTCGCATCCATCTGTACGAGAGGTTCGTACGGGAGCCCGCGCGGCTCGTCGCACCGAAATCCGACATTTCCGGTACGACGAGACCCGGGAGGGTTCAACCATGTCCGTTTTCACATCTCTTGGTGCGCTGCTCGCGCAACTTGCCGACCAACTGCACCCGCTCTTCGGCGCGTCGGCGACGGCCGCCGCGATCGTCCTGCTCACCCTGTGCGTGCGGCTCGCGCTGCACCCGCTCGCGCGGGCGGCCGTCCGGGGTGAGAAGACGCGGGCCGCGCTCGCGCCGCGGATGGCCGAGTTGCAGCGCAAGTACGGCCGTGATCCCGAGCGGCTGCGGCGCGCGATGCGCGAGCTGTACGCGGAGGCGGGGGCCTCGCCGCTGGCCGGGTGCCTGCCGATGCTGGTGCAGCTGCCGGTGTTCTTCGTGATGTACCGCCTCTTCGGGGGCAGTGGCGCGGGTGGGGGTGAAGGCAGCGAGGTGCTCGGCCACGCGCTGCTGGGGGCGCCGCTCGGCGGACGGTGGGCGGACGCGCTTGCCGAAGGGGGCGCCTTCGGGGCACAGGGGCTGGTGTACCTGGGGCTGTTCGCGGCGATCGCCGTCGTCGCCACCTGGACGTACGTCCGGGCGCGGAAGGCGATGGCGGCCGGGCCCGCGGCGGGCGCCGCGGGCGCAGCGGGCGGCGCAGCCGGCGCAACGGGCGCGGGCCCCACCATCGGGGCCCTGCCCGGCGGCATGACCAAGGTGCTGCCGCTGCTGTCCTTCGGGACGCTCGTCGCCGCGGCCGTCGTGCCACTCGCCGCCGGGCTGTACCTGGTCACCACGACAGCCTGGACCGCGGCGGAACGGGCCTGGCTGCAGCGCGGCGACCGCGCCCCGGCGATGGCCCGAAACCAAGTCCGGTAGAAGGCCTGGGCGGTCGTGGCCCCTGGGGCGGGGCTCCTCCTCCCCTGGCCCCGGCCGTCCCCCCCGGCTACCTCTGGGCTTGCCTACGGCGCCTTGATCCGGCGTCAGAACTTAAAGGTTGTCCGTTGTTATCGCAGAGGGGCGAAGTTGGGGCGGCAGCGTCAGGTGCGGCGGGCCAGAACGTAGGCCCGGCGGGTCTCGACTTCGTGGGCGTAGTGAGTGCGTTCCATGCGCATCTCCACGGTGAACCCGGCCGCTTCGAGCAGTCCGGCAACGTGCCCGGGTTCGAGAAAGCGGAAATCGAGGTCCACATCATGTCCCCACAACTCGTCCAGGTGCCGGATCTCCTCACCCATGTGGAAGGAGAGGAGGAGAAGTCCGGAAGGGCGCAGTACCCGCCCTGTCTCCTCGAAGGCGCGCTGCAGGTCGCCGGGATTGAGGTGAATGATCGTGTAGAAGGCGACGGCGGAGCCGAATTCGCCGTCTTCGGCGGGGAGTTCCAGCAGGTCGCCTTCTCGGAACTCCACCTGTGCAAATCGGCGGCGGCCAGTCTCGATCATGCCCGCGGACAGATCAATCCCGACCGTACGCGCGCCCTTCTCGGCAAGCCAGGCCGCGACGTGCCCGGGGCCACAGCCGAGGTCGGCGATCGCGGTCCCTCGTTCCGTCTGTTCCAGGAGGCAGGCGAGGAGCGCCCGGTCGAGCGGCTTCCCGGCGAGCTCGTCGTGCAGCCGGGCCGCGTACTCCTCGGCCACGGTGTCATAGCTGCGGCGTACGGAGTCGCGATGTGCATGATCACCCATGTGGGTAACCATGCCACGGTCAGTTGGGCCCCGCCCTCTCGGGGCGGATCAAGGCACCCAAGAACTCTGGCAACCCGGCCGGCGCACCACCCGGCAAGTTGATCAATACCTCAGATCAGGAAGACAAGTCCCGGCCTTGCGTGAGCACGCCGTCCCCCGGTATCGCACGGAGCCGGGTCGAGGCGGTGTTGCGCGGTAGGCAGGTCAGCTCTGAACGGGCAGGGAGTAGCGGAGTTTCTCTTTGGCGCGTGCGCCGAGGCGCTCGTAGAAGCGGGCCGCGCCCTCGTTCCATGCGGGGGTCTGCCACTGCACCTCGGTTAGACCGAGGCCCCGCGCCTCGGCCATTACGGCGTCCATCAGCGCCGCGCCAAGGCCCAGGCCCCGGTTGCCGGTGCGAAGGAAGAGACAGTCCATGTGGAGGTACTCACGGCCCTCCCAGGTGGAGAGTTCGGGCGCGCAGGTGGCATAGCCGACGACCTCGCCGTCGGGCAACTCCGCCACGAGGCAGCGCAACCGCGGTATCGGGGTGCCGAAGAGGAGGACCGCGAGCCGTTCCGCAAGGTCAGGGACCGGCGGTGCGGCCTTTTCGTACGAGGCGTGCTCCGCGACCAGTTCGGCGATACGCGACAGGTCGGCGGGGCGCGCATGCCTCACGCGCGGAGCGCCCGTCATCGGACGCCTCCCGCCGTGGTGTCTGCGCCCCACGCGGCCAGCCGGCCCGCGATCGGGCCGCTGCCGTCGAGGACATGCCGCGTGAACGCGTCGCGCTCATGGGCCAGGACGGCGGCTTCCCAGACGCAGGGCGCAAGCCCCACCCGCCCCGGTCGCAGCTGGTCGGGCTGCCCGGCCGGGCCGACGAAGACCGCCAGGTCGGACATGTATCCCTCGATCCAGCTGTGGACGAGGACGTAGTCCCCGTCGCCGCCCGCATGCACGATCAGCACGGCGAGCCCGAGTGACCCGCGGGAGCGCCCAAGCCCCAGATGTGCTCCGGCGATCCGCAGTGCCGCCGCCTCGTCCCGCTCCGTCACCGCACGGCCCGGCGCCTCAAGGGCGTACACCTTCACCACATGACCACCGGCCTCGCGCGTACCCAAGGCCCGTGTGGTGCGCGCGTGGTGCTCATCGGCCAGGGCGAGAAGTGCTTCTGCGTCCACCGCTAGGGGCAGTTCCTCACGATCACTCATCCGGCCATCATGCAGTGCGCGGGCCCCGCCCGTCTCCGGCGGGTGTCCGTTCCGGCCGTCCCGTCGCTCACGTCGCGGCGGTGATGCGGCTGACCTGGAAAAACGTTCGGCGGCGCGCCGCAGCGGCCGACCATTGCCGGTCGGCCGCGCGGGGTCTGCTCCGCAACCCAAGACGCCTGGTCCAGGGCCTGGGAGCCCTGGTTGCGGGATAGCCGGGATTGACGGGATTGACGGGATGGCCGGGATGGCCGGGATAGACGGGATAGACGGGATAGACGGGATAGACGGGATAGACGGGATGGCCGGGATTGACGGGCGGGATTCACGGGATAGACGGGATGGCCGGGATAGCCGGGATAGCCGGGATAGAGGGGCATCCGGCATCCCCAGCGGTGGCCGGGGCGCGGCGGATTCAGGAGCGCGGAGCGGGCCAACGGATGGTCCAGTACATGAACGGGGTCTTGCGGAGTGGACCCAGCCCCTTGGAGGATCGACCGATCCTCGACCGATGGCCGCCACCCATCGGTTGGGCCGGTCCCGGCAGTGTGTGGCCGGGGCGGTCCTTGACCACGGGAGAGTGACTGTGAAGCTGCTGCGTGTGGGAACGGCGGGGGCGGAGCGCCCGGCGCTGCTCGACCAGGACGGGATCGTGCGCGACCTGTCGGACCTGGTGCGGGACATCGACGGGGAGCTGCTCGCCGAGGAGGCCGCGCTCGCCCGCGTACGGTCGGCCGCCGCGAGCGGGGAGCTGCCCGCGCTCGACGGCGCGGGGCTGCGGGTCGGGCCACCGGTTGCCCGGATCGGCAAGATCGTGTGCATCGGGCTGAACTACCACGCCCACGCCCGCGAGACGGGCGCCGCGATCCCGAAGGAGCCGATCCTCTTCATGAAGGCCCCGGACACCGTCGTCGGCCCGGACGACACGGTGCTCGTGCCGCGCGGCAGCGTGAAGACCGATTGGGAAGTCGAGCTGGCCGTCGTCATCGGGCGTACGGCCAGGTACCTGGAGTCGGCCGAGGAGGCACTCGGGTACGTCGCGGGTTACGCCATCGCGCACGACGTCTCCGAGCGCGAATTCCAGATCGAGCGCGGCGGCCAGTGGGACAAGGGCAAGAACTGCGAGACGTTCAACCCGCTGGGCCCGTGGCTCGTCACCGCGGACGAGGTCGGCGACCCGCAGGCCCTGCGGCTCAGGCTGAGCGTGAACGGGGAGGTCAAGCAGGACGGCACGACCGCCGACCAGATCTTCCCCGTGGGTGAAGTAGTGTGCTACGTGAGCCAGTTCATGACGCTGTACCCGGGCGACGTCATCAACACCGGTACGCCGGCGGGCGTGGCGCTCGGGCACCCCGACCCGAAGCCGTATCTCCGGGCCGGGGACGTGGTCGAGCTCGAGATCGACGGGCTCGGGCGGCAGCGGCAGGTCCTCAAGGGGGCGTAGGCCCCGGGCAAGGCAGTCCCCCACACCCCGCCTCTCTTCAGCCCGCCTCCGTGGGCGGCTACAGTCCGCCTCCGTTGGCGGCCGCACCGGCGCGGCCCGCGGCGATGAAGCGTTCCAGGGCCTCCACCACCAGGGCGTGGTCCTCGGCCTGCGGCAGGCCCGAGACCGTGACCGTGCCGACGACACCCGCGCCCTCGACCGTGATCGGGAACGAGCCGCCGTGGGCCGCATAGCGGTCCGGGTCGAGCCGCGAGGACTCGTCGAACGTCGTGCCCTTGGCCCGGAAACGGGTGCCTACGAGGTACGAACTCTCGGCGTAGCGCTCGACCACGCGCCGCTTGCGGTCGATCCAGGCGTCGTTGTCCGCCGTTGCGCGGTCCAGAGCGAAGTGGAAGAGCTGCTGTGGGCCGCGCCGGATGTCCACGGCGACCGGCGCATGGCGCATCCGGGCGAGTTCCACCAGCAGCGAGCCCAGGTGCCAGGCGTCGTCGTGGGTGAAGGCGCGGAGCACGAGACGGCGCTCCTGGGCCTCCAGTTCCGGAATGAGCGCGCTCGCCGCCTCGCGGGGGTCGGGGGCGGCACCGGGCTCCACCGGTGCCGTCGGGCCGCCGGGGGCGGGGGCGTGTTCCGGGGCGGAACCGGCCCGGGCGCCCGTCGCGGCGGCGCCGCCGGTGTCCTGACCCGCGCCACTCGCGCCGGCGCCACTCGGGCCACCCCCGCCGGGGCCGCCCGTGCCGGGGCCGCCCGAGCCGCCAGGGGCGACCTGTCCTCCTCGTTCCGCCGGTGCCGGAGCCATCACGCGTCACCTCCGATCGTTCCTGTTCCGATCGTGCCTCTTCCGACCGTGTCTGTCCCGGTCATCTCTGTTCCGATCGTGACCGTACGGCCGCCCTCGCGTGCCGAGTCGAGAGCGGCCTCCAGTACGTCCAGGGCCGCCGCTGCCTCGTGCGCCGTCACCGGCGGCGGGGTGCCGTCCCTGAGCGCTGCGGCGATCGCCGCGTAGTACGCAGGGTAGTCGCCGGGGAGCGAGCGGACCGGCGTGCCGCCGCCGGTCAGCGGCGACTCGCCCGCGCCCAGCCGCCCCCACAGCGACTCCGGCTCCGCGCCCCAGCCGGGCGCGGGCCGCAGGCCCTCGCGGAGGGCGGCCTCCTGCGGGTCGAGCCCGTACTTCACATAGCCCGCCGCGCTGCCCAGGACCCGGAAGCGGGGGCCGAGTTGGGCGGCCGTGGCGCTGGCCCAGAGGTGGGAGCGGACGCCGTTCGCGTGCGTGATCGCGATGAAGGTGTCGTCGTCGGCCTCGGCGCCGGGGCGGCGGACGTCCGACTCGGCGTAGACCCGTACGGCCGGGCCGAAGAGGACCAGCGCCTGGTCCACGAGGTGGCTGCCCAGGTCGTAGAGCAGGCCGCCGACCTCCGCCGGGTCGCCGGACTCGCGCCAGCCGCCTTTGAGCTGCGGCCGCCACCGCTCGAAGCGGGACTCGAAGCGCTGGACCTCGCCGAGGTCACCGTCGGCGACGAGGGTGCGGAGGGTGAGGAAGTCGGCGTCCCAGCGGCGGTTCTGGAAGACGGACAGCAGCAGCCCGCGCTCGTCGGCGAGCGCGGCGAGGGCGCGGGCCTCGGCGGCGGTGGCGGCGATCGGCTTGTCCACGACCACCGGCAGGCCCGCCTTCAGGGCCTCGGTGGCGATCGGCACGTGGGTGCGGTTGGGGGACGCGATGACGATCAGATCGAGCGCGTCCCCGCCGGGACGGCCGCCACGGCCGGGGGCGGCGGCGCGGCCGGGGGCGGCGGCGCGGCCCCACAGTTCGTCCGGCGAGGCCGCGAACCGTACGTCCGGGTGCTCGGCGCGCGCCTGGGCCTGGCGGTCCGGGTTCGAGGTGACGACGGTGTCGAGGACGAGCCCGTCGGTCGCGGCGATCAGGGGGGCGTGGAAGACGGAGCCCGCCAGGCCGTATCCGACGAGGCCTACGCGGAGGGGAGCGCCTGAGCCCGTGCCTGAGCCTGTGCCCATCCCTGAGCCTGTGCTGGCGGTGCTGGCTGTGCCTGTCATGAGGGCCACTTAAGCAACGGTGTTGCCAAACTGCAAGCGGAAGGGAGAATGGCCACGTGAACAGGGGCAACTCCGGGGTCAATCTGCCCGCGCTGCGCAGCCACAACGCCGCGCTCGTGCTCGACCTGCTGCGCGCGGCGGGGCAGGGCGGCATCAGCCGTCTCGAGCTCGCCGAACGCACCCGGCTCACCCCGCAGGCCGTCAGCAAGATCACGGCGCGCCTGCGCGAGGAGGGCCTGGCGGCAGAGGCGGGCCGCCGGGCCTCGACCGGCGGCAAGCCGCGTACGGTGCTGCGCCTGGTGCGGGGCGCGCGCAGCGCAGTGGGGCTCCACCTGGACCGGGACGAGCTGACGGCCGTGCTCACCGACCTGACGGGCGAGCCGGTGGCGGTACGGACCGCGCCCTTCGACTTCGGCGCGGGGGCGGGGGCCGTACTCGACGCCGTGGTGATGGAGGTCAGGACCCTGCTGCGCAGCGGGCCGGATTCCGGGCTCGGTCCCGTCATCGGGGTCGGGGTCGCGTGTCCCGGGCCGCTCGATCACCGGAGCGGGGTGCTCGGCCGGGTCACCGGACTGCCGCGGTGGGACGGCTTCCCGCTGCGGGACGCACTCGCCGCGCGGCTCGGCCTCCCGGTCGTCCTCGACAAGGACACGAACGCGGCCGCCCTCGGCGTGGCGCTGGGCGCAGCCGGGAGCGAGTCGTTCGCGTATCTGCACCTCGGCACCGGACTCGGCGCCGGGCTCGTGCTCGGGGGCGTTCTCTACCGGGGGAGCAGGACTGGGGCCGGGGAGTTCGGGCACCAGGTGATCCAGCTCGACGGGCCGCCCTGCGAGTGCGGCAGCCGCGGCTGCGTCGAGGCGCTGTGCCTGGCGGCCGTCGCGCGCGGCGACACCGCGGAGGCGGCGCGCGTCCTCGGGGCCGGGGCGGCCAATCTCGTGGGGCTGCTCGACTTCGACCGCGTGCTGCTCGGCGGCCGGACCGCCGTCGCCGACGCGGAGGTGTTCGTACGGGGCGTGGCTGCGGTGCTCGCCGAGCGCGCGGAACGGGAGGGTGCGGGCGCCGGGCGTACGGTGCCGGTCGCGGTCGCCCCGGACGGAGAGCGGGCCGTGGCGTACGGGGCGGCGCAGCTCGTCCTCGCCCCGCTGTTCGGCCGCGCGGAGCCGACGGAGGCGGCTGGCACACCGGATGCAGGAGAGCCGGAGGAGGTAGTGGGACCTCCGCCGGATCAGCGGAACATAGGCTGATCGAGGGGGATTCGGGGGAAGGGTGCTCGCCCCGCCGCCGTGGTGCGCAGGGCCATCGGGGCTCGCGTGGCAGGGTCCTGTGGGCACCGGCCGGACCCGCCGCCGGTGCCGGCCCAACGCCGCTGAACACCGCCGAAACGCCGCGAGCATCCACGAAGGTCCGCCCATGCGCCTCCGCACAGCCGCCGCTCCCGCCGCTCCCGTCGCTTCCGTCGCTTCCACCGCCCACCGCCGGCCCGCCGCGCCCGCGATCGCCACCAAGGTCACCACCGCGCTTGCCGCCGCGGTGACCCCGGCGCTCCTCCTGTGCGGGCCCGCGGGCAAGGCCGCCGCGGACCCGACCCCGCCGCCCGCGGTGGGCACCCGCGCCCCCGAACCGACCTGCGGTGACCCGGACAGCGCCGACTTCCCCCTCAAGGCGCGCATCCACAGCGGCCCCACCTCGTACGCACCGGGCGCCGACCGCAAGACCTGGAAGCTCGATCTGCGCAACACCACCGATGCCGACTGCCGCGCCGTCCACCCGGTCGCCGTCCTCGTCGATCACAAGCGGGCGCTCGCCAAGGACCGGATCGGTATGGAGTTCTACGACGGCCGGGACCGTACGTGGCGGCCCGTCACCTTCGAGACCACCGACGAGGACGAGCACATCGGCGTGTTCGAGGACGTCGGCTTCGACGGCTTCACCGTGGCCTCGAACGAGACGCTCACCGTCAAGGTGCGGATGAGTTTCGACGACCGTACGGAGGAGGACCGCGTACGGCTCAACGTCGCGGCCATGCAGCGGCGCGAGGACGACGGCGACTGGGTCGGCGAGTCAAACGACTACGACTTCGCCATCCGCGCAGACGACGGCGACCGGCACGGGCACGAGCACGGACACGAGCACGGACACGAGCACGAGGCCGGCAAGGGGGAGGGGCACGACGGAACCGACGGCGGGCAGGGTCACGAGCACCGCCGTTCCGACGGCCCGGGTGCCCGGGACGCGCACGGCAGCGAGCCCCAGCCCACCGCCGAGTCCGGCGCACTGGCCAGCACCGGCCGGGAGGTGCTGGCCTGGGTCTCGGGTGTGGCGGGCGTCTGCCTGCTGGCCGGGGCGGGCCTCGTGGCCGTGGCCCGGCGCCGCACCCGCTGACCGCCCCGCGCCAGCGGCAGACCGCTCTCGGCCGCTGACCGCCCCGCGCCCGCCCGTACCGTACGGGTTCGGCGGCGCCGCCCGTCCCCGGTGAACTCCCCGCACCACCCCACCGAGCAGGCGCCCGGCGCACCCGTCCGCTCCGGCATCCCCGAGCACGGACGCGTGCCCGAGTCCTACGCCGCCAGGAACCGGCTCTCAGCCCTGCTCGACGAGCTCGACCGCTTCCCCTGCCTGACCGGCTCGCCGCCTTCGAGGTTCGGGACCGGTCCCTGAACGCGGCGAGCTCGTACGGCACTTGGACCGGCTGCCGCCGGCGGCAGACGAGCGGGCCGGGCTCGAGATCACGTATGTCTCCGTGGTGCGCGCGCCACGGCCCGACGCCGACGTCGACCCGGACACTCCTTCTGCGCCTACCTCCGCGACCGGCAGCACCGTACGGGCTGAACCGGGTCTCTTGATCGTCCGGACCGCCTGATCGTCCGGACCGCCTGATCGTCCGGACCGCCTGATCGTCCGGGCCGTGGACGACCGGGGTCGTCCGCGGCCCCGCCCCGTTACCCTGTGACTTCGAACATTCGGCCACGCAGAGCGGAGATCAGTTCAGTGGCGGAGCGCAAGCCGATCGAGTCCTGGCTCACCGATATGGACGGGGTCCTGATCCACGAGGGCATCCCGATCCCCGGCGCCGACGCCTTCATCAAGCGGCTCCGCGAGTCGGGCAAGCCGTTTCTGGTGCTGACGAACAACTCCATTTACACACCGCGCGACCTGCACGCCCGGCTGGCGCGCATGGGTCTCGACGTGCCCGTGGGGCACATCTGGACCTCGGCCCTCGCCACCGCGCAGTTCCTGGACGACCAGCGGCCGGGCGGCACGGCGTACGTGATCGGCGAGGCCGGGCTGACCACCGCGCTGCACGACATCGGATACGTCCTCACGGACGCCGAGCCGGACTACGTGGTGCTGGGCGAGACCCGTACCTACAGCTTCGAGGCGCTGACGAAGGCCATCCGCCTGATCAACGACGGCGCCCGGTTCATCGCCACGAACCCGGACGAGACCGGGCCCTCCGCGGAGGGCGCGCTGCCCGCGACCGGGTCCGTCGCGGCGCTGATCACCAAGGCGACCGGCCGCGAGCCGTACTTCGTCGGCAAGCCGAACCCGCTGATGATGCGGGCCGGGCTCAACGCCATCGGGGCGCACTCCGAGACCAGCGCGATGATCGGCGACCGGATGGACACCGACGTGCTCGCCGGGCTCGAGGCCGGGATGGAGACCTTCCTGGTGCTCACCGGGCTGACCAAGCCGGACGAGGTCGAACGCTTCCCGTTCCGTCCTTCGACCGTCGTGGACTCGATCGCGGATCTGGTGGACAAGGTCTGACGGTCTCGCAGCTCGGACGGGGCCGGTTGCCCCGTGCGTAACTCAGCCGGTGGCGCCCCGTCACCGAACGGAGCAATCCGGACACGCTGCGGGTGCGACCGGCTGGGGAGCCGGTGAACCTTCAGGTGTGTGAGGAGGTTCAACGATGGGCTCTGACCCGCCATTCAGGCTCTCCCGGCCGTCCCGGCTCCGCCGCGCAACGCGGCGGTCCGGGTTGAACCCGGCGCTGCCCCGGCTGTCCCGTCTGTCTTATCTGTTCCGGTGTACGGCCGTGACCGCCGCGGCCGCCGCCCTGTGCTCGGCGGCCGCGCTTCCCGCCCACGCCGCCGAGTTCGACCCCGGCGACGTCCGGAACGAACCGTCCTCCGCCCCCCGCTCCAGCACGCTCTTCGATCCCTTCGCGGATCCCACCTCCGACTCGTACGCCGACGACTGGGAGGCGGCGGCGGACGGCGGCACCCGGGTCGCTGCCTCGTCCGGCACGCTCAAGGTCACCCCCTCCACGGCCGCGCCCGGAGCCGAGGTCGAGATCCGCGTCCAGGGCGTCAAGGGGGCCAAGGACACCAGGATCCGGGCGCGGTCGAAGGTCTTCGTCGCGGACGCCGAGCTGGCGTCGGACGCGGGCGGCGCCCTCTTCGCCGAGGCGAAGATCCGCAGCACCGCGGCCCCCGGCAGGTACAAGATCACGTGCGACTGCAAGGCCGAGGGCACGATCACCGTCGTCGCGCCGCACGACAGCCCGACCGATAGCCCGACGGGCAGCCCGACCGCACCGGTGCGGGCCGGAGGCGGTGGCACCGCCGCGCTCGGAGCCGATGCCATGGAGAGGCAGAACGGCCCCGGGGTCGTCCACTTCATCGTCGCGGCGGGGCTCGCCGGGGGCGCCGGGCTCGCCGTCGCCGGTATCGCACTGCGCCGCCGCCGGGCCAACTCGGCGGGCGACTGAGGCAGGCGGTCCACCGTGTCCGGCCGGGACCGCGGCGGAGCGGGGCGCCTGGTCACCGGCCTGACCTGGGCGGTGGTGCTGCTCGGCTTCTGGCTGTGGGGCCGGGGGATCACCGAGGGCCACGGCATCGCAGCGCCCGCGACCGGCGATGTGGCCGCGGTCGGCCGACCCGGCGGCACCCCGCTGCCCCCGCCGTACGCACCCCTGGCACCGGCCCGTCCCGAGCGGCTGCAGATCGGCTCGGTGGGCATACGGGCCCCCGTCGTCGAACGCGGCCTGGACGCCGACGGGGCCGTCGACCCGCCGCCGTACGACGCACCCGGCCTGGTCGGCTGGTACGGCGGCGGCCCCGCCCCGGGCGCCCCGGGCACCGCCCTCCTCGTCGGCCATGTCGACACCGAGTCCCAGCCCGCGGTCTTCTACCGGCTCGCCCATGTCAAGCCGGGCGAGCGGGTGAGCGTGAACCGGGAGGACGGGTCCGTCGCGGAGTTCACGGTGGAGGCGGTCGAGGTCTTCACCAAGGACCGCTTCGACCCGAAGCGGGTGTACGGTCCGCGCGACGCGCACCGCTCCGAACTCCGCCTGATCACCTGCGGCGGCGCCTACGACCGCAAGCGCCACGCGTACACCGCGAACGTCGTGGTCTCGGCCTACCTGACCGCGGCCCGCACGAGGTGAGGGAGACGCAGTTCCCTCAGCGGGGCGGGCAGCCAGGGGCGTGGGCTGTAACAGCTGGTCGACGAAGCATGGGTGGGCGCATGGCCGAATGTGCCGTGTGTCAGCATGGATTCGACCGGTCTTGTCCCACCCGGGGCCGGGGCCCGCGGCGCCTGCCGCGCGGCACCGCCACCGGAGAAGTGCAGCCAAGGGGGAGTGGATGTACGGCAGTTACACCGGCCGAGGGCCCGTCGCTGTGCGCGCCCGGCTCACGGCGGGGGCGGCAGCGGCAGGGGCTCTGCTCCTCCTGTCCGGCTGCTTCTCCTCGTCCGGCACCGACGACGAGGGCGGCGGCGCCCAGCAGCCCAAGTCCAGGGCCCCGTACTGGGTCAACCCCGACGGCAACGCCGCCAAGCAGGCCGCCGCCTACCGCAAGGACGGGCGCGAGGCGGACGCGAAGCTGATCGAGAAGATCTCGCGGCAGCCGGCCGCGGAGTGGATCGGGGTCGAGGACCCGGAGGGCCAGGCCCGCGGCTTCACCGAGGCCGCTGCCAAGGCCGACCGCGACGCGCTGCTGGTCCTCTACAACATCCCGCACCGCGACTGCGGTCAGTACTCGAAGGGCGGGGCCGCGGACGGCAATGCGTACCGCGACTGGCTCGGCAAGGCCATCAAGGGCATCGGCGACCGCCGCGCCACCGTCGTCCTGGAGCCGGACGCACTGCTTCACGTCGTGGACACCTGCACCCCGCCGCAGTTGCACGAGGAGCGGTTCGCCCTGCTCAAGGAGGCTGTCGGGAAGCTGCAGTCGCTGCCGAACGTCAAGGTCTACCTGGACGCCGGAAATCCCGGCTGGAAGGACGACCCCGGCCAGCTGGTCGAGCCGCTGAAGCGGGCAGGCATCGACGAGGCTGACGGCTTCGCGCTGAACACCTCGAACTTCCAGACCGTCGAGGCGAACGTCGCGTACGGCAAGAAGCTCTCGCCGATGGTCGGCAACAAGCCCTTCGTGATCGACACCAGCCGGAACGGCAACGGCCCGTACACCAAGGGCGATCCGCAGGAACGCTGGTGCAACCCGCCGGGCCGGGCGCTCGGCGAGCCGCCGACGACGGAGACCGGTGACGAACTCGTCGACGCGTATCTGTGGATCAAGCGCCCCGGCGAGTCGGACGGCGACTGCAAGGGCGGCCCGGCGGCCGGCCAGTGGTGGCCCAAGTACGCGCTGGAGCTGGCCCGTAACGCGGATCGCTCCAGCTAGCGAGGGTGCGTGGCAGGCGCGCACCGGTGCACGCACCCCCTCCGTGCGATGCGCACCATCCAGGCTTGGGTGCGCATCGCGGTGCGCACCGGATGCGCACCGCAGTCGTGCTCCGGACGATTTACAGCCCCAGCATTGGCTGCTCGGTCCAGACGGTCTTCCCCTCGCGGGTGTAGCGCGTGCCCCAGCGCTCGGTCAGCTGGGCCACCAGGAACAGGCCACGCCCGCCCTCGTCAGTGGTGCGTGCCCGGCGCAGGTGCGGTGAGGTGTGGCTGGTGTCGGTGACCTCGCAGATCAGAGATCGTTCACGGATGAGTCGCAGGGTCACGGGGCCGCCGGCGTACCGGTAGGCGTTGGTGACCAGTTCGCTGGCGATGAGCTCGGTGGTGAAGGTCAGGTGCTCCAGGCCCCATTCGGTCAGCTGGGCTGTCGTCAGTGTCCTGGCCTGGGCGGCGGAGGTCGGGTCCAGCGGAAGTTGCCACGAGGCGACGTTCTGCGGGGGGAGCACGCGGGTGCGGGCGATGAGCAGGGCGATGTCGTCGGCGGGGTGGGCGGGTACGAGGGAGTCCACCACCGCTTGACAGGTCCGTTCCAGGGGGTCGGCGGGGCGGGTGAGCTCCGCGCACAGCCGGGCCAGGCCGATGTCGGGGTCGATGTGGCGCTCGCCGATGAGTCCGTTGGTGTAGAGGGTGAGCAG
Source organism: Streptomyces sp. 8N616 (assembly GCF_052246385.1). Classification (NCBI taxonomy): domain Bacteria; kingdom Bacillati; phylum Actinomycetota; class Actinomycetes; order Kitasatosporales; family Streptomycetaceae; genus Streptomyces; species Streptomyces sp. 8N616. Next base: position 28,243 of record NZ_JBQQBY010000009.1, on the reverse strand, counting down.
GCTTCCTTCGGCCAGTTCGATGTCCCGGGCCTCGAACGGCAGGCCGCCCAGGCCGAGCGGTGGGCCGGCGGGCAGGTCGAGCAGGCTCACCTGTCCGTCTGGAGTGGTCACCGCCGGTGGTGGGTGGCCGGCGCGGGCCGCTGAGCACAGCCGGGAGACCGGGTCGTAGAGGACGTACAGGCAGGTGGCGCCGATGACCTGCTCTCCCACGGGCTGTTCACCGACTGCTTCTTGTTCGGCGGCCAGCAGGTTGACCAGGTCGTCCAGGCGGGAGAGAACCTCGTCCGGTTCCAGGTCCAGGGTGGCAAGGGTGTGCACGGCGGTACGCAGACGGCCCATGGTGGCTGCGGCGTGGAGGCCGTGGCCGACCACGTCGCCGACAACGAGCGCGACCCTGGCCCCGGACAGGGGGATGACGTCGAACCAGTCGCCGCCCAGCCCCGAGGCCGCCCTGGCGGGGAGGTAGCGAGGGGCCACCTCGACGGCAACCTGGTGCGGAACCGCCCCCGGCAGCAGGCTGCGTTGCAGGGTGAGCGCGGTCTGTTGCTGCTGGGTGTAGCGCCGGGCATTGTCGATGCAGATGGCTGCGCGCGAGGCGAGCTCTTGGGCCAGTGTGAGGTCGTCCGCTTCGAACGGGTCCGGGCGCCGCGAGCGCCACAGGCTCATCGCGCCCAGCACCAGGCCCCGTGCGGCCAGGGGCACCACGATCAGGGAGTGGACACCCAGGTCGGGAAGGTGCTCACCCTGGCGCGGTTCCATGGAGAACCAGTCAGGCGGAAGAACCGATTCCAGGACGGCCCGCCCTTCGGCCAGACACCTGGCTTGTGGTGTGTCCGGTGCGAAGTCGACGGGTTCCCCTCCCGGCTGCGGTAGTTCGGGCTGCTGGGCCAGGACGCTGCGGACCGCCACCCGTACGACAGGCTCCGTCAAGCCCTGCCCCGGCTCCTCACCGCGCGTCACCGGTTGCGACAAGTCCACTGATACGTGGTCGGCCAGATGAGGGACCATCACATCAGCGAGCTCCAGGGCCGTCTCTCCCACATCGAGCGTGGTTCCGATGCGGGCGCCGGCTTGGTCGAGAAGCGCCAGCCGAAGGCGGGCCCGATGGCGTTCGGTGACGTCCTCGACGGTCTCCGCCACGCCCAGGACCCGGCCGGACGGATCCTCCAACCGGAAGGCCGAGACGGACGCGGCCCGCTCGCGTGTCGGGTCCCGCTCCAGGCGCGCGTACTGCTCGGTGGAGACCAGTGACCTTCCGCTCTTCATCACCTGGCGCACCCGGTCCACGGACTTCCGTGCGTCCTCGGCAACCAGCAACGCGCCGGTGGGCATGCCCCGAAATGAGGCCGCCGGAACGCCGGTGAACCGTTCGACCGCCCGGTTGACCCGGAGAATCGTCATCTCGGGACTGTGGACGACCAGGCCGATCGGGCATCGGCGGAACAATCCGTCGAGAACCGCGCGGTCCCTTTGCCACTCGAGGACCTCCGCCGCCGGCGCCCCCACAAGGAACCACTCGCGGACAGGGCCCTCACGCAGGAGCGCACGTGCCCGGAACCCCATCTCCACGAGCTGCCCGCTGCGATGCCGCACCGCCAGCACCCCGAACCAGCCTCCGGCTCTCCTGCATGCCGCCGCGGCGTCCTTGGCGGCCGGCAGGTCGCGGGGATCGATCAGCATGTCGAGCGCCGGACGGCCGATCACTGCTGTCGCCGGATAGCCGAGCAGCTCCTGGGCCCGCCGGCTCCATCCGACCACGGTGCCCCGGCCGTCGAGCACCGCCGAGGCGGCCAGGTGCAGAGCGAACGGATCATCTCGGCTCTCGCTGAGCACCGTCACCCGCTCATCCACTGCCGGACACCACCTCTACTCGGCTACCGATGTTCTCCCGCTCGTCCTGGTGCGCGACCGAGACTGGCGTGACTCAGTCCCGGACCTGGTCGTGCCACCAGACGTCCGGTGCAAAGACCGGGGTGATGCCATGTGAGCCTATTGAACCCGGTCGGACCCAGCAGCCTTCCGGGCGCTGTGTCATGGCGTGGCGGCCATCACCCGCCCGGTCCCACCAGAGATCCGGCCTGCCGCGCAGATACGGCTCTTCCGGGGCGCGTGCGGCCGAAGGCTCTACGGCACTTCCACCCACACCGCCTTGGACGGCGTGCCCTCGCCGTCCGTGACGAAGAGCATGTACCAGCCGGACGGGACCAGTGAGCGGTCGTCCGGCACCGTCACGCGTATGCCGTTCCCGGTGCGCTCGAAGTCCAGCGCGACCGACCGCTGGTCGATGTCCGTGACGTGCGTGACGGCGCTCGGCCGCATCAGCCGTACGTTCTTGATCTTCGCCGCGTCCCGCGTCTCGTACGTGGCCGAGTCGCCGCGCCCGATCCGGTCCGGGCCGGAGCCGACCTGGGGCCGGGCGTCCTCACCGTACAGGTAGGGCGGGGTGTAGATCTCGATGCGCTTCTCGAAGACCCCGGGCTTGGTGTTGGCGTCGTCGGAGAAGAGCGAGTCCGAGCCGAAGATCATGACCCGGCCGTCGGGCAGCAGCAGGCTGCCGGAGTGGTAGTTGCGGCCGACGGTCGGGTCGGCGACCCGCCGGAAGGTGCCGTCCTTCGCGTCGTAGATCTGCGCCTTGAGGATGTTGCTGCCGCTGCGGCCGCGGTAGTCGCCCGAGCCGCCGGAGACGAAGACCGTGTCGTCGGGGAGGATCGAGCCGCCGGGGTAGCGGGTGCCTTCGGAGAGGGGTGCGCCGTTCTTGAAGCGCGGGTCCTGGTCCTTGAGGTCGACGACCCGGGTCTTCTCGCTGGACTTCTCGGACTCGCCGACGCCCCCGCCGCCGATCACCATGAACTTCTGGTCCTGGGCGGGCGGCAGCATCACGGACATCGAGGTCTCGAGGATCTTCGGGTCGCTCATGCCGGGCACGGGGTCGAACTCGTTGGTGTCCACGTCCCACAGGCCCGGCGTGCGGCCCTTGTCGGCCGGGCCGTAACCGGCGTTGGAGCCGCTGTAGAAGATCTTGCCGCCGCTGGTGAGGAAGAGGGCCGGGTAGGTCGGGAAGAAGCGCTGACGCGGCAGGTAGCTCCACTTCTTCGTCTCCGGGTCGTAGACCTCGTTCTTGCCCGGGACGACCTGGCCGATCTCGTCGAGTCCGGAGACGGAGAGGACGCGGCCGTCCTCCAGGGTGGTGAGCGTGGGGTACCAGCGGGCCTCGTGCATCGGGTCGACCCTGACGTAGCGCTCGGCGACCGGGTCGAACTCGAAGGCGTCCTTGATCCCCTGGAAGTCCTTCTTGTCGAAGGAGAGCTTGTTGGCGATGCCGTAGAGGTTCTTGGCGTCGGCGCCCTTCAGGCCCTGGATCCGGTAGTTGTCGGTGTCGCCGGTGCTGTACTGCTTGCCCTTCCTGCGGGCCTCGACGTAGACGCGGGCCTCGCTGGCGGTGACGGTGACCTCGCCGGTGACCGGATCGGCCTTCTTCTTCGCCCGCGGGACGAGCAGGTTGTCCTTGGACTCGAAGGTCTTGCCGTTGGTCTTGCCGGTGAAGAGCGTGCCCGCGGGCAACGTCCTGGGCTTGTCCGGGTTCTCGTTCTTGACGATCATCAGGCCGCCGGCCTTGTTGACGTCGCCCTCCAGCTTCTCGTACCGCTGGGTGCCGCCCGCCACCAGCAGCTTGCCGTCCGGGAGTTGGGTGTGCCCGGCGCAGAACATGTCCTTGGGCGTCGGAATGTTCTGATACGTGTTCTTCTCCGGGTCCCACAGCACCGACCGGAAGGTCTTGGCCTTGAACATCTTCGCGTTGTTGCCGGACCCGGCGATGAGCAGCACCTTGCCGGTGTGGAGCAGAGCCGCGTGAATCGTGTTGATCTGGAACTCCTCCGGGACGTCGAGGAGGTCCCAGTGGCCGTTCCGCGCCATGTACTCCGGCTGGTTGATCTTGTACGTGTGGTACTTCTCCGAGCCGAAGCGATACAGGGCAGGCCCGTTCATCCCGGCCAGCACGAGCACCGCCGCCGCACCTATCGCGATCCTGCGGGTGCGGCGGCTTGGACGGTAGTTCATGTGTTACGTCCCCCAAGGGCGATCTGCATGGTCTGGTCGTTCGCAACCCGGCCGCCCTCCGGCTCGGGGGCCGCGGGCGCGGGCCCGCCGCCGGCCGGAGGGCCGCCCCGGTCCCTCTTCCGCTTGTCCTGGCGGATGGTCCACCGCCAGGCGAGGATCGGGGAGGCCGTGAGGATCAGGGCGAGCGTGGCCCAGAGGATCATCGCCGGGTGGCTGTGGCCGAAGTAGAAGGAGGAGACGAGCGATCCGCCGAAGACCAGCAGGAAGAACAGGTGGATCCGGAACGTCCCGAAGAGGGTGTCGGGGCTGGACGAGTCGCCCTTCGGGGTCACGACGAACTTGCTCTTGCGGCGCAGCACGGCGTCCATGAGGGAGCGCGCGTAGATCGGGGCGGACAGCGCGGACATCGCCATGCCCGCCACGCCGCCGGACCCCTCGGGCTCGTGCGGGGAGACGTTGTGCCGCCGGTTCCAGACGTAGAGGCCGATCTGGAGGGCGGAGGCGTTGCCGTACAGCATCATCCACACCGTCGGGTCGATCTGGAGACCGGAGGCGCCGAAGCCGAGGAACAGCGCGCAACTCAGCGCCGCCAGGATCCAGTTCATGGCCGAGATGGGATAGAAGATCACCATCAGCGTGTAGTTGAAGAGTTTGCCGGGCGGCAGCGTGAAGGGCGCCTTCCAGAACTGCTTGAGGATGGTCTCGTACGTGCCGCGGGACCAGCGGAGCTGCTGGGTGAAGAAGTCGGTCCAGGCGGTGGGGCCTTCACCGACGGCCAGCACGTCGGGCGTGTAGACCGAGCGCCATTTCCTCCCTGTCTCGGGATTGCGGTGGCGATGAAGCTCGAAGCCGGTCGCCATGTCCTCGGTGATGGAGTCGTACAGGCCGCCGATGCCCTTGATGGCCTCGATGCGTACGGCGTTGCTGGTGCCGACGAACATGGGGGCGCCGTAGCGGTTTCCCGCGCGCTGGATCAGTGCGTGGAAGAGGAACTGCTGGCTTTCCGCGGCTTTGGTGACGGCCGTGTCGTAATTGCCGTAGACCTGCGGTCCGATGACGAAGGCGACGTTCGGGTCGCGGAAGAAGCCGAGCATGCGCTCGAGGTAGTTGGGCAGCGGGACGTGGTCGGTGTCGACGGAGGCGAAGTAGTCGTAGTCGTCGCCGTGGGCGTCCAGCCAGGCGTTGTAGTTGCCGTGCTTGGTCTTGGCGCGGTGCGGGCCCTTGGGCTGGTTCCACCTGGCGACGCCCTTGCGGGTGAAGTGGTGGACGCCGAGCCGCTGGCAGACCTCCTTCACGTCGGGGTCGTCGCCTTCGTCGAGGAGCCAGACGTGGAGGAGCCCGCGGTGGCGTATTCGCACGGCGGCCTCGAGGGTCTTGGTGACCATCTCGAGGGGTTCCTTGCCGGGTACGTAGGTGGTGATGAAGGCGACCCGCGTGCCGCTCTCGGGCACGACCGGGACCGGGTCGCGGGCCACCAGCGTCGCGTGCGCGTTGGAGACGACGTTCAGGGTGCGGAAGAGCTCGATCAGGCCGATCGACACCAGCATGACCACGTCGAGGACGAGGAGGGCGTCCGAGGCGCTGTCCCGCTTCGTCCAGTGCGCGGGCTGCATCAGCCAGGCCAGCAGGCCGAGCGAGACCAGCGGCGCGGCGCCGAGCAGCAGGGCGGCACGGATGCGGTGCGGCTCGTCGGCGAGCAGGCTGCGGTAGCGCACGGTGTACGGCTTGTCCGGGTCGGGCTGCGTGAGGGGCCCGGCGAGCCGGCTGTAGTGCTCGTAGTCGTAGCGCGGCAGCACCTTACGGGTGCGCCGCGGGCCTCGGTGCGCGGACCCGGGCCTGTGCTGCCGGGGCAGGCGGAGCCGGGTCGTACGGTCAGGGTCGTAGGAGTGCCGGGCGCCGGTAGGCGTCGACGTCATGAGTCATCCCCCCGCACGCAGGCTGACTGCGTGGTCGGTAAGCCTTTCTGGGCCGGGTCAATGGTCCCCCTTGACCGACCCGGGCTCAGCACTGGTCGGGTGGCCGTTCCGTAAGACATGGAACGAACACCTTCCGGTTGCATGATGCCGACTCCGGCATCGTCACATGAACGGGGCCCCCACCCCGCCGGTGAACGCAACCGACTGATTCCCCACCAACTCCAGCAAAGCGTCCTGGACCCGGAGGCTTGATCGCAAGAGCGAACAAGCTGTTCACCGGGCATACGCGTGCAATGGGCGAACACTGCTGAGAATTGGTGCGACGGTCTTCCCCCTTGCACAGGGGAAAATCCGCCGGGCACACCCTAGTTGGCGTGCCCGGGGCGACCGGCGGCGGGCTGCGATCGGAGGCGGATCAGGCGCGGTTGGACCGGCGCAGGCGCTTGCGGATGTCCTCGAAGTGATCGCGTACGGCGTCCTCCGCGCGGACCGCGTCGCCTGAGCGGACCGCCTCGAGGATCTCCCGGTGCTGGCGGCAGGTGATCTTGGGGTCGGGGTGGGTGTCCACGAGGTCGGTGCGGACGCGGTGGAAGGCGTCCCAGAACGCCTCCAGCACCTCGCTCAGCAGCAGATTGCCGAGTCCGCGGTAGAGGGTGGCGTGGAAGGCGCGGTCGGTGTCCGCGCGGACCGCGCCCGCGGTGGCCTCCTCGTCCATGCGGGCCATGAGCGCGTCCAGCTCGGCGAGGTCCATGGCGGGCACGCGGCCGGCCAGCCGCGCTATCAGCCCGGTCTCTATGGCCTCGCGCAGCTCGAGGAGCTGGAGGAGGCTGTCCTCGCCCCGGTAGTGCCCCGCGACGGTGCGGAAGGTGAGGCCCTCGATCATCGGGGCCATGGACATCGGCCCCACGTACGTGCCGAAGCCGTGCCTGATCTCCACGATGCCCATGGCCTGGAGCGCCTTGAGGGCCTCGCGGACGGAGTTCCTGCTCACCCCGAGGAGCTCCATGAGCTCGGTCTCGGTGGGCAGGGGAGCGCCGGACGGCAGCCGCCGGTCGATGATCAGCTTCTTGATCCGCTCCTGGATGTCGCTCGCCATTCCGCGACTGTGCACCGCAACCTCCGTTTTGACCAGCCGCGCGACCGCCGCATGATCCCGGAACGACTCCGGGCCCCCTCGCGGGTGGCGAGGAGGCCCAGAGTGTCACGTGCGCCGCCAGGGACTCGAACCCCGGACCCGCTGATTAAGAGTCAGCTGCTCTAACCAACTGAGCTAGCGGCGCGTGCTGACATCGGAGATCCTACCCGATCAGCCGGGATGCTCAGAACACGGGATATTCAGCGCCCGCCCTTCCGAATTTCCCCCTCCGATTGGTCTGGACATGTCCGTCAGGCGGGGCTAATCTGCGCCTTGGTCTAGACCTGAAGTGTTCAGATCAACTCAGCTCGAAGCTCGACTCAGGCTCGCCTGATTCCGGCTCCACACCCAGCTCCACACACCCCAGCTCCACCCTCCAGCTCCATCCCGATTCGGCTTGGCTCGGCTCGCGGAACTTTCCCCCACGTTCTCTTGGAGCGAAGCATGCGCAAGAAGATCAGCGCTGCCGTGATAGGGCTCGGCGTCCTCGGCGTCTCGGTCCTGGCCACGGGAAGCGCCAGCAGCCACGGCTATACCGACTCCCCCATCAGCCGCCAGAAGCTGTGCGCCAGCGGCACGGTGACCAACTGCGGCGAAATCCAGTGGGAGCCGCAGAGTGTCGAGGGTCCGAAGGGCTTCCCCGCCTCCGGACCCGCGGACGGAAAGATCTGCGCGGGCGGCAACAGCCGCTTCGCACAGCTCGACGACCCGCGCGGCGGCCAGTGGCCGGCGACCCGGGTCTCCAGCGGCAGCTACACCTTCCGCTGGCAGTTCACGGCGGCGCACGCCACCACGGACTTCCGCTACTACATCACCAAGAACGGCTGGAACTCCGGCCAGCCGCTGACGCGCGCCGCCCTGGACACCACTCCGTTCCTGACGGTGCCCTACAACGGCCAGCGCCCGCCGTCCACCCTGTCCCACTCGGGCACGATCCCCTCCGGAAAGACGGGCAGGCACATCATCCTGGCCGTCTGGACGATCGCCGACACGGGCAACGCCTTCTACGCCTGCTCGGACGTCACGTTCTAGGCGTCTGATTCCGGCGTACTTCCCCCGGCCGCCCGGCCGCTCGTCGGACCGCCCCGCGCCACCCCCACCCCAGCGGGGCGGTCCGATACGCGGTGGCCACCCTGTCCGGACATGGCACCGGGCGTTCAGTTTCCTGCTCCGGACGGGTGCTCCCGACCATCTAGATCGTCAGGGACAGCACGACCGGGGCGGCACTGCGGTTGAGGGCGTCGGCGGCCTGCCGCAGCCGGTGCGCGTGCTCGACCGGCATCGACAGCGCGAGGCAGCCCACCGTCTTGCCCGCGGTGATCGGCACCGCGGCGCAGACCGTCCCCACCGCGTACTCCTGGAGGTCCAGCACCGGAACCGTGGGCGGCTGGTTGTCCAGCCTGGAGAACAGCAGCTTCTCGTTGGTGATCGTCCGCGAGGTGAGGCGGGCGGTCTTGTGGCGGGAGAGGTGGTCGCGGCGGCCGTTGTGGTCGAGCTGGGTGAGCAGGCACTTGCCGACCGCGCTCGCGTGTCCCGCGGACCGGAAGTCGACCCACTCGTTCACCTTCGGGGCGCGCGGCCCGTCCGCGTACTGCATGATCCTGATCTCGCCGTCGATGTAGCGGCTGATGTAGACGGCCGCGCCGACCGAGTCGCGAATCTCGGAGAGGGTGCGCTGCAGCTTGTCGGAGAGCGCCTGCTGGCGGTTGCCGGCGGAGCCGAGGAGCACCAGCGACTCACCGACGACGTACGCGCCGTCGGTGACCTGCTCCACATATCCCTCGCGGCGCAGCATGCGCAGCAGGTGGGAAAGGTGGCCGGTGGGCAGACCGGCCTCGCGCGCGATCTGAACGTCGGTGACGCCGCCGGAATGCCTGGCAACGCATTCGAGTACGCGCAGTGCGTACTGAACCGAGTGGAAAGGCGCGGTCGGCTCGGGCATGAGCGCCACGGTATCCCCCTACCAGGTTGTGACCGCTTGCGTCATCGCCTTCGCTACAGGCCACGGTTCGTCAGGCGCTTCGCACCGGTCCCGGTAGCTGGGCTCGATACCACGATAGCCGCCAAGAGCCCCGAATGGAGCAGCTGTTGAGGAGTTTGGTGGCGCGCCTCATGCCTATATGCAGGGGCGCGCCACCATGGCATATGCCATTGTCATTCCGTGGGCGTCCGAACTGGGATATTCACAGTACGGCGCCGAGGAATTCGCGCGTGCGCTCGTGCTCCGGTTCGCTGAAGATCTTCTCCGGCGGACCTGATTCGATGACGCGGCCCGCGTCGAACATCAGGACGTCATCGGAGATGTCCCGGGCGAAGTTCATCTCGTGGGTCACACACAGCATGGTGATGTCCGTGGTGTGCGCGATGTCGCGGAGCACGTCCAGCACGCCCGCCACGAGCTCCGGGTCCAGCGCCGAGGTCACCTCGTCCAGCAGCAGCACCTGCGGCCGCATGGCGAGCGCCCGGGCGATCGCCACCCGCTGCTGCTGTCCGCCGGAGAGCTGGCTCGGGTACTTGTCCATGTGCTCGGTCAGGCCGACCAGTTCGAGCAGTTCGCGCGCCCGCTGCTCCGCCTCGTCCTTGGACAGTCCCAGGACGTGTACGGGCGCCTCGGTGATGTTCCGCAGCACCTTCATGTTGGGGAACAGGTTGAACTGCTGGAAGACCATGCCGATCTTCTTGCGGATCTCCCGGGTGTGCTTGTCGCCCGCCGGGACGAGCTTGTCACCCTTCTCCTCGTGGGTGAGGTACTTGCCGGCCACCTTGATGGTGCCCTCGTCGGGCTTCAGCAGGGTCATCAGCAGCCGGAGGATCGTCGTCTTGCCGGAGCCGGACGGTCCGATCAGCGTCACGTGCTTGCCCGGAGCCACGGAGAAGTCCAGGTGGTCCAGGACGGTGGCGTCGCCGAAGCGCTTGGTCACCTGGTCGAAGCGGATGAGTTCGGCGCCGTCCTCGCTTCCCGGGACGGACGGGGTCTGGGTGCTGTCAGTGGACAAGACGACGCTCCAGGTATCGCATGAGAAGGGAAGCCGGGTAGGCGATGAGGATGAAGGCGACGCCGACGACCGTGTACGGCTCGATGTACTGGAAGGTCTCGGCCCCGAACAGGCGGGCCTGCTGCAGCATCTCCAGCACGCCGATGCCCAGCAGCATCGGGGTGTCCTTCAGCATCGCGATCACGTAGTTTCCGAGCGCCGGGACGACGCGGCGGATCGCCTGCGGCAGGATGACCGCGCTCCAGGTGCGGCCGCGCGGCAGGCTCAGCGCCGTGGCCGCCTCCCACTGGCCGGCCGGCACGCCCTCGATGCCGGCCCGGTAGACCTCGGCGGTGTACGTCGAGTAGTGCAGCCCGAGGCCGATCACACCGGTCGCGAGCGCGGAGGTCTGGATGCCCCACTCCGGCAGCACGAAGAAGAAGAAGAACAGCTGCACGAGCAGCGGGGTGTTGCGGATGAACTCCACGAAGATCCCCACCGGCCAGCGCACGAAGCGGGTCGGCGTGCGCAGCAGCAGCGCCCAGACGAGGCCGAGCACGAAGGCCAGCAGCGAGCCCAGCACGGTCGCCTCGAGGGTGACCCTCACGCCGTCCCAGAACACCGGCATGAAGTCGCCGACTACGGACCAGCTCCAGTTCACTGTGCGCCTCCTGCCACGCTGATGCCGGCCGCCTGCTCGGTCTCCTCACGGATCCTGAGCTTGCGGACGATGCCGCCGCCCTTCGGCGGGGCCTGCCCGATCCCGGCCTTGGCGCGCCGCTCCAGCAGCCGCATGACGCGGGTGAGGAGGAAGGCGAGCACGAAGTACATGACGAGGATGCTGAAGTAGATGTTGGCGCTCTCACCGGTGGCGAGACGGGCCAGCTGCGCGGCGAACGAGATGTCGCCGACGCCCAGCAGCGAGACCAGCGCGGTGCCCTTGAGCAGCTCGATCAGCAGGTTGTTGAAGGGCGGCAGCATCTCCGGGATGGCCTGCGGCAGGATGATCCGGCGCATCCGCTGCCAGGGTGTGAAGCTCAGTGCGATACCGGCTTCGCGCTGGGCCGGAGCCACCGCGGCGATGCCACCGCGTACGATCTCCGCACCGTACGCCCCGTAGGACAGGCCGAGGGCGAGCGTGGCGGCCCACATCGGGACCAACTGCCAGCCGAAGGCGAGCGGTACCACGAAGAACAGCCAGAACATCAGCACGAGGGCCGAGGTGCCGCGGAACACCGCCACGTAGAAGGCGGCGAGGAACCGGAGGATCCGGAAACGCGAGGTGTTCGCGGTGCCGACGGCGAAGGCCACGACGGCGCCGAGCGCGGCGCTGTAGATGGTGAGCTGGACCGTGACCCAGATGCCTTTGAAGATGAGTACCCAGAGGTCGGCCGTCATTTCTTGCACAGCTCCTCTGCGGTGAGATCGGTCATTTCCGTCTCCGTGAAGCCGAAGGGCTTGACCACGCGCAGAACTTCGCCACTTTCCTTCATCTTGTGGAGTTCCGCATTGAATGCGTCCCGCAGTTTTGTCTCGCCGGGACGGAAGGCGAAGGCGCCCGCGCCGTGTGCGGGCTTGCCATCGAGGGTCGGCAGGAATGGCTTGGTGGATTCCACCCGCGGATTCTTCGTCTGGTTGATGACATTGCGGACGGTGAGGCTGGTGCCCGCGAACGCGTCGGCGCGGCCCTGGGCGACGGCGAGCAGGCCTGCCAGCTGGTCCGGGTAGATCTGGATGTCGCCCCGCGGAATGCCGGCGTCGACGGCGTAGTCGATCTCGGCGTACGCCGTGCCGCTGGCCAGCTTGGCGCCGGTCTTCTTGACGTCGGCGTAGTTCTGCAGGTTCTTCGGGTTTCCCTTGCGGACGATGAAGGCGTCCAGCACCTCGTAGTCCGGGTCCGCGAAGAGGACCTGCTCGCAACGGTCCGGATTGACGAACATGCCCGCGGAGATCACATCGAACTGCTGCGAGTTGAGACCGGGAATGAGCGAGCCGAACTCCGTCGGCACCGGCTGCACGTTCGGCACCCCCAGCCGTTTGAAGATGATCTTCGCCAGCTCCGGAGCCTCCCCGGTGACCTCGGCCTCCTTGCTGATGTAGCCGAACGGGATCTCTCCAGCGATCCCCAATCGCACCGTGCCCTGAGCGCGCAGGCGTTCCAGCAGATTCCCGCCGCCCTTCACGTCCGCGGTGGACACCCGGCTGCAGCCGGCCGCGGCCGCCGCGCCCAGAGCAGCCATTCCCGCGAGCACGGAACGGCGGCCGACACTTCTTCCGATCATGTCGTTCCCCTGTGGTGGAGCCATGGCCGCGCGGCTACCCGGACCCGCGCGATTTATGCAGGCCGTTTCCAGCCCCTTGATGCGGGCGCCGCTGGTGCGAGCGCCGTCTGATGCGAGCGTTGCTGATGTGAGCACTTCGCTATTGACCTTTGAGCCACAATTGATCCCGTATCCGACGAGAGGACCCACGATGGCCGACCGCTTCATCGAAGTCTCGCTCGACAAGCGCGGTGTCACCTGTACGGCGAAACTGCTGGACGACCGCGCCCCGATCACCTGTGAGGCGGTGTGGAACGCGCTGCCGCTCGGCGGCGACGTCTACCACGCGAAGTACGCCCGGAATGAGATCTATGCGCTGCTGCCGCCTTTCGCCCCTGCGGAGCCGCCACTGGAGAACCCCACCATCACTCCCATCCCTGGTGATCTGTGCTATTTCACCTTCACCGAGACGCAGTTGGGGACGAAGTCCTACGGCTACGAGGCACACGCCACGCACCGCGGCAAGGCCCAGGTCGTCGATCTCGCGCTCTTCTACGAGCGCAACAATCTGCTGATCAACGGGGACGCGGGCTGGGTCCCGGGCATCGTCTGGGGCACGGTCGTCGACGGTCTCGACCGGATGGCCGAGGCATGCCAGGACCTGTGGCGGGCCGGAGCGGTGGGGGAGACCCTCAACTTCCGCCGGACCGGGTGAACGTCGGCTTCCGCCGGGCGGGGCTGCTCGTCAGTTTCCGCCCGGCGGGGTGATGCTCGCCGCCCCGTCCGCGTAGAGGGCGTGCGCCGCGCGCAGGACCAGCGCGTCCGCGTGGCGCGCGCCCACCAGCTGCACGCCGATCGGCAGCCCGTCCGGGTCCGCCCCGCACGGCACGCTCGCCGCCGGCTGCTGGGTCAGGTTGAAGGGGTACGTGAAGGGCGTCCAGCCCGTCCACCGGTGATGGCCGGAACCCTTCGGTACCTCGACGCCGGCCTCGAAGGCGGTGATCGGCAGCGTCGGGGTCACCAGCAGGTCGTACCGGCTGTGGAACCGGCCCATCTTCTGCCCCAGGGCCATCCGCACATCCACCGCGGCGAGGTAGTCCAGCGCGCTGTACCCCGCCCCCTGCTCGACGATCTCCCGCAGTCCGGGATCGAGCAGCTCCCGCTGCTCCGCGCCCAGGTGCTGCACCACGCGCGCGGCGCCGCTGAACCACAGGGTGTGGAAGGCCTCCACCGGTTCTGCGAAGTCCGGGTCGGTCTCCTCGACGTGCGCGCCGAGCGCGGCCAGCCGCTCCACCGCGTGCCGCACCGCCTCGGCCACGTGCGGGTTCACCGGCACCTGGCCGCCGAGGCTCGGCGAGTACGCGATGTGCAGCCCGGCGACGCCACTGTCGATGCCGTCGCGGAAACTCCCCCGCACCTGCTCCAGCTGGGACCAGTCCCGCCAGTCCTGGCCCGTGATCACATCCATCAGCAGCGCCGCGTCCAGCGCGTCGCGGGTCATCGGCCCCACGTGCGCGAGCGTGCCGAAGGGGCTCGCCGGGTAGTGCGGAACCCTCCCATAGGTGGGTTTGAGCGCGAAGATCCCGCAAAAGGACGCGGGGATACGGACCGAGCCCCCGCCATCCGTGCCCAGGCTCAGCGGTCCCGCGCCGAGCGCGACCGCCGCGGCGCTCCCGCCGCTCGAACCGCCCGCCGTGCGCCGCGGGTCGTACGGGTTGCCCGTCACCCCGTGCCGCGGGCTGTCCGTCACGCCCTTCCACGCGAACTCCGGTGTTGTCGTCTTGCCCAGGAAGACCGCGCCGTGCTCGCGCAGCCGGCCCACCGAGGGCGCGTCCTCGTCCCAGGGCTGCCCCTCGGCCCGTACGGTCAGCGAGCCGCGGAGCGTCGGCCCGCCGCGCTGCAGCAGGATGTCCTTCACCGACACCGGTACGCCGTCGAGCAGACCGGCCGGCTCGCGCTTGAGCCAGCGCTCCTGCGACTCGGCGGCGTGTGCGAGCGCGTCCTCGGCGTCGACGCGCACGAAGGCGTTGACGGCCGGGTCCTTGCGCTCGATCCGCTCCAGTGCGGCCCTGGTCGCCTCCACGGGGGAGAAGGCGCCGGTGGAGTAGCCGGACAGCAGCTCGGTCGCGGTCAGATCGGCGAGGTCGGTCATCGGCCCTCCAGCCGGGTCGGGTCAGCTCAGGGATCGGGACGGCTCAGGGACCGGATCGGCCCAGGGGCCGGATCGGCCCAGGGATCGGTTCGGCTCGGGGGATCGAGTCGGCTCCGGGATCGGTTCGGTTCGGGGATCGGTTCGGCTCAGGGGGGTGGGGTCAGGTCACCGGTACATACCCCAGCTTCTTGTCCACGACGTTCAGCAGCGGCTCGCCCGCCGCCCAGCGGTCGAAGTTGTCCATGAACTGCTCGGCGAGCGCGTCCCGCCAGCCGAGCGTGTCGCCACTCATGTGGGGCGAGACGAGCAGCCCCGGCACGTCCCAGATCCGGCTGTCGGCGGTCAGCGGCTCGCTCTCGAAGACGTCGAGGGCCGCGCCGCCGATCGTCCGCGTCAGCAACGCGTCGACCAGGTCGTTCTCCACCACAAGCGGTCCGCGGCCCACGTTGATGAAGCGGGCCGACGACTTCATCCGGGCGAAGGTGGAGGCGTCGAACATGCCCCTCGTGGCTTCTGTGAGGGGAGCCGCGCAAACCACCCAGTCGGCTGACGGCAGCAGACCGGACAGCGCGCCGCTGCCGTGCACCCGGCCGAACTCCGGATCGTCCTCGCGCGCCGTACGGCCGACCAGCTCCACCCTGACGCCCAGTCCCGCGAGGGTACGGGCGATGGCGCGGCCGATCGGCCCGGAGCCGACGACCACGGCCAGGGTCCCGGCCAGCCGCATCGTCTCCCGGTGTTTCCAGCGCCGCTGCCGCTGCAGCTCCCAAGTGCCATGGAAATCCTTGGCCATGGCTACCACGAGCCCGGCCACGTACTCGGCGATCGGCTGCTCGAAGACCCCGCGCGCATTGGTGACCACGGTGTCGGAGTCGATCAGCTCCGGGCACAGGAGCCGGTCCACGCCCGCGCTGGCGGTGTGCACCCAGCGCGGTCTTGGCCCGCCGCCCGGCCAGGCATCGCGTACCGCGTCGGAGGTGAAGTCCCAGACCAGCAAGGCGTCGGCGGTCGGCAGCAGCTCGGCGAGGGACTGCTCGTCGCTGAGGACGATGCGGGCGCGGCCGGCGATCCGGTCGAGCCGCGGCGGAGGGTCGGCGCCGAAGACAAGGAGGGTGTTCTCGGACATTGGCGGGAAACCGTTTCGAAACGTTGATCCGCTTCTCTCGGACTGGAGAAGGCGGTGAACGGCCTGAGATGTGAGGATTGACCACGCTAGGGAGCAGAAACTACCTTCGTCAACACGGGCTTCTGCCCCGCATCTGTCCCGACGTCCCGGCGTGCACCGGCTTTCTCGACCTGCCGTTTCCTGCGGCCATTCGGCCCAGCCCTCCGTTCGCATTGGGGCTTGAAATGGACGTCTCCTTTCTGGGTGGCCCACACCCGCAGCGTGGTGTGGGCGTCGTAGCACCGTTTGACTTCGCTCTCGATCGCGAACTGTGGCGCTGGGTTCCGGACGATGTGTCGCTCCATCTGACTCGCACCCCTTTTGTGCCGGTCGAGGTCAGCCTCGACCTCGCACGGCTGGTCAGTGAGCACGAGACTCTTCGGGAGGCCGTACAGGCGCTGTGCGCGGTCGCGCCCGAGGTCGTCGCGTACGCCTGCACCTCGGGCAGCTTCGTCGGCGGTGTGGCCGGGGAGCGCGGGATGTGCGCGGCGATGGAGCAGGCCGGCGAGATGCCGGCGGTGACCACGTCGGGCGCGCTGCTCGATGCGCTGCACGAGATCGGCGCGAAGCGGATCGCCCTGGTCACGCCGTACACCAGGTCCGTGACGACCACCCTCGAGGAGTACCTCGCCGAGGGCGGCGTCTCGGTCACCGGGCGCGCGTACCTCGGGCTGACCCGGCACATCTGGAAGGTTCCATACCGGGACGTAGTGGACATGGCGCGGCAGGCGGTGGTGGGCGCGGCCGACGCGCTCTTCATCAGCTGCACCAACCTGCCGACGTACGACGTGATTCCGCAGCTCGAGGCGGAGCTGCGGATGCCGGTGCTGTCGGCCAATCAGGTGACGATGTGGTCGGCGCTGCGGCGGATCGGCGAGCAGGCGGTCGGGCCGTACCAGGCGCTGCTGGACCCGGTGGCCCGGCGTGGGCCCGCGGCGATGTCCTCCTCCTCGTCCCCCTCGTCTCCCTCGTCCCCTTCACCGCCGGTGGAGTCGGCTCCGTCGGCGGCTGCGGCTCTGCCTCCGGTGGAGCCACCGCAGCGGCCGCAGCCCGAACCGGAGGCGGCCTTCGCCGGGTCGCCCGGCGTGGCGCCGGACGCGGAGGCGGTGGACGGTCTGGACCCTCCGCCGTTCCCGGACGAGCCGGGTGGGATGACGCCGACGTGATGACGCCGACGTGATGGTGCCGACGTGATGGTGCCGACGTGATGGTGCCGACGTGATAGTGGCGTGACTCAGGACGTGGCGGCGCGGGGCTTTCACTCGGATGGGGGAGGGCGCGGGATGGAACCTGGCGGCCTTCGCCGGTGTATTGAAAGCAGTTGAGCGGCGCGGGACTGAGCAAGCGACGCGCGATGAGCGATTGCGGGACGAGCGACTGGCTCGGCTGACTAGGGACGAGGGGGGCGAACGATGAAAGACGCGGAGGTGGAGATGGCGCACGCGGCGACCGGACCGGCGGTGGGATTCCTGTACCCCGGACATTCAGCGGAGGACGACTATCCGCGGCTCGAATCGATGCTGTCGTCGGACATCCGGCTGCCCCTGGTCCACACCGACATCGGCGAGGACGCCCACCGCGTGGACGCCCTGCTGGAGATGGGATCGGCCACCCGGCTCGCCGCGGGTGTCGCGGAGCTGAAGGTGCGCGGGGCGCAGGCCGTGGTCTGGGCCTGCACCAGCGCCAGCTTCGTCTTCGGCTGGGAGGGCGCGCAGGAGCAGGTGCGGGAGCTCTCGCAGACGGCGGCGATCCCCGCCTCCAGCACCTCCTTCGCCTTCGCCCATGCCGTACGGGCCTTGGGCGCCGACCGCGTCGCCATCGCCGCGACCTACCCCGAGGACGTGGCCGAGCACTTCACCGCCTTCCTCAAGGCGGCCGGCGCGGAGGTCGTCGCCATGTGCGGCAGCGGGATCATCACCGCGGCGGAGGTGGGCACCTGGGGGCGCGAGGAGGTGCTGCGGCTGGCCCGGGCGGGCGACCACCCCGACGCCCAGGCGGTGCTGCTCCCGGACACGGCGCTGCACACGGCCGCGTATCTCACCGACCTCGAGACGGAGCTGGGCAAACCGGTGCTGACCGCCAACCAGGTCACGGTCTGGGAGGGCCTCCGCATCCTGGACCGCCCTCTGGCCCGCCCCAACCTGGGCACCCTCTTCACGACAGCCTGACCGCCGGTCTCCGCGGCAGCCGTCCGGGCGGGGCGGAGGCCCGCCCGGGACAGGCGGGAGGCCTCCGACGGGCACGCGGTCGGGCGGGCCCTCCGACCGGCCCGCGGGCAGGCGACGGCCAACGATCGGGCCGGGCGAGTCCCGCTGGCTCTCCTGTATCGCGGGGGAGAAGGGGCCGGGGTCAAGCCGTCGGTGGCGGGCGGCGCCCGTAGGAGTCCCTTCGTTCGAAGGGCGGGTGGGTAGGGAAGGCGCGCCGCAGGCGCCGGGGGAGGAGATGGGCGGCGCTCCGGCGGCGGGAATAAACCGGAGCACGTCTCCGGTTGGGCCTCTGCGGCAAGCAGATCGACCAGGGAGGCGGGCCGCATGGCCACCACGCACGACACCATCCGCGGCACCGCCGCCGGAACCGCACCGGTTCCGCTGTCCGTACTCGACCTCGCCACCGTCGGCACCGGCCTGACCGCCACCGACGCGCTCCGCACCAGCGTCGAGCTGGCCCGGAGCGCCGAGCGGCTCGGCTTCCACCGCTTCTGGGTCGCCGAGCACCACTCCATGCCCGGTGTCGCCAGCTCCTCCCCGGCCGTCATCCTCGCCCACCTCGCCGCGCACACCGACCGCATACGGCTCGGCTCCGGCGGAGTCATGCTCCCCAATCACGCCCCGCTCGTGATCGCCGAGCAGTTCGGCACGCTCGAAGCCATGGCCCCCGGCCGGATCGACCTCGGCCTCGGCCGTGCCCCCGGCACGGACGGCGCCACCGCGGCCGCCCTCCGCCGCACCGACAGGCTGGAGGAGGGTGCCGACGAGTTTCCGCAGCAGCTGGCCGAGTTGATCCGGTTCCTGGACGACGACTTCCCGGACGGCCACCCGTACCGCCGTATCCATGCGGTGCCCGGGCCCATCCAGGCCACCGCCCCCGGTGGGGTGCAGTCACCCGCCCGGCCGCCCGTCTGGCTGCTCGGCTCCAGCGGCTTCAGCGCCAGGCTCGCCGGGATGCTCGGCCTGCCGTTCGCCTTCGCCCACCACTTCTCCGCCGCCAACACGATCCCCGCGCTCGACCTCTACCGAGAGTCTTTCCGGGCTTCGGCCGTGCTCCAGGAGCCGTACGCGCTGATCGGCGTCTCCGCGCTGGCGTCGGAGGACGAGAAGGAGGCCCGCCGCCAGGTGCTGACGGGCGCTCTGTCGATGGTGCGGCTGCGCACCGGGCGGCCCGGCCTGATCCCCTCCCCCGAGGAGGCGGAGGCGTATGAGTTCAGCCCGGTGGAGCGGGAGTTCGTCGACAGCTGGCTGTCGAATGTCGTGCACGGCACAGCGGAGGAGGTCCGTGACGGTCTCGACGCCCTCGCCAGGCGCACCGGCGCCGACGAGCTGATGATCACGGCCAACGCGCACACCCCCGCAGCGCGCCGGCGCTCGTACGAGCTGATAGCCGAGGCGTGCGGGTTCCCGGGCTCCGGGGCCCGTTGATCCGGGCCAGTTGAACAGGCCCGTTGATCGGGACCTGCCGGGCGGGCCCGTCGGTCGGGACCCGTCGGTCGGGGCCCGTTGCTCCGGGCCCATTGGTCCCCTTGCCCCTCGAGCTCTTCGGCCTCTTCATCCCGCGAACGAAAGCCCATTGACGCGGCGAGTCCCGCTCAGCCTCCGCCGAGCAGTGCGGAGATCCGGTCCGCCGGCACCGGCCGGGAGTAGAACCAGCCCTGGCCGGTGTCACAGCCGATGTGCCGCAGCCGTTCCGCCTGGCCGGCGCTCTCCACGCACTCCGCGGTGACCGTGAGGTCCAGACGGTGTGCGAGCTGCACCATGGCCTCGACGATCGTCTCGTCCGCCGGGTTGGGGTGCTCCTCGTCCTGGAAGCCGCGGACGAACGAGCCGTCGAGCTTGAGCACCGACACCGGGAGCCGGCTGAGATAGGCGAGGTTGGAGTAACCCGTCCCGAAGTCGTCGATCGCGATCGATACGCCCATATCGCTGAGGGCCTGGAGGGCCTGCAGCGGGCGGCCAGCGGACCCCATCACCGCCGACTCGGTCAGCTCCAGCTGCAGCAGCTCGGGCGGCAGCCCGGTCTCCTCCAGGATTCCGGCGACGTCCGCCACCAGGTCCGAGTCCCACACCTGCCGTACCGCGACGTTGACGCTGACGAAGACCGGCGGTGCCTCCGGGTGCTCGAGCTGCCAGCACCGCGCCTGACGGCAGGCGTTCGCCAGCACCCAGCGGCCGAGTTCGACGATCGAGCCGTCCTCCTCCGCCAAGCCGATGAACCGGTTCGGTGCCAGCGTGCCGAACTGCGGATGCCGCCACCGTACGAGCGCCTCGACGCCCCGCACGGCCCCGTCGCCCAGCCCGACCAGGGGCTGGTACTCCAGCGTGAACTCCCCGCGCTCCACCGCGGGCCGCAGCGTGCTCGACAGCGCCTGGCGGGTCATCCGGTGGGCGTTGCGCTCGGGGTCGAAGAGCGTCCAGCGGGCCTTCCCGTCGGCCTTCGCCCAGTACAGCGTGGTGTCGGCGGCCTGCATCAGCCCGGTCGCCGTCGTCCCGGCGACCGCACGTTCCACCACACCGATGCTCGCCGAGACGGACAGCCGCTGCCCGGCGAGGTCGAACGGTCGCTGCAGCGAGGCCAGTACGGCACGGGCCAGCGCCGCCACCTGCTCCGTACCGGTGGAGTCCTCCACCAGCACGGCGAACTCGTCACCGCCGAGCCGCGCCACCAGATGGCCGCCCGGCCTTCCGTACCCCGTCTGGTCCGCGCACTGGACCAGGCGCTGGGCTACGGCGCTCAGCAGTTCGTCGCCGACGCGGTGCCCGAGCGTGTCGTTGACCGCCTTGAAGCCGTCGAGGTCGAGATAGCAGAGCCCGATCCGGCCGGTGGCGCCCCCGCGGTCGTACGCGTCGGGGCCCAGCGCCGCTGCGAGCCGCTCGAAGAAGAGCGCCCGGTTGGGCAGCCGCGTCACCGGATCGTGCATCTGCAGATGGCGCAGCCTGGCCTGAAGGTCGCGCCGGTCGCTGATGTCCGCGACCGACAGCAGCGCACTGCCGCTGTCCGGGAGGGGCGCGACCGTGACCTCCGTCCACAGAGACTGGCCGTCCGGGCCCTTGAGTCGGCGGGTGCAGCGGAGGGGTTCGGCGCGCCCGCGCAGCACCTCGCCGTACGCGGTCCAGGTACGGGAGTCGTGGCAGAGGTCGACGAGGTCGGCGGCGGCCTCGTCGGCGAGCCGGGACGGATCGGTACCGAGCAGTGCCGCGAGTGCGTGGTTGGCGCTGACCACCCGGCCATCGCGGCCGACCACGGCCATGGCGAGCCGTGCGGCGTTGAACGCTGCCTGGATGTCACGGGCCCGGGCTTCGCGAGCCCGGGCTCCACGGGCCTCGGCCTCACGGGACCGGGTCTCAACGGCCCGGGCCTCATGGGCCGGCGAGTCACGTGCCCCGGCCTCACGTGCCCCGGCCTCACGTGCCCCGGCCTCACGTGTTCCGGTCTCACGAGCCCGGGCCTCATGGGTCGGCGAGTCACGGGCTCCGGCGGCCGGGTCCGCGAGCCGACGGCGGCGCATCTGGCTACGCTCCGTGATCATCGGCGGCGTGATGCCGGGTCCGGGGACCGGCCCGTCGGGGGGTTCGCTCACCGGTCGCTCCCGCAAGTGCACTCGTCACGTACAGATTCGTGAGGTGGTCCGGTCGTCGGCGAACGACCGCCCATGGAGGAATCCGCGCTGGAAATGTGGCGATCATAGGGGCCTTCGAGACGGCCCTTCCAGTAGCCCCGTCCGTGACGCCGGGCACCCGTGACGACCGGTCGATCGTTTCTGCGCTCCTCCTGCGCGACCCTGATGCAGCGCTGACCGCCAGTGACTTTCTGTTATGTATGAACATGCTCGTGCGGCTCACTCGACCGGGCCACCGGAACAGGGCACCAGTGGACAAAAACCCACAAAGTGGATGAGGTGTCCCGATTCCAGCCGGGAGGTCGACGTGCCGCGTCCGCAGACACCCGGGCGAGTGGACCGGTCGCGGCTGCGTACCTTCGCCGCCGCCTTCACCTCCCTCACCGCGGTGATCGCCACGTCTCTCGTCGCGGGCCCGGCCACCGCGGTCAGCGCCGCGGGCCCCTGCGCACTGGCGCGCACCGACGATCACCACTCCGAGGGCGTCGACACCTGGAACAGCGCCTATCCGCGCCCCCTGCACAGGCTCCACGCGGTCATGGTCTTCCTGTCCTTCCCCGACTCGAAGCCGCAGGTGGCCCCCGATGACCTGGCCGCCGACTACTTCCCCGACACCTCCCGCTTCTTCGCGCGCGCCTCGTACGGGCGGTTCAGGCTGGACACCGACCCGGTGCGCGCCTGGGTCCGGATGCCGGAGACCTCGACCTCGTACGGGATACAGCGCGACTGGGACCCGAAGCGGCGCTCCGACTATCTGCGCGACGCCATCGGGGCGGCCGACCGCCGGGTGAACTTCGCCCGGTACGACGTCGTGTATCTGGTCGCGGACCCGGACGCGCCGGGTGTCGACTCCGACGCGACGAAGGTCGTCAACTTCGAGCAGCCGCTCCGGGCCGACGGCACCCAGCTGCGCCGGGTCGTCACCGTCTTCGAGGAGCACCCGCCCGACCGCAACGTCCTCGCCCACGAGACCGGGCACGTCTTCGACCTGCCCGACCTCTACCACCGGCCCAGGGACGGCAAGAGCGACTGGGACACGTACGTGGGCGACTGGGACCTCATGGGCAGCCAGTTCGGGCTCGCGCCAGAGCCCCTCGGCTGGCACAAGTGGAAGCTGGGCTGGCTGAACCGCGGCCAGGTCGGCTGCGTGGAGAAGAGCGGCACGAGCGTGCACAGCCTGGATGCGCTCGCCGCCCCGCCCCGCCGGGGCTCGGACGGCGGCACCCGGCTGCTGGTTATCCGCACGGGCGCGGCGACGGCGATCGCGGCCGAGGTCCGCGAGGCGCACGGCAACGACAGCGAGACCTGCACGGAGGGTGTCCTGGTCTACCGGGTGCGCAGCGGGGTGGCCTCGGGCGGCGGACCGGTCGAGATCCTCGACGGGCACCCGAGGTCCGCTGCCTGCCCGGCCGCCTCGGTCTTCCCGCCGCTGGCGGACGCGCCGCTGGGGGTGGGGGAGCGGCTGACCGACCGGGACAGCGGGGTGGCGGTGGAGGTGCTGGGCACAGACGAGGGCGGGCGCTGGACGGTACGGGCCACCCTGCCGTGAGGGGCGCGTGATCGCGTACGAGCCGCGTACGTGAAGGCCGCAGACATGACGAAGGGCTCTCTCGCAGAGCGAGAAAGCCCAGGTCAACGGTGGAACCGTAAGTGCGCCGCCAGGGACTCGAACCCCGGACCCGCTGATTAAGAGTCAGCTGCTCTAACCAACTGAGCTAGCGGCGCCCGACGTGGAAGACATTAGCATCCTGGTCCGGCGGAAAGAAAATCGATAATTTCCGGGGTCCGCCGAGGCCGCTCAGGGGCCTGAGCGGGGCCTCAGCCGGCCACTGGGGCGTCGCCGCGCACGGCCTGGACGCAGGCCCAGAGCATGGCTTCGGTGCCCGGCAGCCACGGGTGCCGCACGTCGGGGGCGACCAGCCAGCGCGAGCCGTTCCCCGCCGTCTCGCCGCCCGAAGGGGGCGGGCTCACGGGCGGCACGGTCACCGCGTCCCCTGCGCCATGGCACAGCAGCGGTGGCACCACGTCGCTCCACCCTCCCCCTGACTTCGTCGCGGGCCCCACCCAGTCGAGCTGCGCGGGGAGCCGGTGGGCGGTGCCGGGCGCGGCGAAGAGCAGCATCCGGCCGCGGTGCGCCGCCACCGGTCCCGACCCGGGGCCCTCGGACCACAGGCGGTCCAGCATCCGGCGGCCGAAGACGGCGGGGGCGTTGATCACGTCGAATGCGGTGCCACAGGGCAGTACGACGGGGGCGGTGGGGCGGGCGGACCAGAGGGCGAGAGTGCTGCGGGGGAACGGGCCCGCCGAGGCGAGCCAGTCGGCTCCGGCGGGCGTGACCCCGTCCGCGGTGCCCTGCGGCTCGGCGGTGCCTACGGTCCTCTGTGCGCGTACGGCACTCCGGCCGCATCTGGCGCTCTCGGCGCCTACGGCGCCGAGGACGTCGAGGCGGTGGTGGGTATCGGGGCGGTGCCGGGTATCGAGGCGGTGCCGGCTATCGAGGTGCCGGGTGTCCCGCTGCCAATCGCTCATGGCATACACACCTACGCGGAGGAACGGTTCCGCTCCCGGTTTTGCCGGAAATCCGGACACAGCGGGACGTGGAGGCGTACTGTGCCCGGGCACTCGGCGTGTGGGGTCACGCACTCAGCGCGGGGGTGGGCGGTCGCGTCGCGGGCCGCCGTCGCCGCTACTCGGCGGCCAGGCCGCCGCCCTCCAGCAGATCGCGGCCGAACTCGATCATCTTCCGGGCGTAGTCCTCGCTCCAGTCCGCGCGCTCCGCGATCACGGCGGAGGAGAGCCGGTCGAACCGCTTGGGGTCGGCGAGCTGGGCGGCGGCGATGGCCTGGAACTCCGTCGCGCGGTCGGCGGCCTCCTGGAACGCCACCGCCAGCTCCGTGGACCTGGCCAGCAGTTCGCCCGGATCCTCCATCGACTCCAGGTCGAAGAAGTGCTCCTCGTCCTCCAGGGCCTCCGGGGGCTCGAACAGCAGCGCCGCGGGCCGCAGCCGTCGCTGCGCGTCGTCCGCCCGATGATGAGCCGGCCGCGGCTCCGACATTGATCTACCTCCGACGCTCTTCCTCGATCGATCGATCGCTTCACATGGCCTGTGCCCATGAGCTCAGGCTCCGCCGCCTCTATTGTCCCGCGCTTGGCAAGTGCGGGGCGGAAGAAGGCCATCCGGTTGGTTTCCTTCGGCCCCGGCACCGCGGTCCTCAGCACCGCGGCCCTCACCCCGGGGACTGCCCGCCGGGCCATGGCACCCGGTGT
Source organism: Streptomyces sp. 8N616 (assembly GCF_052246385.1). Classification (NCBI taxonomy): domain Bacteria; kingdom Bacillati; phylum Actinomycetota; class Actinomycetes; order Kitasatosporales; family Streptomycetaceae; genus Streptomyces; species Streptomyces sp. 8N616. The sequence goes on along the minus strand of NZ_JBQQBY010000009.1, from coordinate 3,483 downwards.
TCCGCGAGGTGCGAGAACACCGCGTGGTTCGCCTCCCAGCCGTCCGGAAATTTCACCGTCACCCCCAGCTGCACCGGTTCCGTCGACGGATGCTCGTCCAGCAGCTCGGCCACCCCCGCCCGGCACACCACGACGCACGCGTGCCGGTGGCGGGACGCCAGTACGCACAGCCGACCCGTCTCGAGATGGAAGGCCGTCGCATCCGGTCGCCCCGACAGCGGGTGCAGCACCACTGTCACATCGAACTCCCGGCCCTGCAGCCGGTTCGCCGTGTCCACCGCCACTCCCGAGACCCCCAGCTCCGCGAGCGCGGCCCGCACGGCCGCCGCCTGGTCGCGGTGCGCCGTACCGACCGCGATCCGGTCGGCGGTCAGCGGTACGGGCTGCTCGGCGCGCTCGCTGGTCGCCGCGCCGCCCCGGTCCAGCAGCCGCCGCACCACCAGCGCCACGGCCCGTACCGCCTCCGGGTCCGTGCGCGGCGTGCGCCGCGCGGGCAGCTCCAGAAGGCCCCAGCCCGATTCGGCCGCCTCGTCCAGCACCCGGTCGGCCGCCGAGCCGTCCGACGGCACGCCGAACGACAGCCGCCGGTCGCCGTGGTCCGTACCGCTGCGGAACGGCGTGTAGGGATAGAAGGCGTCCGAGACGAGCGGCGCGGCGGAGGCGGGCAGCCGCCACGACACGGGCAGGCGGTGCTGCGGCAGATCCGGGTTGTGGGCCAGCAGCGTGCTCACGGCGCTCGCCGACGGGTCGTACGACAGGCCCGCCCACTGCTCGGCGCCCACCACGCTGAACGGGTCCAGCTGGCCCGGGTCGCCGACGAACAGCGCCCGCTCGAACAGGCCCGCCACGGCCAGCAGCGCGTCCGACCGCATCTGGTACGCCTCGTCGACGATCGCGTGCCGCCACGGCTCGACGGCCTTGGTGTGCGCCCACTTGGCGGCGGTCGAGATGACGATCTCGAGCCCCGCCAGGTCGGCGGCCTTCGCGGACTTGACGACGGAGGTGTGCTGGTCGAGGACCGGGTCGTACGGGTGCGGCTCGCTGCTGTGCAGCCTGCCCACGGGGAGGTCGGGATCGGCCGTCGCGAGCCGGTCGGCGAGATCGTCCACCTGCGCGTTCGTCTGCGCCACGATCATCAGCGGGCGCCCGGCGGCGGCCAGCTCGCGCGCCGCCCGCACGACGAGGGTCGACTTGCCCGCACCGGGCGGCGAGTCCACGACGACGCCGCGGTGCGTGCCGTGCAGCGCGTCGTGCAGGATCGCGTCCGTCGCGCGCGCCGCGGCGGCTCCGGGATCGAATCCGGGCGCCGCCGGGCTGCTGTCGCCCGTCACCGCGCACCCTCCGCGGGAGCGGCCGCGCGGACGCGCGCTTGGACGTGCCGGGGCGCGGCAGAGGGGCTCTGCTCGGGGGAGGGGCCGCGGGCGGCGGACGGGCGGCGGACGGCGGAAGGGCCGCGAACGGCGCGCGGGCCGCGGACGGCGCGCGGGGACGGGGACGGGTACGGGGCGGCGGGGCCCGGCCCGATCCGGATCGCAGGCCGCGGCCCCAGGGGCGGCCGAGTACCGGTCACAGGTAGTCCTCCGAGGTCACGGGGTCAGGGCGGTCGGCGGCGGCTCCCGCGCCGGAGGAGGCGGCTGGTGGGCCGCCGTGCGTCCAAGGGGTCCCCTCCGGGTCCGGCAACTCGGGGCCGCCGCGGGGGGCGTGCTCGAACAGCGTCCAGCACACACGGTCGCCCTCCTCCGGCACCGAGCCCGGCACCGGGACCTTGCCCCGCCCCATCCCGCCGGTCAGACGCACCACAAGCGCGCCCGGCTCGTACGACACGAACTCCCCCGTCTGCGTCTTGCCGTCCGCCAGCGCGCGGTACACCTTCGCGGACTCGGCCAGATGCGGCCGGTCGTCCGTGCGGACGGTGATGAGGGGGCGGGGGCGAGGCACCTTCGCCTCGCTGTACGCCATGACCACCTCGGTCACCGCGCCCGCGAACGCCTCGCCTGCCAGCCGCCGCCCCGCCATGACCAGCGGGTCGTCCAGCGCCTCCTGCGCGTCGAGCAGCGCCTGCGCCGTCTCCCGGGCCGCCAGCTTCTGCGCTGCGGTGACCGCGTCGTCCCGCTTCGGCTGCGGTGGTTCACCGGCGCGTACGCGGTCGCGGTGGCCGGTGTACGACCAGCGGTCCCGCTTCCAGCGGTCGGGCACGCGGGCGCCTTCCGGGAGCGCGCGCAGCAGGTCCACGCCGCGCCACAGGGCGTCCCAGGTGGGGCGCAGCTGGGAGGCGACGAGCTGGCGGATCTCCGCCTCCGCGCGGGCGGCGGCGTTGGGTTGGTTTGCGTTTGGTTGGGTCGCGTCGGGTCGGCCGGCGCCGGGTTGGTCGGTGTTCGGTTGGTCGGTGATCGGTTGGCAGCTGTTCGGTTGGTCCGCGTGCGGTCGGTCTGTATGGGGTTGGTCGGCTCTCTGCTCGTCCGCCGCGCGCGCCGCGTCGTAGCGGGCCATGGCCGGTGCCAGCCGCTTGTTGTCGAAGACCGGGTCGGTCGCGGGACCGGCGGGCGGGCACAGCAGCAGCCCGTCAGGGCCGCGCTCCAGCTCGGCGCGCAGGGCCGCGTCCGCGCCCGACTCCCCGTCCGGCGGGTCGATCCAGGCGAGGAGCGCGCCCAGGTGCTGGTCCTCCAGATCGCTCTGCCCGGTCGCCCAGTGGCGGGACAGCAGCTCGGTCATGGACAGCAGCAGAGAGGCCCCGGGGACGCGGGACCGCTCGCCGTAGTGCGTCAGCCAGCGGCCGAGCAGCGGCACGCGCGCGGGGGCCGGATACGGGGTGTCCGGGTCCTGCTCGGCGGTGCGGCGGAACCGCATCGACCGGCCCAGCAGCCGTACGAACTCCACGCCTGCGGAGCTCGGGACCAGCAGCTGCGGCGCGTCCGAGCACAGCTCGACCTCGACCGGCACCTTCTTGCCGGTCTCCGGGTCGGTCTCCTTGCGCTCCGCGGTCTCGACGCCGTCCGCGTACGACTCGAGGTACGGCAGCACGGCCTCCGCCAGCTCGGCGAGGAAGGCGAACCGCAGGTCGCGGTCGCGCGATTGGGGCACGACGAGCAGCCGCGGGGCGTCCCGCTCGGTACCGACGAGCGCGCCGAGCGGGGCACCCGCCTCACCGGCGGTCGTCAGCGGCACGAACGCGAGGGGCCGGGCGGACACATGCCGGTGCCGCACGGTCGCCTTCGGCTGCGCCCGCCCGCCCTGCACGGCCTCGAGCCGGGCCAGTGTCGTGATCAGCGACATGCGACCTCCGCTCGGGGAGGACGGCACGTGGCGCGCGGGGCCGGGGCGTGCCCGCCGCCCCGCCTTGCGCCGCCCCCTGCCCGGCACCACGAAGGCACGCGCCTCGCGCCCCACCGAGCGCAGGGGGTCTCGCGCCGCCACCGCTCCTTGGGCGGGGTGCCTGCGGTGCGGTGGGCGCCGAGTGCCTCGCACCGCCGCGGCGCCTTCGAC